>PKUE01000161.1 GCA_002869685.1 Desulfuromonas sp.
ATACTGCTGAGCTTGTTGAGTTGTTGAAAGGGGATCAGGAGATTGAAGTGAGGATTCGCAAGATGAATCTATAGAGCGTTTTAGCTCAAGAGAGCGATTGAAATGAAAAAAGCGGGAAATCGACGAATCGATTTCCCGCTTTTTTCATCGTGGTATTTCTTGTTTAAGAAAGTAATCGAGGGCCAGTGGTGTTCTTCTCTGTAAGCTGTTCCAATTGTTGTTGGGCAATATTTTGAAAGCCTACAGAAACTCTAGGATCGCTGGTAACGTTACTCCAAAATTTGATCGCCCAAAGTGTCGCGTCGGCCCAATATGGAAAAAGTTTCGCATCGGGCGTTGGCAGATCGTAGGGCCGGTCAATGAGTTCACCAGATGTTGCTGGGCGGTAATGCATTGGTAGCATGTCATAGGCCGGGCAGAGACGAAATGGTAGAGCGTCTGTGAAGAACGAGATGTTGCCAAAGTGACGATCCGTGTTGGCAATGAGTCTGCCAAATGCTTCCAGCCAGCAAATATCTTCGACGTCATCAGTGGTGATAAGCTCTGCGCTGTTTAACCTCAAAGCCGATAAGTGCCAGCGATCCCGTGATTCACCGCTGAATTCATCTTCCAGGATACCCAAGTGCGTTATTCCTTTTCGACCAATGTTGCCGATACGGTCAAAACGTTGGACTTCCAGAAACGCTCGTGTGCCGAAAAAAAATAGCTGGCTTTGTGCTGCCGGGTGTCCAGCCTCAGTGATTGTTTGCAAAGCAAGGTGCTCGCAAACGAGCAAATCAGCCCAGCGTTGACCTTCGATAGTGTGGACAGGAGGCGTGAATTTGACCAGTACCTGATGCGGGGCCTCGTTGTCAATGCGGATACAGAATTTCGGTTGTTCGCCGCCAGCGGAAGACCCCGGCGGATCGCCAGCCATGGCTTCATCCGCCAATTGCGGGTAACGTGTTTCTCTGTCAATTGATTTCATACTGATTGTCGGTTCCCCTTGGTTGCCAAGGTAGGCGGCAAGGGCTGTTTCGCCGACAATCAGATTTCCTGGCATGTCTGAACCGCCCAGGGCCAGAGCAAGGAGGAGATGCTGATCTGACCAGTCGTTAAGGCGATCGGGTAGGTTCAGCGCCTGACATCGTCTGGCAAAGGCGCGACCGAGAAAGCCTTCCGGTCGCAGATTCTCAATGAACCAGGGAAGGTGGTTGTAGAGTTGTCCGCGTTCTTCAGTCGGCTGCCAGTAATATTGTCTATTCGCCAGAGCGGATAGTGTTCCGTATTTGCGGACATCACCACTGGGCTGCACCTGGTAAATGGGAATGGAGTGGCCTAACTCGGCCATTGGGCGCGTCAGTGCGTAAAGAGTCGCACGTGCTTTCCCCAACGTTACAACCTGGTGGCGATTACGCTGAATGATACGCGATAGCGTTGGTTGGCTGACGCCGAGTTGTTGCTGTAATGCTGCGGCGTCTTTTGCTCCCGAGCTAAGTATTGTTTTTAGACGGCTGTCTTGTGCTATTTGTGGCACTTTTCACCTCGTGCAAATAGATATATGAATAGATAGTATTTGCATAAAGCCAATATGTCAAATAGTTAAAGAATTAATGTTGCAATCTATGAATAGTTTTATGCATCGATTCGTTGCTTTCTTTAGTCATTAAAATTTAATCTTCCATAGAAAGGCCAGAATGGGTTGTTGATGGCTGGTTTAGTAAATTTTATTGACTATTTACTGTAACATTTTTATCTTTAGATTGTCGCTCGTCATGGAGAACTGAAAACTATATGAGTTGAGGAGATTGTAAAATGTTTAGCGAAGACTTGATAAAGCTTGCGTTGAAAATTATGTCTTGCAGTCAAAAGGAACTTGCCAGTCAGCTTGGGGTTTCACCTACTCAGATCAGTAAATGGAAAAAGGGAGAGTACATGTCGACAGACATGGAAAAAAGAATCCGCACAGAGCTGAAAATTGATGATAAAGACCCAGCCTTTATTTTATGGGCAGGCTCTCTTGAGCAATCTGCCAAGTGGGAAAGGCTTATCCTTTTTTTGTCTGAGCGAGCACAGGAGCACTCAGATACGGGTTATAAAACATATCCTCTCTCGGATGAAATGGGCACCCTGTGTTGGGAGACTTTTCATACATTGAAGAAAATGGGTGTTAATTTTCCGAAAAATTTTCCTGATGTTTTGGATATAGATTATGATCACGTATATGAAAATGATGAGAGTGATAATATTTTGGATAAGCTAGAAGAAAATTCATATTCTGCACATATTTATAAGATTTATAGAGCATTAAATGATGTGTATGCATTTTATGCAGCTTATATTAGTGAATTGGTACTGGATGACGATCTAGATTTGCTGGATGTAGGAAATGACATCGAATCTTGTCTTATGGAACTTGCTGCAACTAAAATCGAAGTGGATGAAGCATTTGCACCGGATTTTAGTAAATTCAGATATGAAGTGGTAAGAAATTATAAGGAATGGCTGAAAATCGTTAAAGACAAAGCTTTTCGCGCTGGAGTTCCACTGCGTGCAGAACTGATGCAGTTAGTTTATGATTCTCATGATGAGCTTGGACATGAAGCAGAAGCAGAGAGCCTCGGGTTTAACTTTTCACGAATTCATCCGGATGTGTACATGAATGAACTGCTTTGCGGAATGAGAGTCATCCATCAAGTACTCCCTCTTATCATGAAAAAATTGGGAATATATGATGAGTATAAGGTAGATGATTCAGACCTTACTCTGGGATAATTTCTTAGAGAACTTTTTGGAGCTCATCGCTAAGCTAAAAAATTACAAAAAAGCGGGAAATCAATTTGATGATTTCCCGCTTTTTTTATTTTTATGTGCAGGAATGTTTAATAGGCCATGCCCGATTTCTTGCGTACTTTGCGCATGACTTTAGAGGCCGCATAACGAGCCTTCTGAGCGCCCAGCTCCAACGTCTTGTGCAGGGTTTCCTTGTCTTCAAGAATCGCGTTACGTCGTTCGGTGAACGGGGTGAAATAGTCGCGTACCGTCTCGAACAGCTCCTGTTTTACCTCGCCGTAGCCGAGACCGCCGGCCAGATAGCGCTGGCGCAGGGCGTCCTGCTGCTCTTTATCGAGGAACAGGCGATAGATCTGGAACACGTTGCATTTGTCCGGGTCTTTGGGATCTTCCACTGGGGTCGGGTCGGTGACGATGCGCATGATCTGCTTACGCAGTTGTTTTTCATTTTGGAACAGGTCGATGGTGTTGCCGTAGCTCTTGCTCATCTTCTGACCGTCGAGGCCGGGAACCGTGGCCACGTCATCGTCAATGTCCGGCTCGGGCAGGGTGAAAATCTCGCCGTAAACGTTGTTGACTTTGATGGCGATGTCGCGGGTGACTTCCACGTGCTGTTTCTGATCTTTACCGACCGGCACTTTGTCACTGTTAAACAGCAGAATGTCAGCGCTCATCAGCACCGGGTAGGCGAACAGTCCGTGGTTGGCGGCAATCCCTTTGGCGATTTTGTCCTTGTAGCTGTGGCAGCGCTCCAGCAGACCCATGGGGGTGAAGTTGGACAGAAACCAGGCCAGCTCCTGGACTTCGGGCACGTCAGACTGCACCCAGAAGGTGCTACGCTCCGGGTCCATACCGAGAGCAAGGAATTTGGCGGCGGCTTCCAGGGTGCCGGTGGCCAGAGCCTTGCCATCGGACACGCTGGTCATGGCGTGGTAGTTGGCAATGAAACAGAACAGTTCGCCCTGCTCCTGATAGTCGATCATCTTTTTCATCATGCCGAAGTAGTTGCCCAGATGCAGGGAACCGGACGGCTGGATACCGGAAAGAATGCGCATGGTGTTGTCCTTGTGGTGAAAGTCGTCGTTATCGTTCAGTGAATGATCCAAAAACAAAACAAGCCGCGATACGATCATCGCGGCTTGTGTGATTTCAATGTTGCCGCGCCGTGCCCGGCGCAGTCTGTGATGTCAAAAAAGCGGAAGGCACGCGATCAGTCCATAAAGGCTGAACGCCACCACCATCGCTGCAATGTCATCGTCTGTGTTTTCATAGCGCGCAGAGTAACAGGTTCGGGATGCGCGGTCAATGGCCTTACTCAACATCGGGAAGGTTGTGGTAGACCTCCTCGACGGTCTGGTAGCCGGTCAGAACCGCCACGATCTGGGGTAACGGCTCGGCATGACGCTCAGGCAGATCGTATTCGCCACCGACAATGGTCGGAAAGGCCAATTGCTCGACGGGCGGGCAGAACTGGGCGTCCACACCGGACTTGTTGCCGCGCGGATCGATGCGATACCAACCGTAGTCGTCCAGCCATACCGCGACCAACCCATGCAGACAAAAAGTCACGGGCTGTTGCGTTTCATCAAGGATCAGGCGTTGATAGCACAGGGCCGCAGGAATGGCGTTGGCACGCAGCAGGGCGACGAGCAGGTGGCTCTTGGCGTAGCAGTAGCCGGTGCCGTGCGCCAGCACATCGGAGGCGATGCAGGTCACCGGGTTCAGGCGGTAGTCCCAGCTGTGTTTGATGGCATCACGGACAAATTCAAAGCAGTTTTTAGCGGTTTTCAGGTTGTCGTCGGCCACGCGTAAATCGGCAGCCTTGGCCTGAATGGCCGGATGGTGAAAATTGATGATGCTAGTCTGTGCCAGATACTCTTCCATGGTGGGACTCCGGGCAATAAAGGAAAGCGTGACTTCGACACATAACATGATGAGTTCACTCGGTAAATGGAAATCTTGGTCAGCGCGTTTGCCAGGCCCTCTGTGATTGGTGGCGGATGTGCGAGATTTCCTGTGCGTCGAGACCCAGTGAGCGGAGAAAATCGTCGTGAGCCTGGGGCGAGCGTTGCTCGAAAGTCGCGTGCCAGCGCTGCATGGCGGTTTCGTCCATCCCGGCGGTCGCGAGCATGTCCACCCATTGCTCTTTGGTGACCACGGTGATGCTGGGCTGATGGGCCATGGCTGTGAGCAAACGGGTAATTTCATGTTGTTGCTGGCGCAGGCGCACAATGTCGTCGTTGATCTGGCGCAGGCGTTTTTCCAGCAGGTTCTGGGCCGGAGCGTTCGGCTCATCAATCAGCGTCTGAATCTCTTCCAGCGGCAGTCCGGCGTCCCGATAGCGACGGATCCGTTCAAGACGCTGATCGTCTGTTTCTCCATAGCAACGGTAGCCGTTGGCGGCGCGCTGGGCGTGGAGCAGACCGATGCGCTCATAGTAGAGCAGGGTGCTGCGTGACAGATGATGGCGTTTTGCCAGTTGGGAGATGGTGTAGGACATGGTGATTACTCTCTTGCGGCTGGTCGCTAACAACCAGCCGCAAGGCAGATGAGGGTTAACAGCTTTGCTGACGGATCGTGGCGACGTCGTCTTCGGTCAGTCCCAGCCAGGTGAGAAACGACTGATGAGCGAGCGGATGGCGCTGTTCAAACAGCTGGTGCCAGCGCTGCAAATCGTTGTCGGTCAGCCCCTGCTCTTTGAGCAGGGCAATCCATTGTCCCTTGGTGATGTGTGAAGCCATGAGATTTCTCCTTGTTGAATGGCGTGAAAAGATCACGTCGTGGCCACAACGTCACAATAGCCTAAAGTGTGAAGTCGTAGTCGGGTCAACAGGAAAAATCAATTTAACGGAACGCGCTGGCGGTTTTTGCCTTTTTCGAGATCAAAGCTGAACACATCCATGGCCATCTGGGCGATCCGTTGGCCTTTTTTGCCGATCACTTCGTTTGGGTACACGGCGGTTTCCCCCGGTGCCATGGTGCGACACCCTTGCGGAGCGCCAATGACCTGATGGCCGTGGGCGAGGATGTAGCGTTGCCTGCCGATCTCGGCACAGTACAGGGTTTGTTGGGAGCGGTTGGTTGCTCGCCACTGAGCGCGCGGCGGGTAGTTGTTGGCGTAGAACGTGCGGACTTCCAGAGTGATGAACGGTTTGTTGTCAGCTTCGATGGTGGTGTATTCCTGCCAGGAGGACCAGTTGGCTTGTGCCGAAGCCACCCAGATCAGGAGAATAAGTCCCACCAGAATAACGCGCAAGGATCGCATCGTTTCGCTCCTTTTGCTGCGGGTAATGTATTCGGTGACGAGAGGTCTGCTGGCGCACACCTACAAGTCTATCGACGGATTGGCGAGAAATGTTAAACGTGTTGCAATATGCGAAATGAAAATTGATTTGTGTTGCCGGACAGTCAACAACAGTCCGGCAACACTGCAGGATGATGATCAGGCACCTCGGCGTGGCACCAGGAAGTAGTAGCCCTGATAGCTGAAAATGGCCCCGTCCGAGGTGATCTCTTCAAGGCGATAACGGTCATCAAGGTAATTGCCTGCCCGCATGATGCGATCGTTGAGGCGGATCAGACTGGTGTTCTGATCGCCGGTGTACGCATGAACCGACAGATGCAACCGAGGCAGTTGCTGCTGAATGCTGCCAGGGAGTTCGGTGAGAGCCAGAACATTCCGGGCTGGTGGCTGCGGCGCAGGTGGTGGTGTTGCTGTGTGGCTGACTACCTGGGGTGTTGTGATTTGCGCTGGCGTCGCAACGGTTTCAGTTGCTGGCACCGGTGCCGGCTTTGCTGCGGGCGCTGGTTGTTGAACCGTAGCTACTGCCTGGGTGTTGACGATGGTCTGGGCAACGGTGGCATCCGCAGGCGCAACGGCGGGTGGCAGGGTTGCCACCACCTGTGGCTCCGGCATCACCGCCGGGGCTGCCACAACCGGTTCCGGCGTAGGTGGCGTCATGGGTGCTGGTGGCGTTGTCGGAGCAACGGGGTCAACCGAGGCGGTCTGCGCTGGAGTGGGTTCAACCCGCGTCGGAGCAGGTGCCACTTCTGTTACCGTATCGGTGTCGTGCCACGGACCGAACAGCCACAGCAGCACCGCCGCATTGAGCAGCAGGATCACCAGCAACAGCAGCGGCCACAGGGGGCGTTTGCGCGGAGCCGGGGGGCTGTTGTCATGCTGAGTTTCCAGGGTTGGCGTCGTTGCTTCCTGACGATTTTTTTCTGATTTTTTCAGGGCTTCGAGAATGAAAGACATGGTCGGTTAGCCCTCCGTTGGAGCTGTAAGTTGCGGGTGATTACCGGCAAGATGGTTGTTGAGATGGATCAGCGTAATCGGGCCGATAATGCCGTCAGCGGCCAAACCTTCAGACTGTTGAAACTGCTGGAGTTCATCGAGCAGCAGACCGTTGAGGCGCAGAGTGGGGTCGGGACGTGCTTCACGCTGCATCAGCCGCGCCATCTGTTGCTCCAGCCACAGCACCATCAGGCCGTCTTCATCGGGTCCTACCGCGCCGTTGTAGGCACTGGGCGGTTGCCACAACAGGGTGAATTCCCCATACCATTGCTCCATCAGGTCGCTGGTGGCAACGGTGCGGATCTGGTCACCGATCACGAAGGTGGCCACATCGGCATTGAGGGCGGTAAGTGTGGCGTAAAAACGTTGACCATGGCGGTCCTGCAAGGTGAGGATCGCCGGACGGTTCAGCTGTCGCAAACTGCCGAGGCTGCCCCGTTTGGTGAGAAACCGCAGCCCCTGCTGCAAAGCGTAATCACCGGGTTGAACAGGTCCGGCCACATAATCTTCTCCCCAGACACGGAACAGCGCCTGATAGGCCAGGGCCTGGCTGTTGCCGACAGGGAGCTGCTCTGGCCAGGCCAGAGCCTCGGTGGCCGGACGTTCGCTGGCTGGGGGGGCGGTTACGATCGGGAGTTCCACCACCGTCTGTTCGGCGACTCGCGCCGGGGTCATGGTGTCGACGGGGGGATTCGGTTGCTGGGGCAGGTTGTTATAGACGAGCAGGGCGACACTGGCCACGGCGACGCCGCCGAGAATCCATGTCCAGCGAGAGGCGCGGTTGCCTGCTGAAGCGTCATTGGAGGGATCACCAAAAACCTCGCGCGCTGTGGTTGCCATCAATTTGCGGCTGACGGTGTTTTGTTCTTTTACATAGGCACCGAGCAGGGCGCGATCACACAACAGGTTGATCAGTCGCGGTACTCCGCCGCTGAGACGGTACAGTTTGCGGATGGTTGTCGCTGGAAACAGTGGCCGTTCCACTCCGGCCACTTTGAGGCGGTGACCGATGTAGCCGACCATCTCCTGCTGCGACAGCGGTTCGAGATGGTAACGGGCGGTGATGCGTTGGGCCAACTGGCGTAGATCGGGACGTTCCAGCATGGCCTTGAGTTCCGGTTGGCCGAGCATGATCACCTGAAGAAGTTTCTGTTTATTGGTCTCCAGGTTAGTCAACAGGCGGATCTGTTCGAGGACATCGACCGAGAGATTTTGGGCTTCGTCAATGATCAGAACCGTTTTGCGTCCGTTGGCGTGGGTGTCGAGCAGGTATTTATTGATCCCATCGACAAACACCTTGATGCTCTGATTTCCTTCAGGATAGCCGATGCCCAACTCATCGCAAATGGTGGCCAGAAGTTCGGCGGCGGTCACCTTGGGATTCAGGACAAAGGCGATCTCAGCATCTTCGGGGACTTGTTCGAGCAGACAGCGGCACACGGTGGTCTTGCCGGTGCCGACTTCGCCGGTAAGCAGGACAAAGCCGCCATCGGATTGCAGGCCGTAGATCAAGTGGGCCAGCGCTTCACGGTGGCGTTCACTCATGTACAGATATTGAGGATCGGGAGCAATGGAGAAGGGTTTGTCTTTGAGACCGAAGTAGTCTTTGTACATAGCTGTCCTGTCGCCGGATGTCGTCGAAACACTGGGGGTTGATCGAAAACCAATTGAAACATCATAGTCAATTAGAACGGCTATTCCCAGTTTTTTCTAAAGGAAGTCGGGCTGCGAAGGGGTGCCGCTGTCGGGAACCGCTGGAATCATCAGGCTGGCCGGAAAACTGACGTTGTCTATGGCACATTAGAAGAATAGAAAAAACATCCCGGGTCTTGTATGGTTTGCCGAGAGTCACACACGTGTGGTGTTTGGGGATAAAATCAAAAACGGAAAAGGACCGCTATGTAACAAATTCAAAGTGTTGTTGTGGTGTTGATGCTGTTGGTTGCCCTGCCTGTATGCGGATTTGCTCAGGAGATAGCAACCAGTAAAGAGAAAGCGATTAACGAGTTGCTCGAAGTGACCGGGGCCAAACAAGTGGGGATTCAGATGGGGATGGCCATTAACCAGTCGCTGGCCGCCTCGCTGAAGGTACAAAATCCGAATATTCCACCCCGGGCGCTGGAGATTCTTGGTGAAGAGACGCAGACCATGATGACAGAGAATGTGGATGCGCTGTTTGCCTCGATTGTACCGGTCTACGCCGAGTTTTTTACCGAGAAAGAGATTCGGGATATGCTGGCGTTCTATGAAACGCCGACGGGCAAAAAGACCATTGCCACCATGCCGCAAATTCTCAATAAAAGCATGATGATCGGTCAGCAATGGGGACAGAGTCTGGTGCCGCAACTGGTGACAAACCTTGAACGCCGTTTCAAGGAAGAGGGGATCAAGGTCGATTAAGCGATCCCCGCAACAGTGAGAAAATCATATAACCCCGGCTTGTGAAGACACGTCGGGGTTGTTTATTGGTCCGCGCCGGCTGCGCTTCTTCCGGCAACATACCCGGTGGAAAACGCTGCCTGAAGGTTGTAACCGCCAGTTTCCGCCTGCAGGTCGAGCAGCTCGCCGATCAGGTACAGACCTTTCACCTTGCGCGATTCCATCGTGCGCGGATCCACTTCTTTCAGGCTGACGCCGCCCGCCGTGACAATGGCCTCTTTGAAGGGGCGGTGGCCACTTACTTCGAGGCGGAAGTTTTTTAGCCACACGCGTAAGCGTTTGCGTTCTTCTGCCGTAACATCCTGACCGAGGCGCTTTGGCGAAATTTCGGTGAGATCAAGGCAGACATCGACCATCTCTTTGGGCAGCAGGCCGCGCAGAATGCTGGAGAGTTCTTCCTTGTTACGTTTGGCAAAATCACGCAACAGCCGGGCATCGAGTTTCTTATCATCAAGGGCCGGTTTGAGATCGAGCACCAAGGCCACCGACTGCTTGGCACGCAGGGCATCTACGGCTTGAAGGCTTAAGGTGAGAATGACCGGACCGGTGACTCCCAGTTTATGAAAAACCAGTTCGCCAAATGCCTGATCCGCTTTTTTCCCGGCGATATACAGGCTGACGGCGATATTGCGTAGATTGAGAGTGTCCATCCGCGCGCAGATTTCCGGCTCTGCCACCAGCGGCACCAGCGCCGGGCGCACTTCTTCAATGGTGTGTCCGAGGGCTTCAACCAGGGGATAACCGTCACCGGTGGAGCCGGTCGCCGGGTACGAAGCCCCGCCCGTTGCCAGGATCACCGCATCGCCGCGCAATTCGCGCTGGCCGTAGCCAATACCCTGAATCCGACCCTCTTCGACAATCAGGCGATCCACGGCAGCATCCTTGATGATCTTGACGCCGCATTGAGCGAGCCAGTCGGTCATGACGGTGACAACATGCTGAGCTTTGCCGTCACTGGGGAAAATACGTCCCCCGCGTTCGGTGGTGAGTTTGAGGCCGTGCTGTTGAAAAAAATCGCACAGCTCCTTATTGAAAAACCGATGAAAGGATTGGCGTAAAAATCGGCCGTTTTTACCGAAATAGCGGATGAATTCGGGGATTTCGGCACTATTGGTCAGATTGCATCGTCCTTTACCGGTGATGGCCAGTTTCAGACCGGGGCGGCGCATTTTTTCGATCAGGATGGTTTCAGCACCGGCAAGGGCGGCCTGACCGGCTGCCATCATGCCCGCGGCACCGGCACCTACGACAATAACTCTGGGGTTTCCCATCCGAATCTCCGTAAGGTTGCTGACAGGGGGTTATAAAAAAGGCAGGTCTTTGAACTCGGGGTATTGTGGCACTGTGGCCCAAAGATAGCAAAGTGTTTTGTGGTCAAGGGCCAGACGTTTATTGGCCCAGAAATTCCTGTGCGGCCAGGCAGGGGTTGTCAGCGCTAAGAATTGCCGAGATGACGGCACAACCTCGGGCGCCAGCGTTCAACACGGCGGCGCTGCGTTGGGCGGTGATGCCACCGAGGGCAATGACCGGAATTGTCAGTTCCTGGCAGATGTGCTCGAGTTTTTCTACGCCCTGAGGGGCACCGTAACGCGCCTTGGAGGGGGTGGCGTAGATGGGGCTGAAGGTGACAAAATCAGCGCCTTGCTGTTCAACGTCACGGGCACGCTGCAGCTGGTGCGTCGAAACGCCGATCAGTTTGTCGTTACCGAGTAACTGGCGGGCGACGGGGACGGGCAGAGAGTGCTCGGTCAGATGAACCCCATCGGCTTCGACGGCCAGAGCGATGTCGATGCGATCATTGATAAGGAGTTGGGCGCGGTAGCGGCGCGTCAAGGTGCGCAGAGCTTCCCCGAGGGTGTACAGCTGATCGCTGTTCAGGTCCTTTTCACGCAACTGAACGGCCTGAACACCGCCTTGCAGCGCCGCTTCAATGACTTCGAGCAAATCGCGACCGCCGGTTTGGTGGCGGTCGCTGATCAGGTAGAGGGAAAAGTCAATCGACATGGGTTACATGGATGACGCATTAAGAAAGGCCGTGTCCCAGTCTTTCCACACCGCTTCGTAGCCTTTGGCGCGGATCACTTTGCTCATCTCTTCAGGGCTGCGGTCATCGTCGATGACAAACTGTTCCTTGTTTTTGCCACCGTCGGCATGACCACCGGGGGCGGTACAGGAACCGGCACTCATGTGGGTGATGCCCAGTGGCATGAGGCTGTCGCGCAGCTGTGAACTTTCGCGGGTGGACAGGAACAGGGCGGCATCCGGGATCAGCAGGCGTGAGGCACACACCGCTTGAACCAGCTGCTTGTCGTTGACCGGATTGATTGGCGCAAAGCCGCCGTCGGCCGGACGGATGCGCGGGAACGAGATGCTGACATGGCTGCGCCAGTAGCGGTGGGCCAGATAATAGGCGTGCAGACCGGTGTAGAACGCTTCGCTTTCAAATGGACCGAGGCCGAGCAGGGCGCCGACGCCGATACGACGCAGGCCTGCTTCACCGGCGCGGTCCGGTGCTTCGAGGCGGTAGCGGTAATCGCGCTTTTTACCAAACGGATGCAGTTGCTCGTAGAGGACCGGATCGTAGGTTTCCTGATACAGGGTCAGTCCGTCCACCCCGGCAGAGACCATCTGCTTATAGCCGTCGGTATCCATGGGATAGACTTCAATGCTGATGGAGCTGAACAGCGGCTTGATTCGCTCCACGGCCTTGGCCAGATAGCTGTTATCCGCCATGGTGGTGTGTTCACCGGTGAGCAGCAGGATGGCGCGAAAACCGTAATCGTGAATGATCTGGGCTTCTTTTTCGATCTCGTCGAAGGTCAGGGTCGCGCGGGGAATTTTGTTGCTGGCGTTGAAGCCGCAGTATTTACAGCCGTTGCTGCATTCGTTGGACAGATACAGAGGCGTATAAAGCTGGATGATATTACCGAAGCGCTGGCGGGTCACCTGATGGGCGCGTTGCGCCATCGGTTCGAGGTAATCGAGTGCCGCGGGGGACAACAGGGTCAGATAATCCTGCGGCGTCAGGCGTTCAGCAGCCAGTGCCTGTTCAACCTGCAGGCCGGTGGTGTTGGCCATCTGTTCACGAATCTGTTCAGCCGGATACTTGAGTATTTCGTCGGCGAAGCTCATGATTATTCCTCCCGTAAGAAGCCGGTGAGAGGACTGGAGGCTTCAGCCTGGTTGCGTTGCTTGCCGAGCCCGGCCAGATAGCCCATGCGCCCGGCTTCAACCGCTTTACCAAAGGCTTCGGCCATCATGGTCGGATTTCCTGCCACCGCCATCGCAGTATTGACCAGTACGGCATCGGCACCAAGCTCCATAGCTTCAGCCGCATGGGACGGAGCGCCGAGTCCGGCATCGACGACGACGGGAACAATGGCCTGTTCGATAATGATGGCCACGTTGTCACGGGTTTTCAGACCTTTATTGGTGCCGATGGGGGCGCCGAGCGGCATCACCGTCGCGACACCGACTTCCTGCAGATGTTTGGCCAGCACCGGGTCGGCGTTGATGTAGGGCAGCACGATGAAACCTTCTTTGACCAGAACTTCGGCGGCCTTGAGTGTTTCAATCGGATCGGGCAGCAGGTAGTAGGGATCGGGAGTCACTTCCAGTTTGACCCACGGCTCACAGCCGGCAGCGCGGGCAAGACGGGCCAGACGGATCGCTTCCTCGGCATCACGAGCGCCACTGGTATTGGGCAGCAGCAGGTATTTGTTGCGGTCGATATGGTTGAGCAGGTCATCCTGTTGATCATCAACATTGACGCGGCGCAGGGCGACGGTGACGATTTCGGCACCGGAAGCGGCAATGGTTGCAGCCATCTGCTGATTGGAGGCGAATTTGCCGGTTCCGACCATCAGGCGGGAACGGAAGGTGCGACCGGCGATTGTCAGTTGATCCATGGTGATACCCTTTCTTGTGGCGACATGCTGTCGCGTCACGGATAAATAAAATTGCAGACGAGATCGTTGGATTGGTCCTCAGTGACTAACCGCCACCGACGAAGTTGACGATCTCGATCACATCTCCATCTTGCAGAGAAATCGTTGCCAGGGTGTCGCGCGTCAGGATGTCGCGGTTATACTCCACGGCAATGCGCGCCGCATCCAGGCCCATTTCGTTGATCAGGTCGGCCAGAGTTTGTCCGGCGCTGGCGGTGCGGATCTGGTTATTGACGGTGATATTCATGCTAGCACTCCTCCTCAACGGGATCGAGCCCGAGTAGCAAACGGATGACGACATTGGCCTGGTGGTGGGCGGCGATGCCGACCCGCGGCGCCATCAATCCATGTCCGGCTTCAACGGCGCTGGTGCCGTCGCCGCACAGGTATAAGCGGCCCATGGCGCGGCGGGTGGTAATGGTATTGCCCGGTCCGTAACCGGCCATGCCCGACCCGGCGACCAGAGGCCGCTCCGGGTAGGCGCGTAACCATTCTGAGGTAATCATGGCCTTGGTTTCGGCGCAGTCGACTGCCTCGACGAGAATCGTTGCTTCCGAGAACAGGCTGGTCAGATTCTGGCTGGTGAGAAAGCGGTGTTCGGCATCAACGGTCATAAACGGGTTGATCCGTTTCAGGTTTGTTTTGAGCGCTTCCACTTTGTTGATGCCGATCTGATCGATAAAAAACTGCTGGCGATTGAGGTTTGAAGGCTCCACCACATCGTAGTCGGCAACGATAATGTGACCGATTCCAGCACGGGCAAGAGCAATCGCGATAGAGGAGCCGAGGCCGCCGGCCCCGGCGATGCCAATGGTCGCCTGCTTCAACGGTTCGTGGACCTCCGGCGTGTGGCGGGCGATCAAAAACGCTTCGAGTTCTGATTCGCTGGGTATTTCTCCGCGGCGAATGAAAATGACATGGTCGAAGGGCTGCAGGATGCGGTCGCTTTGAACTGGCATACCGTTGCAGATGATGACATCCGCCAGCGGTTTGATCTGATCGCGCAAATCAAACAGGGTCTGGTTGTCTTTCACCTGGATCTTATTTTCGTTGAGAACGATTATCATGGCATGTCAGAGGGCCGTAGCGGCCCACAAATAGAAAAAGGTCGCGAGAGCGACCTTCGACGGAATAAATCCCGTATCAAGTGCCGCTTCCCTACGCCGGTATAACCCGGATCAGGTTCTAAGGGTCGTCCTTTTCAGGACTCTCAGTAATAAACTCCCCCAGGGCTTTTAAACTTTTTAAGGTAAAAAACTAACGTTCGTATACCTTAAAGTCAACTTTTTTATCGGTTTGCCGTTGTTTTTCGTGGTGGCTTTCAACTAGTATGGGCGCAACCGAAAAACAGGGGATCGTCAGGGGGCTTTTTGCCGCTGGCAATCTGATTTTATAGTGTCTTTTTCAAGGAGTATCGTCATGAGTATTTCCGAGCGTTATCGTGATCTGGTGGAGGAGGTTGACGGAATTGTAAAATCCCTTCATGCCGACGAGGCAACCCGGACTGCTGCACGGGCATTGCATGTGCTGGATCAGGCGCTGGAAACGCTGGAGGAACAGGCCGAGGAAGTTGGTGAAATTCCCCGCATGAAAATTGAGGCCAAACTTAGCCCGGTGTTGTTGGATGCCCACAATCTGTTTGATCGCGGCCGTCTGCTGCTTGAAGAACAACAACTTGCGGCGGCCCATAAGATCTGGGATGTACAGAAGAAACTTTATCGCCTGCTCAACGATCTTTAAACCGTGTCAGGCAATGTTTGAATCAGTGCATGGCTCCTGCGTCGGCAGGGGCTGTGCGCAAACCACCTGATCGCGTCCCCCTTTCTTCGCCTCGTACAGGGCATCATCCGCCATCCGCAACAGCTCGTCGATCGACTCCATGCCGTCATCGGGAAAGATGGCCACACCGATGCTGACACTGACTTCCAGATCGCGAATTTCACCACTGAATCGTAATTCTCTGGCGCCAAGCCGGAGTCGCTCAGCCACTTCCCGGGCACCTTGCCGGGTAATGTTGGGCAGCACCAGCGCAAATTCCTCACCGCCGAAGCGGGTGGCGACATCATATGGGCGCAGATAACTGCGCAGCATACGTGCCAGATTGACCAGAACGGTATCGCCGTTGAGATGGCCAAAGCAGTCGTTGATTTTCTTGAAATGATCGATGTCCACCATCAGCAGGGCAAACGATTCATTGGTCCGGTTGTGACGGTGGAACTCTTTATTCAGCGTGCGCATCAGCACACGGCGATTGTACAGTTGCGTCAGTGAGTCGGTGCTGGACAAATTGAGCAGCAGTCGGTTGCTGCGCTTGAGGTTGTCCTGCATCGTCTTCATTTTCAGTTGCACCTTGATGCGTGCCACCAGTTCGCCATGGTCAACGGGCTGGACAATGTAGTCGCTGGCCCCCAGTTCCAACAGATCGACTTTGGTCTTGGTGCGGTTGTCATCCGTCAGGACAACAAAGGGGATATCGCACAGCTCACTGTCTTCCTGTAGGTGGCGGAGCAGCTCCATGCCCGACATTTGATACAGTTGCAACCCACAGACAATGACATCAATGGATTGTTCCTGAATGACTTCGAGAGCTTCACGACCGCTGTCGCTTTCGAAATAGCGGGTGAACGGCGAGGTTTCCTTGAGCACTTCTATAATTCTCTGGCGTGTTGCCGCTGACAATGCAACGACCAGGATTCCGGGTCCCATAAGCACTTCCCTGGATGGATTTAATAGTATGACACAGCATTGTGGTCCACCGGGTCTGGCTTGGTGGCTCTGATTTTATCGACATAACGCCGAGGGAACTTTATCCATTTTTTTGTTGGATCGTGAGAACTTGCTGTCGCTGAAGCCGCATGGAAAAAGGATTTGTGGTGTGTTTTTTTTACAATTGGCTATCCAGCTGGTGTATACGAGATATACTGTCAAATACACGTTGGGCAGCGAGTTGTGAAATGTTGTGTCATTCCGCAGAGTCAATTTTTGTCGGTGTGGCGATGGACGAGGTTGGTTTTACCGACTTCATTTGAATGGTTATTTTTTTGTGTGCACAAGGGGGATATTCCCGCTTGTGCTGTTGAGGCAGGGCGTATCTGTGTGTTCTGACGCGTTGCTGAAGGAGGTTGTGATGGCGTTGGTAAAAACGTGGTATGACGTGGAAGCGGCGGCTGAAAAATTTGGTATTAAAACGGCGACTCTGCTGTTCTGGGCTGCCGAAGGCCTGGTGCGCAGTGAGCGGGAGGGGGGCGATGTGGTTCGTGTCCACATTGATGATGTCCGTTTGCAGGTGGCTGATATGTTGAAAGAGGCCGAAAAGTAGAGCAGGATCGAAACCATGTCATGTGATGTTGTTGTTATTGGTGGCGGGATCGTTGGAACGGCCACCGCCCTGGCGCTGAGCGAACAGGTCAAAGACTGTCGTCTTGTCGTTGTTGAAAAGGAAGCCACTCTTGCCGCCCATCAAACCGGGAACAACAGTGGCGTCATCCATTCCGGGCTGTACTACCGCCCCGGTTCTCTCAAAGCGAAAAACTGTGTGGAGGGGCGCAATGCCCTGTATGCTTTTTGTGCCGAGCATGGTATCGCTCACGAACAATGTGGCAAAGTTGTTGTGGCCACCAGTGCCGAAGAGCTTCCGGCTCTGGATGAACTGGAGCGGCGTGGTTATGACAATGGCCTGAACGGGTTGGAACGACTTGATGGCGACGGCATTCGTCGCCGTGAACCCCATGTCAAAGGTGTTGCCGGCTTGCTGGTGCCCGAAACCGGCATTGTCGATTATGTTCAGGTGGTCAACGCCTATGCCCGTCTGATCAAGGAACGGGGCGGATCCATTCGCCTGAGTTGCGCCGTCCAGCGGGTGGAGCGTCATGGCCACGGCTTTGTCCTTCATACCAGTCAGGGGCCGATTGAGGCCGCTTTCGTGATCAATTGTGCCGGTTTGCACTGTGACCGTGTCGCGCTGATGTGCGGGACACAGCCGCGGATGCAGATTGTCCCTTTTCGCGGAGAATACTACACCTTGGCCGAACGCTGTCGTTCCAAGGTCAAGCACCTGATCTATCCTGTTCCGGATGCAAAATTTCCTTTTCTCGGTGTTCACTATACCCGCATGATCAATGGCGAGGTGGAGGCCGGTCCCAATGCCGTGCTGGCGTTTAAGCGTGAGGGCTACCAGCGAAGCAGCTTCTCCTTGCGAGATACTTTGGAAACGCTGACCTACCCCGGTTTTTTGACTTTGGCGCGGCGGTTCTGGCGGGTGGGACTTCACGAATATCATCGTTCTTTCTCCAAAGCACAATTTGTCCGTGATCTGCAGAAAATGATGCCCGATCTGGCCGCAGAGGATATTGTGCGTGGTGGTGCCGGGGTCCGTGCCCAGGCCGTGGGGGAAGACGGTGCCTTACTCGATGATTTCAAAATCCTCGATGAGCCGGGTTTGATTCATGTTCTCAATGCGCCGTCACCGGCGGCCACCGCCTCGTTGAGTATTGGTAGAACCATTGCCGAAAAAGCGGCAGCCCACTTTGCCTTGACCCGCCTCTGATCGGTTTAGGTTTCGTTTTGCCCTAGTTTCGACAATTCGTAGTGGCAGGGCGTGAAAAGTTGCGTTCTTTGCCGCCGCTTACACTGGCTGCGGGGATCGTTTGTTTTTTGTGTCTGTTTCTGTCGGCAAGTTAGCCGGAGGTGCTTGTGCATATACGTCAATTACTCAAGGAAAACAGTCCGTTGGTGTATGTGCTGCTTGGCCTTGTCTCGGGGAGTGTTGTCTGGTTGGGTGTTTCCTTCTGGCCCAAACACGATCCCTGGAGTGCTGCCGCAATTCTTGCCGTGATCAGTGCCGTGGTTGTTATGGCGCTGACCTTGATGTTCACGATTGGCCCGCGGTTTACCCGTCAGCTGGGGGTGCTGACCTTGCTGCTGGGGGGCGCATTTGCTCTGGTCTCGGTCTGGTTGATCGTGCAGCTGCCAGATCCTTCATTGTCCGCCAATCGCGGCGGCAGTGTTTTAACGGTGAGTTGGTCGCTTTCCTCCGTCGTCTTAATCTACATTCTGCTGCCGTTCATTCAGGCATGGCCCGGCCGCCATCAGGGGCGCTATCGTTACCGGGACCTGTATTGCCACAGTTGGGATAATTTCTTTATTCTGCTGGTTGCCGGGATGTTGACCCTGGCTTACTGGTTGTTGATGGTGCTGTGGGTCATGTTGTTCAAAATGGTCGGTATTTCCCTGTTTGAAACCCTCTTCTTCAATGTCTTTTTCCCTTGCCTGAGCTTGCCGGTTGTTTTTTCTCTCGGGATTCGTCTGGCACGCAGCCACGAAAAAATTATTGGTGCATTACGAAATATTGCCCAATCGCTGTGTTTCTTTCTGATGCCGTTAACGGCTTTGATTACTCTGATTTTCGCAGCCAGTCTGCCCTTTACCGGTCTGCAACCGGTGTGGGATACGGGATATTCCACGCCCATCCTGTTGTGTCTGATCGGTGCGAATCTCTTGTTTGTGAATGGAATTTTCCAGGATGGTGAGACACGTCCTTATCGTTCGACCTTGGCACATCTGACGGAAGTCGCCCTGCTGGTGTTGCCGGTCTATGCCGTGATTGGCGTGTATTCGGTTTACTTGCGCATTGACCAGTATGGCGTGACTCCCAACCGCTTTTTTTTGATGGTGTTGGTGATTGTTGCGAGTTGCTATAGCTTTGTTTATACCCTCGCCGTGTTGCGGCGCACCCCGGTCTGGTTGGGCACGATCCGTCAAGGGAATCAGATGATTGCCCTGTTGATCTGCCTGCTGATCCTGTTGATTCACAGTCCATTGCTGAATCCGTTGGCCTGGAGTGCGCGCGATCAGCTCAATCGGCTGTTGTCAGAGAAGATCTCTGCGCAGGACTTTGATTTTGGTGCGCTGAAATTTCATTTCGGTTCTCCGGGGCTCAACGCCCTGCAGCATCTCAGACAATTGCCTGAACACGAGCCTCTGGCGGAATCCCTGCAAACATGGCTGACCGCTGTTGATGAAGCAACAAGTTATTATCAATGGAAAAATCATAAGCAGAGCGACGGAATTGCCGACCAGCCCATGGTTGAATTTATTGAAGGAAACGGTTCTGTTCCAGATGGATTTCTGCAATTGCTTGGCGAAAATCAATGTCGTAAGAACATCTGTTATCTCCTGGCGGCTGACTTTGATCATGACGGAGTTGATGAACTGCTGTTTTTTGATATGGACGATCGGTGGGTTGCCCCTGATCTGTATGATCAGCAAGACGACGGCTTGTGGAAAAGGGAGGGAACTGTTGGGCAAGGTCTGAATAAAGAGCGGCGCCACGAGTTGATTGATCGGTTAAAACAGCAGCACTACCGTCTGGTTGCTCCGCCATATCAGGCATTGCAGGTTGGTGAGGATATTTATCTGTTTGAGCGCTAGAACACGCGGTTTGACCTCTGTGTATCTGTCGTCAAATAAAAAAGGGGCCGCGAGTAGTGGCCCCTTTTTTTATTTCTTAACGAGGTGGCGATCGATCAAGCCGGCCGGCCATCGTTTTCTTTGAGGCTGCTGTGAATCATCCGCAGCAACCGCTCAGTGGTTTCCCAGTTGATACATTTGTCGGTTACCGACACGCCGTACTTCAGATCTTCCAGGGGGCCGATGGACTGGTTGCCCTCTTCGAGGTTGCTTTCAATCATCAGTGCCCGAATGGTCCGGTTGCCGTTGGCAATTTGATCGAGCACATTCAGTACGACCTCTTCCTGGCGGTTGTGGTCCTTGTTGGAGTTAGCGTGGCTGCAGTCGACCATAATGGCATTGTTGAGGTTCTGGTCGGCCAGTTTTTTCTCAGTAAAGGCAATGGCTTCAGATTGATAATTGGGGCCGCTGCTGCCACCACGCAGGACAATGTGGGCATCGGGGTTGCCGCAGGTTTCGACGATGGAAATTTTCCCCTGGCGGTTGATGCCGAGGAAGCTGTGGCCGTGCTTGGCTGCACTCATAGCGTCCATGGCGATCTGCAGATTGCCGTCGGTGCTGTTTTTGAACCCGACGGGGAAGGACAGGCCACTGGACATCTCACGGTGCGGCTGTGATTCGGTGGTGCGGGCGCCGATGGCTCCCCAGCTGATCAGGTCGGCGAAATACTCCGGAGTGATGGTGTCGAGCATTTCGGTGGCAATGGGCAGTTCCAGTTCGGTGACAGCACAGAACAGTTGCCGGGCGATACCGAGACCTTTGGAGATCAGATGGGAACTGTTGAGGTCGGGGTCGTTGATCAGTCCCTTCCAGCCCACAGTGGTGCGGGGTTTTTCAAAATAGACGCGCATAACGATGAGCAGTTGGTCGTCGAGTTCGCGCGACAGTTTGCTTAACCGCCGTGCGTAGTCAAGAGCAGCGGCGGGATCGTGAATGGAGCAGGGGCCGACAACGATCATCAGGCGCTGATCACGGTTGTGAAGGATGGCCTTGACTTCGTTGCGAGCCTTGGTGACAAAGACCGCCGATTGCTCGGAAAGTGGGAACACCTGCTTGAGTTCCATGGGCGCGATAACTTCAGTAATGCTTTTGATATTGAGATTGTTGGTGCGGTACATGATAGATTGTTCCCCTTGCGGCTTCATGTTAGTTTATCAAAACGCAACATGGCCGCAGATCAGTGGCATAAAATGTGTCGATCCCCCCAGGCGACACACGGCTTTTTACTGTTTACAGTGGTGCAAAGTCCGGTCAGAGTACAGTAAATTTTTGATGAGGTGAACCTTTTTTGGCCGCTTTTTCCGGTCCGTGGCCAGAAAGCTCCGAGTGATAAATCACAGTGATCTGTCCGTTCGAAATGATCGATAATAGAGCGTTTTTTTGTGAAAGAGAGAGGCAATGATTTTACGTGAATTGATTCTGGCGATTGCCGGGCTGATCGACCTGGCATTCAGTATCTATGTTTTCATTCTGGTGGCGCGGGCCTTGATCTCCTGGGTCAACCCTGATCCCTACAATCCCATCGTTCGTTTCCTGCACAGCGCGACCGATCCGGTGTTGTATCGCATTCAGAAAATGATTCCACTGAATTATGGCGGGATCGATTTCAGTCCGCTGGTGCTGTTGTTGGCCCTGTCGTTCGTGCAACGCATTGTTGTCGTGATGTTGCGCTCACTGGCGTACAGTTTTTGATCCATGACGGCAAATGATCTCAGCCGTTGCCTGACTCCACAGCCGGAGGGGGTGGCGATTGCCTTGCTGGTTCAGCCGCGGGCAAGCAAGAATGGGTTGTGCGGCTTGCAGGGTGATGAGTTGAAAGTCCGCTTGACTTCACCACCGGTTGAAGGAGCGGCCAACAAATTGTGTTGTGCCTATTTTGCCAAGTTGTTTGGCGTGGCGAAGAGTTCGGTGGTGTTGGTGCGGGGCGACAAGAGTCGTCATAAGCAGATCCTCGTTCTCGGGGTGGCGATAGATGAGGTGAAAACCTCGTTGGCGCAAGCCCTGTGACCATTTTATGACAATCAGGAGGGGGTAAAAATGCAACCATTTGTGTTTCACAATCCGACAGAAATTGTTTTTGGTGCCGGTATGGTGGATAAGGTCGGCACATATGCAGCCAAACAGGGAGGCAAGGCTTTGTTGGTCTACGGGCGCAGCAGTGTCAAGACGACAGGCGTGTATGACCGCGTCACCGCATCGCTTGCTGCCGCCGGGTTGAGCTGGGTTGACCATGGTGGCGTCAAGTCGAATCCGGTCCTCAGCCATGTGCGTGAGGGTGTGGCCCTGGCCAAACAGGAACAGATTGATGTGATTGTGGCTGTTGGCGGTGGCAGTGTGCTGGATGAGTCGAAAGCGATTGCTGCCGGGGCATTGTATGATCACGATGTGTGGGATTTCTTCGTGCAGACCAAGGTGGAAAAAGCGTTGCCGCTGGTCACTGTACTGACTCTGGCCGCGACCGGTTCGGAAATGAATTCCGGTGGGGTGGTGACCAATGAGGAAACGGCACAGAAATTTAACATCGGCTCTCCTTATCTGTTTCCCAAGACCTCAATTCTCGATCCTGAACTGACCTATACCGTCCCCGCCGATTACACCGCATATTCTGCGGTGGACGCCATCTCTCATATTATTGAAGGCTATTTTACCAGTCAGGATCGCGCGACACCGTTGCAGGATCGCTTTGTCGAAGGACTGGTGCGCACTATCATGGAGAGTACCGAACAGATTCTGGCTCAACCGGATCATGCCGATGCCCGTGCGACGATGATGTGGGCGGCAACCTGGGCGCTCAACGGGTTGTCGACCGCCGGGATCGGTCTATATCAATTCCCCAATCATATGATCGAACACTCCCTGAGCGCTTTGTACGATATTGCCCATGGCGCCGGGTTATCCATCGTGATTCCGGGATGGATGAATTATGCCGCCGAGAAAAATCCGGCAAAATTCGCCCAGTTCGGGCGGCGGGTATTTTATTGCACGCTGGAGGATGATGTTGCCTGCGCCCGCTTTGCCGCTGACGCCTTGAAAGCCTGGTTTGGCACCATTGGCAGCCCGGTGACACTGGGGGAAGGGCAGATCCCGGAAGAGGAGATCAGCGCCATTGCCGAGAATGCCACCATGTTGGCAAATAAATGGGGACTCAAAGCTTATACGGCAGAAGTGATTGCCGATATTCTTAACCGCTGCCGTTAATGGCTGCAAGGATGATCGCGTGAAGATTGTTTCGTTTAATGTCAATGGATTGCGGGCACGGCTGCATCAGGTTGAGGCGGTCATTGATCGCCATCAGCCCGATGTGATCGCCTTGCAGGAAACCAAGGTGCACGATGATCAGTTTCCCCGATCTGATGTCGAGGCTCTGGGCTATCAGGTCCATTTCTTTGGGCAGAAGGGGCACTATGGTGTTGCTCTGCTGTCGAAAACGACGCCTGTCTCAGTGCAGTATGGCTTTATCGGTGATGTCGAAGATGCCCAGCGGCGGGTGATTGTCGCTAGCTATGTTATCGATGAACGTAAGGTGACCGTCGTCAACGGCTATTTCCCGCAAGGGGAAAACCGGTCCCATCCGACCAAGTTTCCGGCCAAGGAAAAATATTATCGCGATATGCGCCACCTGGTGGAGGACTACAATGCGGACACTGATGCCGTGCTGGTTGTCGGAGATATGAATATTGCTCCGCAAGCCGGGGATATCGGGATTGGTGCGGAGAATGAAAATCGCTGGCTATCTCAGGGGAAGAGCAGCTTTCTTCCCGAAGAGCGCGAGTGGTTGCAGACCTTGTGCGACTGGGGGCTGCAGGACAGCTTCCGCCACTGTTATCCCCAGGTTGCTGATCGCTTCAGCTGGTTTGATTACCGCAGTCGTGGTTTTGAGCGCGATCCCAAGCGGGGGCTGCGCATTGATCTGATCCTGGCCAGTCGTGCTTTGATTAACGGTTGCGCCGCTGCGGGTATCGATTATGAAATCCGCGCGATGGAAAAACCTTCCGATCATTGTCCGATCTGGGCAGAGTTTAGTCTGTAACGTCCACTTTAATCGACTTGAGGATATTCCTCTGGCCTGTTTTTAGCGGTCAATGTGACGGCTGGACTTCTGTTTCCAATTCCCCGGAAACATGATTGATTTTGCGACTTTTGAAAAGCATGCTAAGATCAAAGAATTCTATCATGAAGTGGTCTGGTCAAAGGGGAAAAGGCTATGCACAAAATCCTGTTTGTCGATGATGAACCCAATGTGTTGCGCTCGTTGCGGCGCCTGTTCATGGACGAAGACGATTACGAATTGATGTTTGCCAATTCTGCGGTGGAAGGTCTGGAGTTGCTTACCGAAGAAGGCGGCGCCTGTGTCGTTGTTTCCGATTATCGGATGCCCGATATGAACGGGGTCGAGTTCCTGAGCAAGGTCCACGATCAGTGGCCTGATTCCATCCGGATTGTTCTGTCCGGCTATGCCGATACGGCTGCGGTGGTTGAGGCGATCAATATTGGTCATATTTACCGATTTATTCCCAAGCCGTGGAACGATGATGAGCTGTTGGTGAATATTGCCAATGCCATTGATACCTACGAACTGAGCCGCAACAATGAGCGGCTCTCCCGAGAGCTTGAGCAACGTAACCAGGATCTGGAACATATGAATGCCAGCCTGGAAGAGCAGGTGGAGCAGCGCACCGAAGCCCTTGCGTTGCGCAGTGAAGTTCTGCAGATGGCCCAGGACATCCTCGACAGTATGCCGGTCGCCGTTCTCGGTGTGGATATTGAGGACCAGATTGTTCAGGCCAACTTGGCGGCAACCCGGCTGCTCAAACCACGCGGCTTGCTGTTGGGTGAGAAAACGTCGGAAGTCCTTGATGGCGGGATTCTGGCTTTTCTTGAACAGGTGAAACTGGCTGGCGAGTCACGGGATGTGGTGATTATCAACAATCGCCGCTATGAAGCGAGTGGCCAATATCTCAACAATGATCGGACCCGTGGTGTTGTTATGACCCTGGTTGGTCTGGGTGAGGATTGAGTCATGGCTGAGGTTTTTAGTTTAAAACTTCCTGTGGATTGCCAGGCTGTTCTGGCCAGGATCCAATGTGAAATCGGTCTTCCCGTGTTGGCGCACAAGGTGTTGCAGTTGATGCAGGATGGTTCGTTGGACGCCCACGCTTTAGCTGCGATCATCACCCAGGATCAATCCCTGTCCCTACGGGTATTACGCCTGGCCAACTCCCCCTTTTATGGCTTCTCACGCAAAATCAACACGGTCAAGGATGCGGTTGTGGTTCTTGGCGATAAAGCCTTGCGTAACATGGTGCTGATTCTGGCCATGCGAGGGATGCACAACCATTTCGGTGCGACTGAGAAGTCATTGTGGGAGGAGTCCGCTGCTTATGCCATGGCGGCGCGTTTTCTGGCTGAACGAATTCGCGGGCATCATCCCGAAGAAGCCTTTATGGCCGGTCTGATGAGTAATGTTGGTGAAGTAGTGGCCAATAATGACAACCCGAAACTTTACCAGGAGATTTTTGACGTGACCCGCCGGATGGGTGACGATGGCACATTGCAGAAGCGCTTGCCTTATTCGTTCACCGAACTTGGCGCTGCCGTACTGAGTTCGTGGAATTTCTCTCTGTTGCTGGTGACCAGTCTGTTCTATGCCGACTGTGCGGATCTCGACGGGGATGAGCACAATCCGCTCTACCGCATGACTGCGCTGGTGTTTCTGGCACGACAGATCTGTCAGGCGTTGAAGTTAGGTGGTTATCGGGGGAGTGAACAGCCGGTGTCCGCAGGGTACACCGCGAAGGTTTTTGGTCTGTCTGAGGAGGATCTGGAACAACTCCAACAAGATTTTGCCACCTTCCATGCCCAAAAAGCATCCGCTTTACTCAACCCCGATTGAATTTACTCGGCACTGAGGACCAGTACCGCGCTCTTGGGGGTGTCGGTGTCGTAGTAGCGCTTGAGTGAGCGGATTGATTCGTCGCTCAGGACAGAACCCTGCTTGAGCAACAACAGTCCAGTGCCACTGAAAACATCCCGTAAAACCACCATCCCCGGTTCCAACGCTTCCGGATACAACTCACGCCGCGTTGAGTGCCCCTCAGCCTGTTCAGCACCGGAATAGTATTCCTGAGCAATCCTGCCAATCCGTGTGAGTAACTTGGGGTCGTAAGTGCTGCCCAACTGTCCTTCACAGCTTTCAATGATCTGCTCCAACGTGCCATAGCGTCCAGCACATAGCTGGCGGTCGATATGTTCTGCCAGCCGGATAATCCGCGATCCAATGGGGATATCTGTCCCTTTGAGTCGGTCGGGACTGCCGGACCCGTCATAGTTTTCCATCAGGTGGCGAATAATGATGCCCGCCTGACGCAATTCCACAATGGGATCGATGGCGGTTTGGCCACGTACCGAAAAGCTGTTGTAGATTCTTTTTTCGTCGGGGGTCAGTTCCGACTCAGGTTTAAGCAACAAGTCATCCGGCAAGCCCAGCTTGCCAATGCCGTGCAGCAGGGCCGCCGCGCGAATGTCGCGGCATTCCTCTGGCGACAGTCTGAGCTTCTGGGCAACGTGTTCACTGATAGCCGCCGTGTTGAACGAGTGGTTGCGCATTTTTTTATCCCGCAACTCAATCAGGCAGGAAAACGATAACAATGTCTGTTCAAAACTGTCGCGCAGATATTTGTTGCTGCGGGCCAGTTCTTCATGTTTTTCCCGGATGCGATCCGTTTGCGCCAGCACCCGTTGCTTGAGTCGGTCGTTCCACTCTTTGAGTTCTTCATTCTGGCGTTGGACGATTCCCTGCAGCCGCTGGTTTTCACGTTGTAAATTGTAGTGCTTCAGCGCGTCACGGACCAACAGAATCAGCTGCTCATCATCCCAGGGTTTGGTGATGTAACGCCAGATCTCCCCTTTGTTGACAGCGTCCATTGTCGCGTTGATGTCGGCATAGCCAGTCAGCATGACACGGTAGGCGTCGGGACGGATCTCTTTGGCCTGTTGCAGAAATTCAACTCCTGTCATTTCCGGCATGCGTTGGTCGGAGATGATCAGGGCCAGATCGGTGGTTTCCGCGAGGATCTCCAACGCTTCGGCACCGGAGTTGGCGGTCAGTACTTCGCAGTCCTCGTCCATAAGCACCCGGTTTAATGAACGCAGGATGCTCATCTCGTCATCGACGCAAAGAAGTTGCAGGGTGGGCTCGTCTACTTCAGTCATGGTCACTCTTTTCGTTGCCGTGGTGGAATGCCATTGTTCATTTCGCCATAGCCAACGTCAACATCGCGAAAATACACACTTCTATGAGTATTAAAGTATGGCCGAAACTGAATTGTTGTCCAGCATTTCAGAGCAGTAAGTGGCGCAAATAAACAAAAAAAGCGTCAGTTGGCTTTTGGAGCCCCCGGTGTTTGTGTTTGGGGGAAATTCTGCGCGATTTTGGCCATGGCAATTTTCAACTCTTCGTGCATTTTTACCATGCCGCTATCCGTCAATTGCAGCGTTGCATCGTCGATTTCTTGGGCAAAGCCGTGCTTAACCAGGCTCTTAAGAGCCTTATTCAGGGTCAGCTTCATTTTCTCAGCCGGGGTTTTGTCCCCAACCATCTCGGCAAACTTGCCCGCCAACTCAACATTTTTAGCATTGATCAGATCTTTACGGGCAAACGGGGTGTTGGCCTGTTTGACGAATTTGCTCAGAAATAAAAATAAAATGGATTGCCACAAATCTTGATTGCTTGACGCCATGGGAGGTTCCTTTCGTTTACGATTCGGCCGGATTGTACAAGGCTCCTCAAGGATTGTCCAGTGGGCTCATGGCGGTGGGGGGTGGATCGATGGTGATTTTCCCGTGGCACAGGTCGGTCATATGGGTGCAAAACGATGATGCATGTTCAATGGGCAGACGCAGTGACAGGGTGACGCGTGTCGCGAAGTGTTGTTGATCAACAACAATTTCGTAAGCGTCGAACAAGCGTTGAATTACTTCAAACAGCGCGTAGTCAAAGGTGATTTGCAGCGCATAATAGGTGATCTTCTCGCTGATGGTGACGCTGTCGAGCGCGGCAAGAACCGCATCGGAATAAGCTCTGGCCATTCCTCCCTTGCCCAGGCGAGTGCCGCCAAAGTAGCGGCTGACCACAACTGTAACATCGCCAAGCCCGCTGTGCTGCAGTGCCGTGAGCATTGGTTTGCCTGCGGCACCGTGGGGTTCGCCGTCGTCACTCATTGCTGTCTGGCTGGTGGGGCCGGGCGTGCCAATAACGCACGCCCAGCAGTTATGGTTGGCGTCGGCAAATTCCTGCTGAATGGTCCGGATAAAATCACGTGCCTGCGCCATACTGTCTGTGGCGGCAACTGTGGTGATAAAACGGCTGCGCTTTACTTCCGTCTCACAGCGAAAACGCTGAGCCGGAACGGGGTAACGTTGTGCGGTCATGAATGGTCGAAGGAGACTTCCACATCAGCGCGGTGCTCGGGTTGAATCTCCCACAGCGCCCGTGGGGCAAAGTTGAACTTGGTGGCAACAAGCACATCCGGGAACTGCGCGATGCGGATGTTGTAGATGTTGACGTATTCGTTATACAGTTCGCGCCGGTCGGCGATCTGGTCTTCCAGTTCGGAGATACGGTTGCCCAAACTGCGAAACGCGGTATCGGCTTTGAGCTCGGGATACTGCTCCGTGACGGCAAACAGAGATTTGAGCGTGTCGGTCAGCATGTTCTGAGCTTCAATCTGGTCTTTTTCGGAGCGGGCTTGGCCCACCATGGAACGGGCCTTGATGACCGCTTCCAGTGTGGCTTTTTCATGCTTCATATAGCCTTCGCAGACTTTGATCAGCTTGGGTAATTCATCATAGCGCTGCTTGAGCAGGACATCGATGTTGCTCCATGATTTGTCCGAGTCGTTTTTAAGGCGAACCAGACCATTATAGACTGTGATGATGTAGCCGATTACGCCGAACAGCAGCAGCGCCAGAACACTGAGAACAATAATGGTTGTCATCGTTATATCTCCCGTTAAGAAATGATCCTGTTGTTAAACAAGGTGAAAATAGCTGACACAGGCCTCAATTGCCCAGATAAATGTTATCAGGCCACCGACAAGCAACAGGGGAATTTGCCAGGAATAGTGGCGGACCAGATGTTCTTCAGAGGGCGTTGCCGCGATAATGAAGGGTAGATCCTTCGAGGGGGGCGCCCCGATGACCAGTTGTTCGTTCGAGCGTTGCTGCCCCTGTTGCAGCTTTTCGTGCAGCACTTCCTGCTCCATGACTGTACGGGCGTTATCCCACTCATGGGAGCTGATTTGGCCGTCACCGTCATGATCATAGCGCATCAGGGTGTCGCGATCACTCTTAAGGTGGCGAAGCTTTTCAGCAACGCGCTCACGTAATGAGCCATGATATTTCTGGCTGGTGGAAGCAAAACCAAGTACATAGACCATACTGTTTTCGTAGATCACCTGCTCTTCCCATTTTTCGTCCGCTGCGGTCAGGCCACTGTCGTTGTGCGAGGTCTCCAGTTTCAACAGGGCACCACGCGGGTCGATGGTAATACTCCCGGTGTCATCTTCGAGAGTGAACGGAACCGAGTCGCTGGTAGTGACACTGGAAAGTTTCCATTGATCCTTGTGGTTGCGCCGATAGCGTTTCAGACAATAATACACGCAGGGTTGCTGGGTTGTCGGTGACACCAGCGCATATTGGCGTCGAGTTTTGCCATACACTTCAACCATGCCCATGGCCGCGGAGCGTGCCTTGCTGGTGGCGGTATTTATGATGCGTTGGCGAAGCCGCCAGAAGAAAAGGCCGTTCCAGAAACACAGGGCGCTGACGACTAAGGGGGCAAAGCCGGTTGAAAACCCATAGCGGTAAAAGTCACCAGCGGCCCGGTGGTTGACCTCAACGAAAAAGAATACGGCAATGGCGCCGAGATTGGTCAGTAGCCGCCAGCCGTTGAAATGGAGTGACAGACCCGATTGAACGGTCGGTGCTGGTGGCGTGGGTAGGGATGGCCGTGGTGTTCTGAGCGTCTTTTTCGGAGTGCTATGTGACTGGACCGACGCTTGAAGAGGGTTTTGAAAGGCCGTCGCAAAGGCGACCACTGCAGCCGACGTCTGATCGGCTGCTCCTGATTTGGCGTGATGGCGCATTTGACTGTACTGAGCCATGTCGAGGAGCAGGTTGGCGTAACGAATCAGAGCGGTGGTGTTCTCTCGACGTTTCACCAGATCTGTTTTGTCACAGGGGTGAACGCGGTAATCGGGCAGAAAACCGAGACCAAATCCGGTGTCCAGATGATGGTTCGGGCATAGCTGGCAAAGCATTTTAAAGAATTCTGCGAAATTCCACTGCCGACTTGTCCGCGAGTTTTCGCCGAGGATCTCGGCCGGGATGCTGGTTGGGGACAAATCGATAAAATGTTCCGGTGCAAGCGTTGTTGCTCCCCATGCCAGAAGGATTCGTGGTTCATGACGAAAAATCTCATTGCTGAGGTCGTCGTTGTTTTGATCGGTATGAACACTACCGGTATAGGTGTATTGAACCCGCGATCGTTTAATGATCCGTTCGGCCACCTGATTGGTCAGATCGGCGAGAATGATCAGTGGTTTGCTGGCCGCTGTTAAATGATGGTTATGGCCGGCCACGCCAAAGATAAAACCGTCGTCAACCCGCCGGATGGTGTCGGGAGACTGCGGTTCGACAAGTGCATGGAACGGGGTGACAATCCAGTGGGGGATATGATGCCGGATCAACAGGGACGCCATGGCTTCAAGGTCGTCACGGTTGCCTTTGTGCAGCATGTTAATTGCGTGACCGGTGAGCCGCATGCGCAACGTGTACAAATCCAGAAGCTGTAACGTTTTCAAGTCGTCGAGGACCGCGTCAAGGTCTGCCTGTGGGGATTGCCCCTGCACCAATAGCAGAATGTCGTTTTTGTCAGAGGTCATGTAACTCCACGGGCTGGTTTTGGTGCTGATATTGAGCGATGTTGCAACTCTTGACGATGAGAGCGAAGGCCATCAGGGCCAGGATCAGGAGAAAAAATGCGAGGTAGTTTTCGTTTTTGAACGTGTTGTTGTCCCGATTGTTCATGGTGGGTGTTATCCTTTAAGTGGTTCCATTCTGCGGTGTATCAGCCGAGAAGAATGGCGATCCAGCGTGATTCTTCTGTTGTTTCCAAAGCAATTTTGACAATCATGGTCAGCGGAACGGACAGCAACATGCCGACCGGCCCCAGGACCCATCCCCAGATAATCAAGGACAGGAGTACGACCAGCGGCGACAGCCCGAGTTGTTTGCCCATGAAGCGGGGTTCAATGATATTGCCGACCACGACATTGACAATAACATAGCCGCCAGCCACCAGCAGAGCCGAAACGATGCCGTGTTGTACCAGTGCCAGCAGAATGGCGGGAACCGAAGCAATGATGGAGCCGATGTTGGGGACATAATTTAACAGAAATGCCAGCAGACCCCATAGGATGGGGTAATCGACATCCAGAATGACCAGCCAGAGAACAACTGCTGCGCCGGTCAGCAGACTGACAGCGGATTTGATCATCAGATAGCTTTGCACGCTGTGGGTGACACGGGCAAAATGGTCAAAGGATTGCTGCGGATTCTTCAAAGCCAGTTGGAGTTTTTTTGGCATGGCGCTGGCTTCGAATAAAATGAAGATAACCGTGAGCAATATAAGGAAACCGTCGGTCAGGACGGCACCGACCCCGCTGAGGGTGTTGGCGGCGATCTTCATGGCGGCACTGGGGTCAAAATAATCGAGAAACAGTTGTGACGAGATGTCAATGCCGTGTTCGTTCAGCCAACTGAACAGGGCTCGGGTCTGGTCATGCAGGCGTGCCTGGTACGTTGGCAGTGTTCGGGAAAAATCGTGCAGTGAATTACCGACAAATACGGCAAGAAGCAGTCCCGTCAGGAGCGCCGCCGAGATGACAATAACGATATTCAGGGTGGTTGGCAGATGACGTCGTTCCAGCCAGTGCAGCGATGGCAGACACAGGATGGCGATAAACGCCGCCAGCAAAAAAGGAACGATCAGGTCCTGGGCACTTTTGAGCCCGGCAATAATGATAATCAGGCTTGCAAGGGCAGTCAGAAGTCGGCCACAGGAATGGCTGGGTGTGGTCATGGGGGCACCGTTTCTCAGGGGGAAAATCAGTAAAAACTCATCATAAACCAATCGCCGTCAATGGTTCAATATCTATCGGAAAAAACCATTACCGCAATTGGATTCACGCAGAAACTGCACGATAAAATTAGTTTCCTATCTGTTTTTGGTTTATAATTCGCGATATGCTTTTCATGTGATATCAGGGGACGATCAGAACACTGTGGAATAACCGTTGATGTGATACCTGCTGGCTGAAAAGATTTGCTTGCGTGGTGTCGATGGGGAGGTCAGATTGGTGCGTCGAGGATACGGCCGAACAGGTTTACTTGCTCAGTTTCTGGGATTTATGCTGGTGTGGTTCGGGGGCTTTTTGTTGGTGCCACAACCGGCCGGGGCCGTCAACTGGTTGATGTTGCAGGGGGTGGAACGGCAAAGCGACCCGTTGCGTTTTGGTGGTTTCCTGTTATTGGATTACCAGTACGCCGGTGGCGGGGATCTTCCCGCCGGCCCTTTCGCCGGCTCCCCGATCAATTCTGGACTGGTTACGCCCAATCTGCGCTCTTCTGCAGAAAGTAATCTGAGAAAATTACAGCTGGGCGTACGCGGCGCCCTGACCGATAAAATCAACTACAGTTTCAAAACCATCAGTGGCAACAATACCGCAACACGCATTGACGACCATAATCGTATCCGCCTGATTGAAGGCAGTATTACGTTCAATCATATCCCCGGAGCTCGTGTGCGGTTGGGGATGTTTAAAACACCTGCCGTCGAAGAATCCCTCGGTTTTGTCCCGCCCTGTAATTACATCAATTTGACCAATGCCACCAACATGCTGATGCAGGAACGTTTCTTCGACTCTGATGGCAGTGATCCGAACGATGTCAATAACCCAGGAGTTTCCGGGTGCTGTCGGGATATTGGTGTGATGGTGTTTAACAGCTTTGATTTTAAACCCTGGGAGTTGACCTATGCGCTGATGCTGGCCAATGGTCACGGCTTGAATCTGCAGGACGACAATGATAATCCCGATCTCTACCTTTATCTGGCCGCTGAGCGGTTGCGTGGGGTAGGGAAGGGTGTGCAGCGCGAGGGCTGGAAGGTGTTTGCCTGGTATCAGGAAGGCCAACGCAGCCTTGATGTGGGGATTACCCATCAGGAGCGGGTTTTCCGGCGTTGTCGTTATGGGGTCGGGACAACCTTGCTGTGGCAGAATCTGCGGGTTGAAAGTGAGATAATCAAGGCTGATGGGATGATCTTTGCCGGTACCGATGGTGGCGCAGTCCCCGGAACCGTCAGTAATAATGGCAACAGTGTCGCTGGCTACAATGTGTTCCCCGAAGATCAGGCTTTAGGTTGGTACTTCGATGTTGGTGTGCAGATTTTTCCCAAATTCTGGTTAAATGCTCGCTATGATCGACTCGATCTTGGAACCGAGACCAGTGCGGAACGGCAATTCAAAACGCTGTCGTTAGGCGTGTTGTATCGGTTTAGCAAGAATCTGCGCGGAAAATTGACCTATGAAATCCGCTCTGGTTCTGCGCCACGTCAGTCAGACAGCTCGGTGACCAACACCATTCTGGATGATTTGCCCAACCGTTTTGCCGCCCAGATTCTCTACCTGTTCTGATGGTCGCCTCGGTCAACGCCCTCTCTGCCATTGATTGATCAGCAGGGAGGTCAGTAGGATCGCTGAACCGGTGAGCAGTTGAGGCCAATTGACCCTTTCGCCAAAGATCAATGCCGAGCAGGCAATGGCCAAAGGGATTTTCAGGTTGTTGCACACGGCCAGTGTGCCTGCGTTGACTTTTCTTGCCCCATAATTCCACAGAAAAAAGCAGATTCCCGATGCCAGAATGCCCAGGTAAAGAAGGGCTCCGATCTGCGAGAGGTGCAGCTGCCCCAAGACCGAGAGAGAGTGCCCCCAGATCAAGGGCAGTGTGCTGAGGAACGCGCCGAGATAAAGCAGGGCAAAAACCTGCAGGTCGGTGTGGCGCACCGATTTCATCACGCGGGTATAAGCCACCTGTCCAAACGCAAAGCATATATTGGCGATCTGAATCAGCAGAAATCCGGTGCGGAATTCATCCTGGCTCAGGTCGCGGTAGACAATAATGGCGGTGCCGATGACAGCGAGCAGGGCGGCATAAAAAAAACGCCGATGAAATGACCGGCTGAACAGATCGTTGGCCAGGGTAACATAGATGGGCGTGAAAATGGTGAACAGGGCCACCTGATAGGCATGCAGGTAACGGAACGACGCGGTATAGGCCACATACATGATGCCGTACTGAATGGCCCCAATCAGGGCTAACGCAATGGTCTGCCACCAACGGCAACGTGTCAGGCGAACAAAAGGCAGAAAAACCAGCAACGATAGCAGCAGGCGAATCGCTGCCACCAGGCTGGGATCAAGACCGGTCAATTGCCCTTTGATCAGGCCGAATGAGAACGCCCAGATCAGGGACACCACAATCAGGTACAACATGTCAGTAAAAGGTTCCTTCGGGAGTGACGCCGCAAGTTCGACGAGTTACAGGGCCGACAAGACTCAGGCGTTTTTCTGGGGGATGCTGATGCAGTTCTTCCCGGCGCGTTTTGACTCGTACAGTCCCTTATCCGCAATGTCGATCAGTGCATCTTTGGTCTGGTGTTTTTTGTTCGTGTCAAAACAGGATAATCCCATACTGACAGTAACACCCAGCTCGATACCGTCCCAGGTAACGGCCATCTCCTCGATCTCCTGACGCAGGCGGTCGGCGATGTCACTGGCCCGATCTAATGCGGTTTCCGGTAGCAGGGCGGCAAATTCCTCGCCGCCGTAACGCACAACCACATCAGTGTTGCGCAGTGTTTTCTGCGCCAAACTGGCAATACTTTTCAGTACCTGATCCCCAGCCTGATGCCCATAGGTGTCATTGATGGCTTTGAAGTTGTCAATATCAAACATCAGCAGGGAAAAAACGGTGCCATAACGTGAGGCGCGTTGCAACTCGCGATCAAAATAGTCATGAAAATAACGCAGGTTATACAAGCCGGTGAGACTATCCTCAAACGCAAGGCGGCTTAACTCAACATTCATTGTCGCCAGGTGCTGCTTTTCTTGGACCGCGGCGTCTTTTTCTTCCCGATACTGGTGAAGCAGCTGGCTGCTGGTCAGGTTGAGGCGAGACAATTCCTCGTTGGCTTCCTGGAGGATTTGCGCAGCGGATTTCATCTTCCCGGAAGGGATTTCAAAAAAAGAAAGAATCTGCAGACTCTGATCCGAGATCTCTTCGAGTAAGGTGTTGATGCTCTCGTCACTCAGATGATAGCGGCTCTTCAATGTGCTGCGAAACACTTTGAGCTTTTCCGGGACCGGTCGACCATTGAAGACGGCAGAAATTTTGTCTGCCAGGTTGATAACCTGAGCCGGGCATTCATAGGTTTCGGGCGCTTCGCCAAGCTGATGGTGAAAACGGATCGGATTGAAAATCTCCTCGGGCAGTCCCCAACGTTGGAGGATCTCTGAGCCGAGCTGGGAGTGGGCAAAGCCAAAAGTTTCCTGCTCGAACGCCTTGATTGTGTGACGGCGGCGTTGTTCGGGATGAAAAATCGTCCGATAGTCGTCCATGCAGATGTAGGCGATCAGGATGCCGATGTCTTGTAGCAGGGCGGCAATAAAGATATTATCGTTGGCGCGGCAGATCCGTTGGGCAATCAGATTGGCACTGACGGCGGAGGTGATGGCCCGTTTCCAGAAATAATTGAAATTGAATTCGTCGCTATGGTTGCCTTTGAAGTGACCGACAAGGATAAACGACAGTGCAATGTTGGTGACTGTTGTGATACCCAATCGGGTCAGCGCCGCTTCAAGGTTGTCAATTCGAACCATCGGCGCGTACATCGTCGAGTTGGCAATGCGTAATACCCGCGTTGTCAGAGCCGGATCCGCCGTAATTAATGCGGAGAGACGTCTGAACGAGGGTTCATCCTTGTGAACTTCGTCGAGAATCCGCATGGCAATGGCGGGCGGCGTTGGCAGGCGGCCGCTTTGATTGTTGGCGAGCAGTTTTTCTATAGCTGACATTAGCACTTCCTTTTTTCTGAACTGTAACACACCGGCAGGTAGTTTCCCAGAAAGCATCGGTAAAAAACAACTTTTTTATGCGCTGTGCGAAAGGCATTTTGCTGGTCGGGCGACTTGACAAAATGTGGCGCGCTGATTACTTTATCGGCTGATTTATCGTAAAGGAGTTTTCTTATGCCAATGTATGAGTATCAATGCCAGAAATGTGGGCTGGTTTTTGAGGTGCGTCAAAAGTTTTCCGATGCTCCGCTGAGTGAATGTCGTGAATGTCAGGGGCCGGTGAAGAAATTGATTTCCCAAGGCGGTTTTGCGCTGAAGGGGGGCGGCTGGTATGACCAGGGCTATTCGGCTTCGAAGTCCGCACCGTCTTGTTCTGCGGCGGCTGATGGCAGCTGCAGTGGATGCCCCAAAGCATCCTGATGAATGTTGAACGTCTGGCCGGTAAAATTTGACGACGGGGGAACCCGCTAAGGAGGAAATCATGGGGCAGTTGATTGATGGAAAAGCGCTGGCAGCTCAGATGCGCGAGCAAATGACGGCGCAGGTAGCGGAACTGACGGCCAAAGGGGTGACTCCGGGTCTTGCGGTTGTTCTGGTGGGTGAGGATCCCGCCAGCCGTGTTTATGTCAGCATGAAGGAGAAGGCCTGTGCCGCTACGGGGATTTTTTCCGATGAACACAAACTGCCTGCTGAGACGACCCAGGACGAATTGCTGGCCTTGATCGACCAGTTGAATCAGGACGAGCGGATTGACGGTATTCTGGTTCAGCTGCCGTTGCCTGATCATATTGATGAAGATTGTGTTCTCAATGCGATTTCTCCGTTGAAGTATGTCGATGGTTTTCATCCGTTCAATGTTGGTTGTCTGGCCACGGGCAATCCCACCTTTCGCTCTTGTACCCCTTACGGCGTCATGAAGATGCTCGAATCCATCAATTGCGATCTTAACGGCAAGGAAGTGGTTGTTGTTGGCCGCTCCAATATTGTCGGCAAGCCGGTGGCTTTGATGTGTCTGGCTGAAAACGCTACGGTCACTATCTGTCATTCCCGTACGGCGGATCTGCCGGGTCACGTGGCCCGCGCCGACGTGGTTATTGCTGCGGTTGGTCGCCCAGAAATGATCAAAGGGGAATGGATTAAGCCGGGGGCGGTTGTTGTTGATGTCGGTATTAACCGCGTCGGTGACAAGAAGCTGGTCGGTGATGTTGAGTTCGAAGCGGCTGAAAAGAAGGCCAGCTATATCACTCCGGTTCCAGGCGGTGTCGGCCCAATGACCATTACCATGCTGCTGTTCAATACCGTTCACAGTGCCATGCAGCGTGCTGCCCGTTAGAATCTATGCCGTTTATGACTGCATAAAAAAGGCTCGCTGTTGCGAGCCTTTTTTTATGGTGATCGACGGGTTATTGCCGACGATAAATATTGGGTAAGCGCTGACCGAGAATGTATTCAAAGTAGGCCATAATGGTCAATTGGTCCTCCGGATAGCTCTCCGGGAGCGCTCCATAGGGCTGGGCTTTGAAAATGGCCGCGATTGCTTCACGGTCAAGGCGTTCAAACCCTGACGCAGACACCAGGTCTACATCTTCAACGGTTCCGTCGCGGTTGATGATGATTTTCAGCAGGGCAACCCCTTGCTGACCGCGTTGCATCGCCTCTTCCGGATAATTCCACACTCCGTAAATCTGTTTCTTGAAGCGGGAGAAGAAAGAAAAAAGTTTGTCTTCGCGCATGTTCAGGAGCAGATCGTCTCCGGATTCGACGTTAGGCCGAGCCTTGGTTTGCGCATTATGGGTAATGTTTGCCGCCGCGTTATTGGCTGTTTGCAGCAATTGATCAAGACTGGGTAGCGTTTCACTCGGCTCGACTTTGGCGGTTGTTTCCGGTTGCTGCGGGTCGAGAGAAACACTGGGTACCGGATCATCGATATATTGAGGTTTCGGTGGTGGCGTTGCCGCTTGTTGGGCCGGAGCGGGTTGCGCCAGTTGTGGTGAACTGTCTTCGAGATCCTGTCCGGCGGGGGCCTGTTCTTTGTCGACCTGTTTGTCGACAGCGCCTTTACGTGCAGATTCAACCGGCGGGGCGGATTGCTCGGGGATGGCCGTTTCTTGAGCGGGGGCTGTTGGTTTTACCTCGACAACGATCGGTTTGATCGGAGGCGGTGTTTGTTGAGCGTGCTGACGGGATGTGACCTCCAGAACGATCGTATGGACGAGCAACGATAGAATCAGGCAGATCAATAGCGTGTAGCGGGAGGTCGATGAATTCATGGTTACGTCGGGTGTCGACTGATATCCTGGCCGGATTAAAAGGTTATGGTTCGCCATGATTGAAAATGTGAGGCGACCGTGGTAGATCCCGTCGTTGTAGGCTTGCGTATTGTGCAGCCCGGCGTCAGTATAGCCCATGTTCCGCTATGAACCTAATTTCTTTTTGTTGTCTTCACGTAGGTTTTCCGGATTAGGGTTGACGCCAGTTTCACGAATCGGGTATAAAAGCTGAACAATCAAACCATGTTTTATAAGGTAGGAGGAGATATGCATCTGGTAGATCAGATTAAGGCGAAAGCCCGTACAAATCTGCAGACGGTTGTTTTGCCCGAGGGCTATGATGACCGCATGATTCAGGCGGCCGGACAGATTGTTGCCGATGGCTTGGCAAACATTGTCCTGTTAGGAAATGAGCAGACATTGCAGGGTAAAGCTGATGAACTTGGTGTCAGTCTGGACGGGGTGACGATCCTTGATCCTGTGTCTGCATCGGCATTGGATGGTTATGTGGCCGAGCTGGTTGAGCTGCGCAAGAAGAAGGGGTTAACCGTTGAACAGGCTCGTGAGCTGCTGACTGCTGAGGATAACCTGTTCTTTGCTGCAATGATGGTGCGGCAGGGGGATGCCGGTGGCGCTGTAGCTGGCGCCTTTAACACTACGGGTGATGTTCTGCGTGCTGCATTTCAGGTGATCGGTACGGCGCCGGGAATGAAAACGGTTTCGTCGGTGTTCCTGATGGTGACCAAAAATCCGGAATTCGGTGAAAACGGTATTTTATTGTTTGCGGACTGTGCGGTCAATCCGAACCCGGATGCCCAGGCTTTGGCCGAGATTGCGGTTTCGACGGCGCGCAGTTGCAAAAGCTTTCTCGGGGTTGATGCCCGTGTCGGCATGTTGTCCTTTTCGACCAAGGGTAGTGCCAAACATGAGGATGCTGATAAGGTTCTTGAAGCTCTGGCCATCGCCAAGGAACTTGATCCGACCCTGCAGATTGATGGTGAACTTCAAGCGGACGCGGCCCTGTTGCCCAAAGTTGGCGAAAAGAAAGCCCCCGGTTCTCCGGTTGCAGGCAAAGCCAATACCTTGATTTTCCCTGACCTTGATGCCGGGAATATCGGGTACAAGCTGGTGGAGCGAGTTGCTGGTGCAGAAGCGGTCGGTCCGATCATTCAGGGCCTGGCCAAACCGGTCAATGACCTGTCGCGCGGATGTTCCGTTGACGATATTATCAGCGTTGCGGCAATTACTGCCGTGCAGGCGCAGGGGTGATTTGCTTTTCCGCATTCATTCGATTCAGCCGATAAACTAAAAAGCCCACCTCAAACGAGGTGGGCTTTTTAGTTTTCCAGATCAGTGGACTTGGATCACCGTGTTTACCGCCGGAAGATCAGGGCGTGTAGTCCTGAGCGGTAAATGTGTAGGCGAATTTAGTATGGTCCGTGTAGGTGTCGTTGAGGATCGCGACAACGTCTTCGACAAAAACCAGCTCTTCATTGGTAGGGATGACAAAAACCTTAACCGGTGATCCGGGCAGAGTGATTTCGGTTTCACCGCTTTTGCTGAATGTCTTGAGGTTCTTTTCCACGTCAAGCTTGATGCCCATGAATTCGAGGCCCTCAAGAGCCTTCTGGCGGATAATTCCGGCATTCTCACCCACTCCAGCGGTAAAGACAACGGCATCGACGCCGCCGAGGGCTGCGGCATAAGAACCAATATATTTTTTGAGTCGGTAGGCCTCAACATCAAGAGCCAGTTGGCAGCGCTCGTCGCCTTTGTCGGCTTCGGTGATCACATCGCGACGGTCGGTAAAGCGACCGGTAATGCCAAGCAGTCCCGACTTTTTGTTGAGAATGGAGTCGATCTCGCGAGGAGTACAGCCTTCCTGGTCCATGATGAAGGGCGGGATGGCCGGATCGATGTCACCGCAGCGTGTTCCCATCATGGCACCTTCCAGAGGGGTCAGACCCATGCTGGTATCCATGGAGCGGCCCCCTTTGATGGCGGTATGGGATACACCATTGCCGATGTGCAGGGTGATGATATTGCATTCTTCCAAAGGTTTGCCCATGTTGATGGCCGCGCGCTTTGAAACATACAGATGACTGGTTCCATGGAAGCCATAGCGGCGCACGCCATATTCTTCGTACCATTCGTAAGGCAATGGGTAGGTGTAGGCGTGAGGCGGCATGGTCTGATGGAATGCCGTGTCGAAAATGGCAATATGGGGAACCTCAGGCAAGACCGCCTGAGCCGCTTCGATACCGGAAATGTTGGGTGGATTGTGCAGGGGAGCAAGATGTTGCACGCTGCGAATGGCATCAAGTACTTCTTCGTCAATCCGGACGGAGCAGGTGAATTTCTCGCCGCCGTGAACCACACGATGGCCAACCGCGGAAATTTCTGACATCTGCTTGACGACACCGTGGTTCGGATGGGTCAGGGTGCGGATGATCAGGTCGATGGCCACGCGGTGGTCAGGACATTCCGATTGTTCTTTATAGGTGTCGCGACCGGGAACTTCGTGAGCAATAAAAGAATCACCGATGGTAACGCGCTCGACCACGCCCTTGGCAATTACTTCCTTTTTGTCCCAGTTAAAAAGCTGATACTTGACTGATGAGCTGCCACAGTTCAAAGCAAGAATATCCATAACCGGTTCTCCTCCCAGAGGGTATATTTAAAAGCTAAATTGCATAATGCCGTTTTATCATTCGTCCGGCATAAGGTATTAGTTTTCTTAACTATCTGTTTTTAAGGGAAAAAAGAGCAGTAAAGCGTTATAGAGGATAGCTAAATATCCTTTATAATGCAAGGGCTTTTGTCCTTTTTAGTGCTGCTAAACTCTGCCGACGTATACGATGTTTCAAGGATGGAGTGCTCCCGGCGTGGTCCGAGAAAGGGGCTGGGAGGTATTGATTTTTGAAGCTTTTTCCGTCTTAGTGCTGATGGAAGCCAACGCTTGGGAGATGGCGCTGCCGGTTGTTTTAATCTTAATAAAAATATGCCGCAACACGTTGTGTGTTGCGGCATATGAAAAAAGTTGAAAATAGCAGGCTCAGTTCGACGCCGCTTTCGAAGTTGCCGGTTCAATACTGAACTCACTGAGGTCATCAGAGAGCTGATTGAAAACCACGGTAAATTTCAGGCTGTTGCCTGGGGCGACATTCAGGTTGGAAAGTGCGGTCCCGAATGAATTACTCATAGCTTCAGCTAAGGCCTCGTAGGGCTTGTTCTGCAGGTCATCACGACTCAATTCATTGCCACAGTAAACCGTTTTCTTGGTAAAGGCTTTCCCCTTGCCTTTATACAGGGTTGCCGTGACGCTCAGTTCGGCGCGGGGTTCCTTGTAGTCGTTACGGATGGTGCCCTGAATGACGAATAATGAGCCCTCTTCGGCATTGTCGATATAAAAGCTCTCCGTGTTGGTAATCGTCAGTGAACCCTGAGGTTGCAGAGTTCCCGAAGACATGATGAGTTGCTGTATCTCGCGTACCATAACCCGTACGTCCGTCGTACCGAGTGTTGCATAGAAATAACCAAAAACACCCGCTGCAACTAAAAGCAGGAACAGAATGAACAGCAGGAACTTTGACGTTTTGCGTGGTTCCTCAACGGGCTTGGAGCGTCCAGGGCGTTTTGGCTCCGGTGCTTCTTCCGGTGCCCTTGAGGCAATTTCGGGTTTAGGTTCCTCCAGTGGTGCAAACGAGTGTTCTTCGACATCTTCCTTAGGTGCCAGTGACTCGCTCAGGGAGAATTCCTCTTGCGGGGCATATGGAGATGGTGGCTCGGCAACCTCCACGGCAGCGGCAGAACTTGTGTCGTCCTCATCCGTACTGCTCAGGGGTTCAAAAATAAAGTCGGGTGATTCGGGTTCCTCAATAGGACTGTCCTCTTCCTGAACTGTTTCTGCTGCTGGAGCGTCGTCCCAGGTGAAACTGTTGTCCTGATCACGTTGTTCGTTCTGATCAAAACTGAAGCCATCGTCGGGTTCGCTGAAACTGAACTCGTCTGAGGCGCCAGCCCATTGAGGTGACGCGTCGTCCGCTGCATCCTCCTGAGTCTCATCCTCGACCCGGTTGCTGAAGTCATCGTTATCGATGGGCTGGAAGGTTTCGCCGTCATCTTCTGGCGGATTATCAAGAGGGGCAAACGAAAATTCATCATTGCCCTGTTCTTCGATTTCCGCTTCCGCTACTTCGGGTTCAGGCTCAGGATGAAGGTCGAGAAGGCTTTCCGTTGTTGCCGGAGCCTCAAAGGTTTGCTCAGGAGCAGGTTCAAAGACCGGTTCGGGAGCAGGCTGGCTGGGTTGTGAAGCGGCAGGCTCACCGGTCGCTGAAGTGCGGAAGGACATGCCGGCCAGTTCGCTGTCTTCAACTCGACAGGCGTCATCGCCGACTGCAGAGGACGCGTCGACACGGAAGACGGTTTGACAACGTGCACAGCGCACATCAACGCTGGCGCCCTGCAGGGCCGAATCGTCAAAATTGTAAACTGTTTGACACTGTGAGCATTGAATGAGCATTAAGCCTCTCCCTGAAATGGCAGATTGTTGGGGTCGAGCAGGTAAATACCCGCCAGGTTGCGGTAGTGTTCGTTGTAATCAAGGCCGTAACCGATGATAAAACCATCGTCCATGGTAAAGCCGACGTAGTCAGCTTCAAAAGCCACCTGACGATATTTTTTCTTGTCAATCAATGTGCAGCACTTCAGTGACTCGGGCTGACGATCCAGCAGGTGTTGATGAAGGACCTGCAGCGTGTTGCCGGTGTCGATGATGTCCTAAACGATCAGGACATGTTTTCCGGCGATATCATCCTGAAGCGGTATCTTGAAATCAATCTGACCCGAGGAGGTGGTGCCACTGCCATAGCTGGACACGCGGATAAAATCGAGGCGGACAGGGCAGCTGATTTCACGGCACAGATCCGCAGCAAAAATCATGGAGCCTTTGAGGACCACCAACAGAATCAATTCCTGATCCTGATAATCCTGACTGATCTCCTTGCCCAGCGCGCGGACTTGCCGGGCAATATCCTCTTGGGTGTATAAGGGCTTCATGATAGCCTTGTCTGAAGTCGGGTCAATTCTAGCGAACTTGAAAGGTTAATTCTATAGCAACTTCGCGGTCTGATGTCAATTAATCCCCAGTTTAATCGGAGGTTTCCGTGATTCGTTTTCTTTTCACCGTTTTGTTTGTTTTTTGTTTGGTTCCTTGCGTGTTTGCCGGACCGCTGATCCAAGTGTCACCGGCGGTGATCGATATGGGAACCATGTATTCCGGGGAGAAGTCCGAGCAGGTTTTTGTCATAGAAAATCGCGGCGATGAACCCCTGATTATCAATAAAGTGCGCACCTCGTGTGGTTGTACGACGGCTTTTATGCGAGATAAGATGATCGCGCCGGGACAATCCACGGAACTGGCAGTGCGCTTCAATTCGGCAAAATTCCGTGGGCAGGTGGTTAAACGGATCATGTTGTTTAGCAATGATCCTTCCGGGCGCACCGAATTGGTTCTACGTGGCCAGGTAAACGTTGAGTTGCAGCTGGAGCCGTCTCAGGTGAAACTGGGCATTGTTCCGACCGGGAAGGTGATTGAGCGTGTGCTGAAGCTGAAAAACCTTTCGGATCAGGCGGTTGAAGAGATTGTCCTGCGTTGTACCTCACGCCAGATGCGGGTTGAAAATGTGCCAACACGATTGGCTGCGGGGGAAAGCGCAGAGTTGAAGCTGGTGGTCACTGTGCCCGCGACAATGAAAGCGCCGGTAAACGGTTATTTGCTGATCAGCGGCCAGGGGCGCACACGCAATCAATTGCGTGTTTCCGTGGTGGGGAAAGCCGGAGCGACATTGTAACTGAACGTCAAGGTTCCATCTGCTCGGGTGTCGCCCGCTGCCGCTGCCGCTGCACAAATACGGTCTGGAGCACGGTGAAACGCCGTGATGTCAGGTGTTAGACCTCTCTTTTTTTCTGTCCGCAAAGGATGATCATGCTGGAGCCTATCCTGGTTATTGGATTAATTCTGTTTGGTGGTTTTTTAACCGGCGAACTGTGTATGCGCTTTGGCTTGCCCAAAGTCACTGGTTATATTCTGGCCGGACTGTTGCTGAATCCCCGGCTGACCCCTGTTATTCCTGTGGACTTTGTTGATCACACCGATCTGGTGACCAACATCTCCCTGGCGTTCATTACTTTTTCTGTGGGCGGCACGCTGCTGATGTCGCGCATTCGTAAGCTGGGAAAGCCGATTATTCTGATCACGTTACTGGAGGCTGAAGGTGCGTTTTTGTTTGTCGCGGCATCCTTTGTGTTGATTGCACCGTGGCTGCTGGGAGAGCACAGCGCCATAACGGCCACTCAGTTTGTCCCCCTGGCGCTGCTGCTCGGTTCTCTGGCGGCGCCGACCGATCCGTCGGCAACCCTGGCCGTCGTTCATGAATATCATGCCAGTGGCGAAGTGACCTCCACGGTTATGGGGGTGGCGGCCTTCGACGATATCCTCGGCATCATCAATTACAGTTTGGCTGTCGGCTTCGCTGCCATGTTTGTACTCCATCAACCATTACAGGGGCAGGCACTGCTGCAACCGCTGGTGAAAATCGGCGGGTCTCTGGTCATCGGAGTACTGTTCGGGGTGATTTTGAATCGGCTGATTCATCTGATCCGTCGCGAAAAAGAGGGCGTGTTGATTACCCTGGTGTTCAGTCTGCTGGCGCTTTGTTATGGCGTGGCCGGGACACTGCATTCTGATGAGTTACTCTCCACCATGACCATGGGGGTGGTGGTCACCAACTTCAATCCCCACCGCGACGAGATTTTTCAGATTCTTGAACGTTATACGGAAGAGCTGGTGTTCGTGCTGTTTTTCACTTTGAGTGCCATGCATCTCGATTTTACAGTGCTGGTGGCCAATCTGCCGATTATCGGGGTTTTTGTCCTGTTTCGAGCGCTGGGAAAATGGTGCGGCTCCCTGCTTGGCGGTTCGTTGGCGCACTCCAGTCCGGCTGTGCGTCGTTTTACCGTGGGGGGGCTGTTGCCCCAGGGGGGGATTGTCATCGGTTTGGCGTTGTTGATTCGACAAAATCCCGACTTTGCCGGACTTTCCGAGATTCTGGTCAATGTGATCATCGGTGCAACCGTGGTGCATGAGATTGTTGGGCCCGTTGTTTCCAAGGCGGCCCTCAAGATGGCCGGCGAACTTCCTTCCTCGTCATGAGCTAAAAGATTTTGTCGTTGCCAAGGGCGACATTTGCACAAAATTCGCTACACTGGTGGAGTTGCTGACGCCGCAGGGCGCCATCGTGTCATGGCATGTAATGTCGCAGGGGGAAAACATGGAGTGGAGCCGTTTTACCGAGATTACCCGTATTGCCTATTTTTCCATGGAGATCGGCCTGTCCCAGGAAATTCCCACCTACAGCGGTGGCCTGGGAATTCTTGCCGGTTATACCATCAAAAGTGCCGCAGACCTGAATGTCCCTCTGGTCGCAATTACCCTCGCCAGCCGTAAAGGCTATTTCGAACAGACCATCGATCATAACGGCTATCAACACGAGCAGCCCTCCTCCTGGGATATCGCCGCCCAGATGGAGCGTTTGCCGGTGCGGGTGTCGGTGCCTGTTGAAAGGCGGGCCGTGGTCGTTCAGGCCTGGTTGTATCGAACGAAAAGTCCGGCTGGTGGGGTGGTGCCGGTACTGTTTCTGGATACCGACCTTGAGGAAAATACCCCGGAAGACCGGGCGATTACCGATGTGCTTTACGGCGGTGATCACCGTTACCGGCTTAAGCAGGAAATTGTCCTCGGAGTAGGTGGTGTGCGTCTGCTGGCGGCCATGGGATTTCGCATTTTTCAGTATCACATGAACGAAGGGCACGCGGCGCTTCTGACGTTGGAACTGCTGAATAAAACCCGCAATACCTCTGCGGCCACCTGGACGGAGACCCTGGAGATGGATCGGGAGTCGGTGGCCCGGCGCTGCGTGTTCACCACCCATACGCCGGTACCCGCCGGTCATGATCGATTCTCTTACGCCCTGGTCGCCGAGGTGCTGGGAGATACGTTGCTGCCCCTTGATGAATTACGCGAACTGGCGGGTTATGAAGAGCTCAATATGACCACCCTGGCGTTGAATTTGAGCCGTTTCGTCAACGGCGTAGCCAAGAAACATGGCCAGGTGTCACGGGCCATGTTCCCGGGGTATGAAATTCACGCCATTACCAACGGCATTCATCCTCTTACCTGGGCGTCTCCCTATATGGTGTCCCTGTTCAATGAATTCATTCAGGGCTGGGCGTTGCAGCCGGAGCTGTTGGTGCGGGTGGATACCATTCCAGACCTGCAGGTCTGGGAGGCCCATCAGGGGGCTAAGGCCTACTTGGCGCAGTACATTAAAGAAGTCACCGGCCAGACACTGGAACTGGATGTGCTGACCATCGGTTTTGCCCGCCGCGTGGCCAGCTATAAACGCAATGACCTGATTTTCCACGATCTTCCTCGCCTGCTGGCCATGGGAGAGGGGCGGTTGCAACTGATTTTCTCCGGCAAATCCCATCCTCACGACGAAGAGGGCAAGCGGCTGATTCAGCGGATTCACGAGATGATCAAGACCCTGGAGGGGAAGATCACCGTCATTTATCTGCCCAATTACAACATGGATGTGGCCTATCGCCTGTTGCCGGGCGTCGATGTCTGGCTGAACACACCGACGCGCCCACTGGAAGCCTCGGGAACCAGTGGTATGAAAGCAGCACTCAACGGGGTGCCTAACTTCAGTGTGCTGGATGGCTGGTGGATTGAGGGGCATATCGAAGGGGTGACCGGCTGGTCGATCGGCGCGGCACCAACGGAACTGCATGCCGATGAAAGCAGCCGCGAAGACGATGCTCTCGATCTGTATAATAAGCTCGAATATGTCATCATGCCGCTGTATTACCAGCAGCGGCAGGCGTGGATTCAGGTGATGAAAAATGCCATCGGCAAAAATGCCTATTATTTCAATACCCATGTCATGATGCGTCGTTACGTGACTGAAGCATATCTGCAACGTTAATCGTCCGAAAGAGTTGTTGCTATGACCATGAAACCCATAAGCCTTGATCAGAGTCGTGCCTTTGGCCGTTTGAGTGTGTTGCAGCCGGTAATGGATCTCGCCAGCCTGTTGACTGCGGAGCGTGTGGAACAGGCCCGTGTCGAGATGGGGGCGGGCATGTCTTATAACTACGCTGCCAAGCCCGTCGATGCCCCAGTGCTGGAAACACTACAACAATTGGCCGATGAGTTGGCGCTGGTTGAGCAATATCGCGACTTGCTCAACGGGGCCGTGATGAATGGCAGTGAGCAGCGTATGGTGCTGCATCATTTGACCCGGGGAAAGGTGGATGGTGACGTGGTGTGGCGGGGGAAAAATCTCGCCCAGTTTTATCAGCAGCAGTTGGCACGGATCGCTACCTTCAGTCGCCGGGTTCATGCTGGCGAGATTTGCGGCAGCGACGGCGAGCGTTTTACCCAGGTGTGTCAGATCGGTATCGGCGGATCTGATCTCGGACCGCGGGCCATGTATCTGGCGCTGGCGCACGGGGCACGGCAGCGCGGCGAACTGCGCATGGAGGCGTCGTTTATTTCCAATGTCGATCCCGATGATGCCGGTCAGGTGCTCAGTCAGCTGGATTTGCCGCGAACCCTGTTCATTCTCGTCTCCAAATCGGGAACCACCCAGGAAACTCTGACAAACGAAACGCTGGTGCGCCAGGCTCTCGAGCGGCAGGGGCTGGAATCGTCCCGCCACTTGGTGGCGGTCACCAGCGAGTCCAGTCCTCTGGCGGGGAATGCCAATTTTCTGACCAGCTTTTTTATGGATGATTTTGTCGGCGGCCGCTTTTCATCGACCAGTGCGGTGGGGGCAACGGTGTTGATGCTGGCTCTCGGCGAAACGGTGTGTCGTGAATTTCTGGCGGGCGCTCATGAGCAGGATTGTCGCGCCCTGAATCCCTGTATCACAGAGAATGCCGCGTTGCTCGACGCTCTGATCGGGGTCTATGAGCGCAATGTTCTGGGATTTTCCGCCACGGCGGTCTTGCCCTACAGTCAGGCGTTGCGCCGATTTCCAGCCCATCTGCAACAGCTGGATATGGAATCCAACGGCAAGTCGGTAAATCGACAAGGACAGCCTGTCCACTATCCGACCGGCCCGTTGGTGTTCGGCGAGCCCGGAACCAATGGACAGCACTCCTTCTACCAGTTGCTGCATCAGGGAACCGACCGCATTGCGTTGCAGTTCATCGGTTTTCTTCAGGCTCAGGGGGGGGATGGTCCGATGGTGCAGGACTCTAGCAGTCAGCAGAAACTCAACGCCAATCTCATTGCCCAGATTGTGGCTTTTGCCAAAGGGCAGCGTCATGATGATCCCAATAAGGTTTTCGTCGGTCAACGGCCGTCGAGCCTGGTGTCGGCGCCGCAACTGACGCCGTGGGTTTTGGGAGCGCTACTGGCCCATTACGAAAACAAAGTGATGTTCCAGGGCTTTTTATGGAATATCAATTCCTTTGATCAGGAGGGGGTTCAGCTGGGCAAATGTCTAACAGGTCAGGTATTGTCCGGCCAGGTTGAGGACCCGTCGTTACGGGCTTTCAGCCGTGTTTTCGATCTGTGATAATTTGGTGAGTTTTTTGTCGACTGTATTGACAATACACCATTTCTTGGCAGGATTAGACATTGGTAGTGTAGACAGTATCTGGCTGTAATGAATAACGCCTGCGGGCGATGTGATTGATCGGAAGAACCATGAGAGTGCTGGCTGGAGATATTGGCGGGACCACGTCCCGTTTTCAATGGATGGATAGCAGTTCCCCTGAGCATCATTCCACGCTGTTTTATTATCCAAGTCATCGGTTTTCCTCCTTTACTGAACTGTTGCAAACATTGTTGTCGGACAGTGGCGTGACGCAGGTGGATTACACCTGTTTCGGCTTGCCCGGCCCGATTCAGGGCAGTAAAGTCACTCTCACCAATCTCCCCTGGACCATTGATGCCTGTGATCTCAAAAGCCAGCTGCCGTTGGGACAGATCTCCCTGATCAATGACTTTCAGGCTGCTGCCCTGGGGATCGATACTCTGTCCGCAGACAAGCTGGTTTGTCTGCACGAAGGGACGTTTGATGCGGCAGGTAACCGTCTCGTGGTCGGGGCGGGAACCGGTCTCGGTGTCGCTCCTGTCTATCAACTTGAGGGGCAGTTTTATCCCCAACCTTCCGAGGGGGGGCATATCGCTTTTGCGCCGATCAACGATCAGCAGAATCGCTTGCTTGACTGGATGCATAAAGATGTTTCCTATATCACTTATGAACATTTATTATCGGGTGAAGGGTTAGTCACCCTGTATCGCTTTCACTTTTTTCAACGCAACGGCTGCCTGCCGACCTCTTTTTCTGCCGCTATTGTTCATGAGATGGCGGAACAGGGCGATGAGGTGGCCCGAGCGGCGTTGCGCATGTTTGTTCATATCTATGGCCAGTTTATCGGCGATGTTGCGTTGATCTGGCCCGCCCGTGCCGGGATTTATATCGCCGGTGGAATTGCGGCAAAGATTGTTAAATGGATGACGGCAGAGGATTTTACCTCCTATTTCTTGACCAAAGAATCGATGAACGGGGTGGTGGAAAAGATGCCGGTCTATCTGGTTAAAGATGAATTGCTTGGTCTGAAAGGTGCGATGGTGGCAGCTCGGCGTATGGCTGGCCTGCCTGGTTCTTCACATGAAGGAGGGGTATGAAAAAGTATTCGATGATTTCAGAGTTGACGCGTAACACACTGGCTCTGGTGCTGGCGGGTGGTGAAGGCAGTCGGCTGAAGGAATTGACCCAGTGGCGTGCCAAACCGGCAGTGCCGTTCGGGGGGAAATACCGCATTATCGATTTTGTTCTGTCCAATTGCGTGAATTCCGACATCCGCCGTATTGGCGTCCTGACCCAGTATAAATCGCATTCTCTGATTCGTCATATTCAGCGGGCGTGGAGTTTTATGCGTTACGAAGTCGGTGAATTCGTCGAATTATTGCCGGCGCAGCAACGCTTGGGGAAAGAGTGGTATCAGGGCACGGCTAATGCTTTGTATCAGAATCTCGATATTCTGCGCCGTCACAATCCCGAATATGTGCTGGTGCTCGGTGGTGACCATATCTATGCCATGGATTATCGTGATATGATTGCTGCTCATGCCGAGTCAGGTGCCGATGTCACGGTCGGATGTGTTGAGGTGCCACGCATGGAGGCTACCGGCTTTGGTGTCATGTCGGTTGATGACAATCTGCGGGTGACCCGTTTCACCGAAAAACCGGCCGATCCCGAGGCGATTCCCGGAAAACCCGACAAAGCTCTGGCTTCCATGGGGATCTACATTTTCTCTCCCCAGTTTCTGTTCGACAAGCTGATCGAGGATCACGATGATCCCGATTCCTCCAAAGACTTTGGCAAGGATATTATTCCGTCAATTATCAGCAACAGCCATGTTCAGGCGTATCCCTTTGTTGATGGCCAGGGCGAGCCCGGTTATTGGCGGGATGTCGGCACGTTGGAGTCCTACTGGAAAGCTAATATGGATCTGTGCTCGATCACGCCGGAACTGAACTTGTACGATGAAAGCTGGCCGACCTGGACCTATCAGGCCCAGATGCCTCCGGCTAAATTCGCTTTTGACGATGCCGGACGCCGTGGTGCGGCCATCGATTCGATGGTGTCCGCCGGGTGTATTCTGTCCGGTTCGCGGGTGAAGCGCTCGGTGGTCTTCAGTGGATGTTTCCTGCACAGCTACTCCTTCATCAAGGACAGCGTTATTTTGCCTCATGTTGATATCGGGCGTGATTGCCGGATCACCAAGGCGGTCATTGACAAGTCGTGCATTATCCCGGCGGGAACCGTGATCGGCGAAGACCGGGCTGAAGATGAAAAGCGCTTTTACGTGGATGACAGCGGCATTGTCCTGGTCACTCCGGACATGCTGGGGCAACACCTGCATATGGTCCGCTAAAAACTCTGCTACTTCCCATCATCAGGAAATGAGGTGGCCATTAGCCCTCAAACCCATGTCGTGCTGTGCTGGCACATGCATCAACCCCATTATCGTGACGCCCTCGACGGCGATTACCGTCTGCCGTGGGTTTATCTCCATGCCATCAAGGACTATGCCGACATGGTGGCCCATCTTGAGGCTTTTCCCAAGGCGCGGGTGGTGGTGAATTTTGCGCCGGTATTACTGGAACAGCTCGATGATTATGGGGAACAGATGCGTGGCTGGATTCGGGACGAAATCCCCATGCGCGATCCATTACTCAATCTGGTTGCGGGCGCCACGCCAATTCCGCCCGAGCCGGAATTGCGGGCCGACATTATCACTGCCTGTCAGCGTGCTTTTGCGCCGACGATGATCAATCGCTATGCACCCTTTCGTGAGTTGCTCGATTTTGCCCTGCAGCAATACATCGATGGCGATCTCGACACCCTGCGGATCAGTTACCTGAGTACTCAGTTCTTTGTTGATCTGCTGGTCTGGTATCATCTCGCCTGGCTCGGCACCAGTGTCAAACAGCAGGATGAGCGGGTGGTTCGTCTGATGTCACGCAAAAACAATTTTACCCGCATTGACCAGACCCTGTTGATGGAAGTGATGGCCGAAGTGGTCGAGAGTATTATTCCCCGCTATCAGGCTTTGATGGAAGCGGGGCAGATTGAGCTCTCCATGACCCCCTATGGCCATCCCATCATTCCGCTGATGATCGATTTCGACAGCATGAAAGAAGCGCTGCCGGATGCTCCGATGCCACGTAGTGAGAGCTATCCCGGTGGTCTGGAACGCTGTCGCTGGCATATGGAGCGTGGTCGCGAAGTGTTCAAGGAACATTTTGGTGTTTACCCCAAAGGGGTCTGGTTGTCGGAAGGGGCGGTAAGCAGCGCAGCGTTAAAACTGCTCGATGAGTATAATGTTGAATGGACGGCCTCGGGTGAAGGCGTGTGGCGAGGGTCGTGTGATGCGTCAAAGCTGGCCGCTCCTCTGCTGGAATATAAAAAAGCGTTGTATCGTAAGACCGAACATCCGCCGTACAATTGTCGCCTGTTCTTCCGCGATGACGGTCTGTCAGATCTGATCGGTTTTCAATATAAAGACTGGGGAGCCAGCGATGCGGCCGGTGATTTTTGCCGTCACCTTGAAACCATCAGTGGCTTTTTCAGCAAAGAAGAGGGCGACCGGGTGATCACGGTTATTCTCGATGGCGAGAATGCCTGGGAATACTATCCCGACAATGCCCACCATTTTCTCCAGGCGTTGTACGCCAAACTGACCACTCACCCGACGTTGACCATGGCGACGTTCAGTGATCTGACCAAATCGGACGATCCGGCAACCGAAGTGACGATGCCGGTTCTCAAGGCGGGCAGCTGGGTGTATGGTACTTTCTCCACCTGGATTGGCGATCGGGATAAAAACGCGGCCTGGGATCTGCTGGTTGAGGCGAAAAACTGTTATGATCGTGTGGTGCAGGCGGGGAGTCTGCCTGATGACAAGCTGGCCCGGGCCACAGAACAGCTGGCGGTGTGCGAAGGATCGGATTGGTTCTGGTGGTTCGGTGATCAGAATCCCTCTGACAGTGTGCGTGATTTCGACCAGCTGTTTCGACGCCATCTGGTGCGGTTGTATCAGCTGCTGGAAAAAATCCCTCCTCAAAATTTGAAGAATCCCGTGTCCCACGGTGGGGGCGATGCCGAAAATGCCGGGACCATGCGGCGTAATCAGTAATTATTGCAATGAAATTGAATGAAGAAGGAGGCAGGATGAGCCGACGAGCTGGGGTCTTATTACACCCGACATCATTGCCGGGGGGAACCCTGGACGACGATGTGTTCCGTTTTCTTGACTGGATGACGGAAGCGGGACTGCGCGTCTGGCAGATGCTGCCCCTCGGGGCGCCACATGGTGATCGTTCTCCTTATCAGTCCTTGTCCTGTCATGCACTGAATCCGGCGTTATTGCCAGCAGCGGCATGGCAGAGCGACTGTGACGGATTGGACGCGTTTATTGAGCGTGAGCGCTGGTGGCTCAACGACTATGCCCTGTTTGTTGTGCTGCGTGAGCAATTTGGCCAGCAGAGTTGGTCGCAGTGGCCTGAGCCGTTGCGATTTCGCGATCCTCAGGCACTTGCAGCGGTTGCCGAGCGGCATGGCGAAGCACTGACCACAATCAAAAAAGAGCAATTTCTGCTGTTTCGCCGCTGGGCTGAAATCCGTCAGGCCGCCCATGATCGCGGCATTACCCTGTTTGGTGATGTTCCCATTGCCGTGGCTTACGACAGTGTCGATGTGTGGGCCAATCCCGAACTGTTCAAACTGGATGACCAACTGAAACCCACCGTTGTTGCCGGAGTGCCGCCCGACTATTTTTCAGAAACGGGGCAACGCTGGGGCAATCCTCACTACAATTGGCAGGAGATGGAACGCCTTGATTTCAACTGGTGGCGGCAGCGAATCGCCATGGCGTTGAGCAAAGTTGATCTGCTGCGGATTGATCATTTTCGCGGCCTGGAAGCCTTGTGGGAAATTCCGGCACAGGCAGAAACCGCCATCGACGGCACCTGGGTGAAAACGCCGGGGCGGGCCTTGTTGACTGTGTTAAAAGAGGATTTTCCGGCCATGCCTTTTGTGGCGGAAGACCTCGGTGTTATCACCGAGGACGTTGTCGCTTTGCGTGATGATTTTGACTTGCCCGGTCTGTCCGTTCTACAGTTTGGTTTTGACGGCATGGCAGACAATCCCCATCGGATTGACAACCAAGTGGAAAACTCGGTGGTCTATACCGGCACTCACGATAACAATACGACACTGGGATGGTTTGACTCACTGGGGCCCGCCATGCAACAGCAGGTGCTTGCGGCGTTGCCGGAAGGCTTCGGGCCGATGCCGTGGCCACTCATCGAGGCAGCGTTGGCATCCCCGGCCTGTCTGGCGATGATTCCCATGCAGGATTGGCTGGGACTGGACGAGCGTCATCGCCTCAATACTCCGGGCACGGCAGAAGATAATTGGAACTGGCAGTTTAACTGGTCGCAGCTACCGGCGGATTTACACCGAAAAATCCGAGTTCGGCTGGAGTGCTGTGACCGTTTGAAAGAGAGTTTATGATCACGGAGCCGTTGACAGCCGATCATTATGATGTGAAATGTTTGCGCGAGGGATGCCATTACGATCCCTTTGTTCTCTTGGGCTATCATCAGATGCCGTCGGGAAAATGGGTGATTCGTGAGTGGTTACCCCACGCCGACTCTGCTCGGATTGTTGATGGTCCGAAGCTGGAAGCCGTGGGGGACAGCGGTGTGTTCCGTGCGCTCATCACTGATGCCGAAAAGCAACGCCTGGGCGCACATTATTCTGTGGAGTGGCATGAGCAGGATGGTGTCAGCCATCAGGTGGTGTCTCCTTATACCTTTCTTCCTCAGGTCGGCGAACTGGACCTGCATCTGTTTGCCGAAGGACGCCACTGGCAGCTGTATGACATCCTCGGCGCCCAGGTACGACAGATTGATGGCGTCGATGGGGTGTTGTTTGCCGTCTGGGCACCGTGTGCCGAGCGTGTCTCGGTGGTGGGTGATTTCAACGGCTGGCATGGCCTGCGCCATCCCATGCGTTCGCGGGGGCAATCGGGGGTCTGGGAACTGTTCATCCCCGGTTTGCAGTCCGAGGATCGTTACAAATACGAAATTCGCGACAGTGGCGGGCAGTGTCATCTCAAAACAGACCCGTACGCACGGGCGATGGAAGTGCGGCCCCGGACGGCTTCGATTATCCATCGCAGTGCCTATTGCTGGCAGGATCAGCCCTGGTTAACTGCCCGGCGTGATTACGACTGGCAGCACCAGCCGATTGCCATTTACGAGGTTCACCTCGGCTCGTGGCAGCGTCGGGATGACGGGAGGTTTCTTAACTATCGCGAACTGGCGCACCGGCTGGTTGAGTATGTCACCTGGATGGGATTTACCCATATCAACCTGCTGCCGATCAGTGAACATCCCCTCGATGAATCCTGGGGGTATCAGACCACGGGCTACTACGCTCCAACCCGGCGCTTCGGTGACCCCGACGATTTCCGCTATTTTGTCGATCACTGCCATCAGCATGGCATCGGAGTGTTCCTTGACTGGGTGCCGGCCCATTTCCCCAAAGACAGCTTTGCCCTGGCCCGCTTTGACGGTTCGGCTCTGTATGAGCATGAAGACCCGCTTCTCGGTGAACATCAGGACTGGGGGACCTATATCTTCAACTTCGGCCGCAATGAAGTGCGTAATTTTCTCATTGCCAACGCCCTGTACTGGATTTGCGAGTTTCATCTCGATGGTTTGCGGGTTGACGCCGTGGCGTCAATGCTCTACCTCGATTATTCCCGCGAAGGGGGGCAGTGGCGACCCAACAAATACGGCGGCAACGAGAACCTCGAAGCGATCGATTTTCTCAAAACTCTCAATACGGAAATTCATGCTCAGTATCCTGGCGCTGTTCTGATGGCCGAAGAGTCGACCTCCTGGCCGATGGTTTCTCGTCCCACCTGGATGGGTGGGCTCGGTTTTTCGATGAAGTGGAATATGGGCTGGATGAATGACACCCTGAGCTACTTTAGCCAAAATCCGGTCTACCGTTCCTATCATCACAACCAGCTGACATTCAGTCAGATGTACGCCTATTTTGAAAATTTCATTTTGCCGTTGTCTCATGACGAAGTGGTGCATCTGAAACGCTCGCTGGTGGACAAGATGCCGGGGGACATATGGCAGAAACGCGCCAATCTGCGCTTGCTGTTCGGTTATCTGATGACGCATCCCGGCAAAAAACTGTTGTTCATGGGGGGAGAACTCGCCCAGTGGCATGAGTGGGATTGCCGCCACAGCCTCGATTGGTCGGTGTGTGAAGACCCTGGGCATCGCGGGGTGCAACTGATGCTGCGCGACCTCAATCATCTCTACCGCAATGAAGCTGCCTTGCATGTGCACGATTTTGAATCCCAGGGGTTTGAATGGATTGACTGTCATGATCATCAGCAGTCTGTGTTAAGTTTTATCCGTCAGGCTGGTGATGAGCAGTTGGTCTGTCTGTTCAATTTTACTCCGGTGGTGCGTGAAGATTACCGCATCGGCTTACCCCGTCACGGCCGCTACCGTGAACTGATCAACAGCGACGCGGCCATCTACGGCGGCAGCAATGTTGGCCTGGGGGGCTGTCTGGTCAGCGATGAAACCTCGTGGATGGGGCGTCCGGCCAGCGCCGTGGTGACTCTGCCGCCTCTGGGGATGTTGGTTTTGAAATGGGAAGGTAGCGAGTCATGAACATTCTGTTTGCAACCTCGGAGATGTATCCGTTGATCAAAACAGGTGGATTGGCCGATGTCAGTGCCGGGTTGCCAGCAGCGCTGGGTGCGTTGCAACAAGATGTCAGGGTGGTGTTGCCGGCATATCGTGATGTGCTGGAAACCGTGGGTGCTGTCACCGAACTGGGTTCCTTCTGGGTGAACGGCTGCGGTGGGTCGCGGCGCGTTAAGGTGTTGTGTGCCGACGAGTCACCACTTGAAACGACGGTATGGCTGCTGGCGGTGGATGATCTGTTCAATCGCCCCGGTAACCCCTATTTGAACGCGGACGGCGAAGACTGGTGGGACAATGGTGAACGGTTCGGCCTGTTCAGTCGTGCGGTGGTGGAACTGGCGATGGATCGTGGCGGGCTGCGCTGGCAGCCTGATGTTGTGCACTGCCATGATTGGCAGACCGGGTTGGTGCCTGCTCTACTCAGCCTCGAAACGCCCCGCCCGCGTACGGTTTTTACCATCCACAATCTCTCTTATCTTGGCCGTTTTCCCTATGCCCTGTTCGAGGGTTTGGGGCTGCCCTCCGCGTGGTGGCATTATGAAAAACTGGAGTTTTACGACACTCTGGCCATGCTTAAAGGGGGAATTGTCTTTGCGGATCAGGTGACCACGGTCAGCCCGAGTTATGCAGAGGAAATCTGCCAGCCCGACCATGGCCTCGGTTTGCACGGTGCCCTGGAACTGTGCCGCAATGAAGGACGCCTGACCGGTATTATCAATGGCATGGATACCGCAGTGTGGAACCCGGCCAAAGATCCCTACCTGCCGTTTCGTTACAGTGTACAACGGGGGCGGGTTGCCGAGAAAAAACGCAATAAACAGGCATTGCTTGACCAACTGGCCGGCAGTGTCGCCAGTGATGCCGTGGAACAGCCCTTGTGCGGTTTTGTCGGTCGCCTGGTGGAACAAAAAGGGATTGATCTGATCACCGCCGCGCTGCCGCAACTGCTCGAATCGTCCACGGCCTGTTTTGTCTTTATCGGTACCGGGCAAAGCCATTACGAGCAGCAGTTGCGGGACCTGGCTCAGCGTCACCCCCGGCGGGTGTTCGTGTATATCGGCTATTCCGAAGCTCTGGCACATGTGCTTGAAGCCGGATGTGATCTGTTTTTGATGCCATCCCGATTTGAACCCTGTGGACTCAACCAGATGTACAGTCTGGCGTATGGAACCCCACCGGTGGTTCACGCCACCGGCGGATTAAAAGATACGGTGGTCGATGTGACCGAAGATAGCTTGAAAACAGGGCGGGCAACCGGTTTTGTTTTCAGTGATGCGACGGTAGAAGACTTTCTCGCCGCCGCGCAGCGCGCTCTGGCTTTGTTTGCTCGACCGCGCAGCTGGCAGCAATTACAGAAGAACGGCATGGAACAGGATTTCAGCTGGACGCTTAGCGCCGGGCGCTATCTTGACCTGTATCGTTCGGGAGGGAATGATGGTGATTCCTGATTTTGAGCGGGAGACAGAAAAAGTCGTCCGTAAAGCCCTGCGTTGTCTGGGCAATGATGATGAAAGTCTGGAAGCGAGCTTCCTGCACTATCTCTACAACACCTTTGGTCGGCATCTGCAATCGCCCCACTATTACCTGTTCAAGGCGTTGTCCTACAGTGTTCGCGATCGGTTAATGACCCGTTGGCGCGATACCTGGCTGTCCCATTATCAGGCGGGCACCAAAAAAGCCTATTACCTGTCGATGGAATTTCTCATCGGTCGGTCCTTGCTGAATAATTTGCTCAGTCTTGATATTGAAGATCCGATCCGGCGGGTGCTGGAACAATTGGGGATGAGTCTGGAGGAGGTGGAGCAGGCGGAACGTGATGCCGGGCTTGGCAATGGCGGTCTTGGCCGTTTGGCAGCTTGCTTCATGGACAGTTGCGCCACCCTGCAGTTGCCGGTGATGGGCTACGGTCTGCGCTATAAATATGGCATGTTCCGTCAGCGCATTCAGAACGGTTATCAGATGGAGGACCCTGATCCGTGGCTGCGCCATGGTGAGTATCCCTGGGAAGTTCAACGGGCTGACTATACCTGCGTGATTCCGTTTGGTGGCAGTACCCGGATGTACAAGGAACCCCACAGTGGCCAGTTGATTGTCCACTGGGATCATGACGAAGAGGTGCTGGCTGTTCCTTATGACGTGCCGATCGCCGGCTACAAGAATCAGACGGTCAATACGCTGCGGTTGTGGTCAGCGGCTTCCGCCGAAGACTTCAACCTGTCGGAGTTCAATGCCGGGTCCTATTTCGAAGCCGTGGCAGAGAAGAATGATGCCGAGAGCATCACCATGGTGTTGTATCCCAATGATGCCAATGAAAACGGTAAGGAGTTGCGCCTGCGTCAGCAGTACTTCCTGGTGTCAGCCAGTCTGCAGGACATTCTTAAACACTGGCGGCGCAACCATGGCAGTGATTTCTCCACCTTTCACGACAACAATGTCTTTCAACTTAACGATACCCATCCCAGTCTGGCCGTTGCCGAATTGATGCGCCTTTTGGTGGATGAAGAACGGCTGGAATGGATCGAAGCCTGGGGGATCGTGACTCGCACCATGGCCTACACCAACCACACCCTGTTGCCCGAGGCGCTGGAAACATGGTCGGTGCAATTGCTCAGACGGCTGCTGCCGCGCCATCTGGAGATTATCTACGAGATTAACAGCCGTTTCTTGACCGAAGTGTCGATGAAATGGCCCGGCGATGAACAGCGGTTGCAGCGGATGTCGCTCATCGATGGCCATGATCGGGTGCGTATGGCCCATCTGGCTTTGGTGGGCAGTTTCTCCGTTAATGGCGTGGCCGAGCTCCACTCGCGGCTGCTCAAGGAAGGGTTGTTCCACGATTTTTATGAATTGTGGCCGGGTAAGTTCAACAATAAAACCAACGGGGTAACGCCGCGACGCTGGTTGGCCTGCGCCAACCCGGAATTGCGTGAAATGTTGTTGGAACTTATCGGCGATAGCTGGTTGACCGATCTGTCGCAATTGGCGCGCCTCAAGGAGTTCATTGACGATGAATCCTTCTGTGAGCGTTGGCGGGAGGTGAGGCGGCACAATAAACAGCGGTTGGCGGTACTGATTAAACAACGCACCGGCATTGTGGTGAACCCGGAGGCCATGTTTGATGTTCAGGTGAAACGGATCCACGAATACAAACGCCAGCTGCTCAACGTATTACATATCATTCACCTGTATGCCCGGCTCAAGTTCGAACGGCCCACGGAGTGGACCAACCGCTGTGTCGTTATTGGCGGCAAGGCGGCACCTGGATATGCCATGGCGAAAAAGATCATTAAACTGATCCATAATGTCGCCAACGTGATCAACAACGATCCTGAAATCGGCGACCGTCTGAAACTGGCCTTTGTGCCCGATTACAATGTTTCAGCTATGGAGGTGATCTGCGCGGGCACCGATCTGTCCGAGCAGATTTCTACCGCAGGTAAGGAAGCCTCGGGAACCGGCAACATGAAATTCATGATGAACGGTGCCATTACCATTGGCACACTTGACGGTGCCAACGTTGAGATTCGCGACGCGGTGGGGGCGGACAATTTCTTCTTGTTTGGCCTCCACGCGGAAGAGGTGGAACAGCGCCGCTCCTCCTATCGGCCGGCAGCAGTGATTGCCGGAGACGATGATCTGAAACGGGTGATGGAGCTGCTCCGTTCCGGGCATTTCAATCGTTTTGAACGGGGCATCTTTGACGATGTCATCGCTTCGCTGACCAGCCCCTATGACCCCTGGATGACTCTGGCTGATTTTCGCAGTTATGTTGACTGTCAGAATCAGGTCGCCGAACTGTTCCGGGATCAGGCTGCCTGGACACGCATGAGTGTCATCAATTCCGCCTGTAGCGGCCGGTTCTCAACGGATCGCACCATGCAGGAATACAATCATGATATCTGGCAATTAAGTCCGGTGGTGGTTGAATCGACGCCGGACCCCACTTAATACACTAACCCACAGTCTGTGAAAGGTTTCAATGCATGGAACTGACCTGTTTTAAAGCGTATGACATCCGCGGGCGGCTGCCCGATGAATTGAACGAAGAGATTGCCTATCGGATTGGCCGTGCTTATGCTGAATTTCTCAAGCCGGGTAAAGTGGTTGTCGGTCGCGATGTCCGGCTGTCGAGCGCCTCGTTGTGCGCCGCCCTGGCGAATGGTTTGACCGATTCCGGTGTTGATGTTTTCGATATCGGACTGTGTGGCACCGAAGAGGTGTACTTTGCCACGTTCAGTGAAAAAATGGATGGTGGCATTATGGTCACTGCCAGCCATAATCCCATGGATTTCAACGGGATGAAGCTGGTGCGGGAAGAATCCCGTCCCATCAGCAGCGACACCGGACTTAAAGAGATCCAGCAGATGGTCGCGGCAAACCGCTTTGCGGAACCGGCACGCAAGGGACGGGTTCAGCTTCTCGATGTGACCAGTGAGTACATTGATCACCTGCTCAGTTACGTCGATGTGGCGGCGATGCAGCCGTTGAAAGTGGTCGTCAACGCCGGGAACGGTTGTGCCGGGCCGACCATCGACCTGTTGGAAAAACACCTGCCGTTCCATTTTGTCAAAATCAATCACACCCCGGACGGAAACTTTCCCAACGGCATCCCCAACCCCATTTTGCCGGAAAACCGTTCGGCGACGGTTAACGCCATTAAAGAACATGATGCGGATGTCGGAATTGCCTGGGATGGCGACTTTGATCGCTGCTTCTTCTTTGACGAAACGGGGCGCTTCATTGAAGGTTATTACCTGGTCGGATTACTTGGCCTAGCCTTATTGCAGAGCCATCCCGGTGCAAAAATCATTCACGACCCGCGTCTGGTCTGGAACACCGTGGATATGATCAACGAAGCGGGGGGCCAAGCGGTGCAGTGCAAATCCGGCCACGCCTTTATCAAGGAGCGGATGCGCCAGGAAGATGCCATTTATGGCGGCGAAATGAGCGCTCACCACTATTTTAAGGACTTCTCCTACTGTGACAGCGGCATGATTCCGTGGCTGCTGGTGTTGGAGATTATGGGCCGAACCGGCAATGCCCTCTCCAGCCTGGTTGGTCAGCGGATTGAACTTTTTCCGGCCAGTGGTGAGATCAACCGCCATGTCGAAGACGCTCCGGCATCAATTGAGCGGGTGCGAGCACATTACAGCCCCGATGCGGTGAGCGAAGATTTTACCGATGGCGTCAGTGTTGAATTTGAGCAATGGCGGTTCAATTTGCGCATGTCCAACACCGAGCCGGTGGTGCGACTCAATGTTGAGTCTCGCGGTGATCAGGCGTTGATGGAACAGAAAACTGCTGAAATTCTGGAGCTGCTCGGCGGCCATTGATGTGCTGAGTCGGCTAAGACAGGAGGGAATTGATGAAAAAGACAATCGTCTGGGCGTTGTGCGCTGTACTGCTGCTGATCGCCGGTCCGGGGTACGCGAGTTTAAACGATTTCATGGCCGATGTGAATGTGAGGGCGCGCGCCGATCTGCGTGATTTTTCGGTTCGCTTGAGTAGCCATTTTGGCGTGCCGGTACCGGATGTCAATGTGCTGCTTGGCAAGGTGTCGGCACCTGCCGATGCCTTCATGTGTCTGCAGCTTTCACGCATGAGCCGCCAGCCGGTTTCCCAGGTGATGCAACGGTATTATTACCGCCACAATAAAGGCTGGGGGCAGCTGGCTCAGGAATTGGGGATCAAGCCGGGCTCCGCCGAGTTTAAACAACTCAAACAGGGCGATTACACCCTCTATGGAGCGGGCGTGGGCAAAGGAGTCTCCCAAGGGAAGAGTAACAGCAATAGTAATGGCAAGGGGCAGGGGAAAAATAAAGGCAACAAGAAAAACAAATAACCGCCATCGTCCCGGCACCGATTCTTTACCGATTTCTGACACCGCCTGAGCCAAACTCTAACATCAAATTCCCACAGTAGCGTAGTCACTGATCCTGTCCAAACTTTAAGGAGAACGAACCTATGCTTACTCGGATTTTGATTGTCTGCAGTGTCCTGCTCAGCCTCGTTGGCTGTGTCTCTCAGCCGTCGGCTCAAACAGCAACAGCCGCTGACGAGCGTCCGGTGGAACTCAACGTCGCGAGCTCCGACATGTCGGTTTATCGTTACAATGGTCGCCTTTATGTCATTGGTGATGAGGCCACCAAGGCTTCTTTTGTTGCGCACAAACACCTGCCTTACACCCAGACCACTCTTGGTGGTGGGCCGAATGGCGAGACGGTGATCTACGAAGTCAAAAAGAAGGATGCCGCCTACACTGAAAATCTGGTGCAGGAGTTCAATGACATCGCCTGGATGCTGGAAAGCAACGACACCTTTACCGCCTGGAAATACCAGGGGCGTATTTTCGTGATCGGCGATGCGACCATGAACGAGAAATTTTCCTCCCATAAACATCTCCCTTACACCAAGACGCTTCTGGGCGCCGGTCCCCACGGTGAGACGGTGATTTTTCAGGTCGATAAAAAGAACCCTGAACTTGCCGCCACTCTGGAACAGGCTTATCTGAACCGTTAAACCTCAGTGTCCTACCCTGCAATTGCCAACCGGTCTCCCACCGGTTGGCTTTTTTTGTGGTCTTTTCCAAGGATAATCACGTTAAAACGGATACAAGTTAGCGATTTATTTGTTAGTATTTCAACGTGCCATCCGTTTACAGCAAATCATGACCGTAATGCCTTTTCGACATATCAGGAGGGACCATGACCACATTTCGTCAGGAGACTGATTCCATGGGAGCCATTGATGTGGCTTCCGATCGTTATTGGGGGGCTCAGACCCAGCGCTCCATTGGCAACTTTCCCATCGGGGTCAGCCGCTTTCAGTGGCAACGCCCGGTCATCAAAGCGTTGGGGATTCTGAAAAAATCTGCTGCCCAGGCCAATGCTGAACTGGGTGAGTTGCCCGAAGAGCTGGCAAAACTGATCTGCACGGCCGCCGACGAAGTGATCGCCGGTCAACTCGACGATCACTTTCCGCTGGTGGTTTTCCAGACTGGTTCCGGGACCCAGTCCAACATGAACGCCAACGAGGTGATCTCCAATCGCGCGATTGCTTTAGCGGGTGGGACCCTTGGCAGCAAAGATCCGGTGCATCCCAACGATCACGTTAACCGTGGACAATCGTCCAACGATACCTTTCCTACCGCCATGCATATTGCCGTTGTTGACCAGTTGGAGCGGGAACTGTTTCCCGCCGTGACCCAGCTGCGCGATACGCTGGCCGCCAAGGCGGCAGCGTTTGAGGCGATCGTTAAAGTGGGGCGGACCCATCTGCAGGATGCCACCCCGATCACTCTCGGTCAGGAGATCAGTGCCTGGGTGGCACAGATCGATTTCGGTCTTTGCGCCATTCGCGCCAGTCTTGACGGCTTGTATGATCTGGCCATTGGCGGGACTGCCGTTGGTACCGGCCTCAATGCCCATCCGCAGTTTGGTGATAAAACCGCAGCCTATATTGCCGCGGAAAGTGGCTATCCGTTCCGCAGCGCGGACAATAAATTTTTTGCGCTGTCCGCTCATGATGCCCTGGTGCACACCTCGGCTGCATTACGTACCCTGGCGGGTGGTTTGATGAAGATGGCTAACGATGTCCGCTGGCTGGCCAGTGGCCCGCGCTGTGGCATTGGAGAACTGCTTATCCCTGAAAACGAACCCGGTTCATCTATCATGCCGGGCAAAGTCAACCCCACTCAGTGTGAAGCTATGACCATGGTGTGCACCCAGGTGTTCGGTAATGATGCGGCAGTGGCTTTTGCGGGCAGCCAGGGCAATTTTCAGCTCAATGTTTACAAGCCGGTGATGGTGCACAATGTGTTGGAAAGCACGGAATTGTTGGCCGATGCCTGCCGCGCCTTCAATGATCACTGTGCCGTGGGCATTGAGCCCCAGCAGGAAAAAATCAGCGAAAACCTCAACAAAAATCTGATGCTGGTTACCGCGCTTAACCGCCATATCGGTTACGACAAGGCGGCAAAAATTGCCAAGAAAGCTCACCACGAAGGGCTGACCTTGCGTGAATCCGCTCTTGCCCTGGGATATGTGACGGATGAACAGTTTGACCAATGGATTATTCCTCTGGATATGACCGACAATCGTCGCTAAGGAGTCGCTATGTTCGACTGGTTTTTAACGCTTACTCCGGTGATGCAGGCTTTTGTAGCCACGTTATTCACCTGGTTTATGACTGCCCTCGGCGCCAGCGTGGTGATTTTTTTCAAAACCATCAATCGCAAGCTGCTTGATGGTATGCTCGGTGCGGCCGCCGGTGTCATGATTGCTGCCAGTTTTTGGTCGTTGCTGTCTCCGGCGATTGAAATGACCGAGAACAACGGCGGAACCCCCTGGGTTCCGGCCACGGTTGGTTTTCTTTCCGGTGGCGCTTTTTTGTGGCTGGTCGATAAAATCCTGCCCCATTTGCATTCCGGCTTTCCCATGGCTGATGCTGAGGGGATCAAAACCAGTTGGCAGCGCAGTACTTTGCTCTGCCTGGCGATTACGCTGCATAATATTCCCGAAGGGCTGGCCGTTGGGGTGGCCTTCGGCGCGTTGGCTGCAGATCTTCCCTCTGCCTCTCTTGCGGGAGCAATCGCTCTGGCCATCGGTATCGGTATCCAAAATTTTCCCGAAGGATCGGCGGTGTCGGTTCCATTGCGCCGTGAAGGGATGTCTCGGGCTAAAAGTTTCTGGTACGGACAGCTTTCCGGCATGGTCGAACCTGTTGCCGGTGTGCTTGGTGCGTTTGCCGTCGTGTGGATGGAGCCTCTGCTACCCTATGCGTTGTCTTTTGCCGCCGGAGCAATGATCTATGTCGTGGTGGAAGAAGTTATCCCCGAATCGCAACTGGCGCGTAATACCGATCTGGCAACGGTTGGGGCGATGTGCGGTTTTGCCATTATGATGACACTGGACGTGGCGCTGGGCTAATCCGATATTTTTTTAAGCGACAAAGGCTCCATTATGTTGGGGCTCTTGTCGTCTCTGCAGACCGCGAACTTACCCTGCTCAGGAGGGTCGCTGACCTGTTTTGGCGGGAAACAGTTCTTTATAACTCAGGCGTTCATCCCGTTCCTGGCCGGAGGCAATGCGGAAGCAGCCCTCTATATGGTGTTGGATATGGTCGACGATCTGCTGGTCCAGTTTGCCATAGCGTGCCATGTCAATCAGAATGCCCAGGGCTTCTTCCTGACTCATCCCCTGGCGATAGGGGCGATCCTGAACCAGGGCCTGGAAAACATCGGCAACGGCAATGATGCGGGCTTCAGTAGACAGCTGGGTGGCCGCTGGGTGGAATGGATAGCCGACACCGTTGAGGCCCTCATGGTGGTAAGCGGCCCATTCTGCCACTTCGCCTAATCCCTTGATGTGTCGCAGGATCTCATACGTTTCATAACTGTGCTGGTTCATGATTGAGCGCTCCACTGCTGTCAGCGGAGCGGGTTTGGCAAGGATGTTGTCCGGTGTGTGCAGTTTCCCCAGGTCGTGCAGCAGCCCGGCGATTTCGATTTTTTCACATTGGCGCTCTGACAGGCCGAATGTTCTGCCGATATAAGCGGCCAGACTGGCAACGAGCACCGAATGCTCGGCAGTAAACGGGCTCTTCTGATCGACAATGTACGACATGATCAACGAAAGTTGCCGAAGCTGATCCAGGGTTAATGGTGAATTGCTCTCAACTTGGCCCATATTCCAGACATAACGGCTGACGTGGCGGTCTTCCAATGAAATCCAGAATGCTTCCGATTTTTCCACTGTGTTAAACGCATCGACCAGATCCATGTCAAAATAGCTACCACCATAGGTATTGATTGAGCGGGAAATCTCTTCTCGTGCCAGCAGAATGTCCTTTTCGTAATGGGACGCCGCCATCACATCGATACGATCACTCAGAAAAATCAGGTTGGCCATGCGGCCATCGCGTCGGCTGATATTGGTGTCCATTAACTGCCGCCATGGCGTGTGATGGTAGTAGATCGGCGTGGCAAAAGCGGCGAGGGGGGCAAAGTTTTTCAGCAGGTTCCAGCCGATTTCACAGTGGATGTTGGCATCGGTCCAGTCAAAATGATTGACCAGATTGGAGTGCATCTGCTCGGTGGAAACGCCGCAGTCGTGAATCAGGCCGAGATCGAAAACAAACTGGATATCTTCGTCGCTGAAGCCAAGCTGATAGCCGAGCTGGCTGGCAATATAGCCCACCCGTTTGCCGTGGTTGACATCGTTCATGCCGACAAATGAGACGGCGGTCTCAATGGCCAGAATCATCTGGCGCAGATCAATGGTCAGGTCACCGTGAGCCATGGTTGTCCTCGTTAATAAACAGATTTAATGGGATGAAAATCAGCTTAAGTGTAGCTTAAATAGCAAAAAAATCCAGCCCCAACAATGCAAGAATATGCTCTGTGCGAGGTTCGATTTTTCCCTTCACAGCTGTTTTTCTTAACGAATCAACATCCAATAGTAACGAAAATTGAACGCGCGTTTGCCATCATCTCTGATGGCAGACAATTTTCTGAGTGGATGGAGAACTATGGCGATGGCTGAGAATGAGAACCAAGAGATCGTGAATGTTATCACGATCAAGTGGGGCGATAAGTACGGAGCGGATTATGTGAACCGGTTGTATCGTGGGGTTGCCAAGAACCTGCAGCGTCCGGCCCGTCTGGTGTGTTTTACCGAACGGCCGGAGGGGATTGACGCTTACATCGAAACAAAACCGTTGCCACAGTTCGATGCGCCCGAGTCACATCTCTGGTGCAATTGGCGAAAAATCTCGTTGTTTCGTGATGATCTGCCGTTGGAGGGACTCTGCCTGTTTCTTGATCTCGATCTGCTGATTACTGGACCGTTGGACCCTCTTTTTGATTTCGGTGACCCGGATCGTGTGCCGATCATCCATAACTGGATGGCTGCGCACAAAACGATCTTTCGTGATCGGCCGGAAATCGGCAATTCCTCTGTGTTTCGCTTTAGGGCCAACCAGTTCGGTTTCATCTATGAACAGTACCTGAGGGAGATGACGTGGGCCATGGCCAATTTCCATCCGCCGCAGACCTATCTGACCCACTGCATCCGACCCTATATGTGTTACTGGCCCGAACAGTGGGTAGTCAGTTTTAAACGCCATCTTCAGCGCCCTTTTCCACTGAATTGGCTTGCTCCTGCCAAAACGCCACCGGATCATGCCAGTATTGTGGCTTTTCACGGTCGCCCCAATCCTGACGAAGCTCTGTCCGGCTACTCGCGCAACAAACCGCATCACAAGGTGTTGCCGACGAAGTGGATTGCCCAGTACTGGTAGACCTTTGGGATCAGTCGCGTTTGTTCTTATCCCGCCGGTCGAGCCACCACGTCAAGCCCTGAGCGACACTGGAGCCGAATAGAAAGCCCATAATAACGGCAAGTCCCAGGGCTCGTTGCCACGAATTGTTGCTGATGGCGATGGCAAACATCACCAGCGCAAACGGGATGGCACTGCCTAAAAACAGCAGATAAAAACGTTTCATGATTGAACCTCGTCGAGCAGGCGTTCCATCTGTTCGATGGTGTGGCGCAGCACTTCAATACGGGCGAATTTTTTGTCGTTGGCGGCGATGAGGTGCCAGGGCGCTTCACGGGTGCTGGTGCGACTGATCATTTCGTTGGCGGCGCGTTCATAATCCTGCCAACGGTCACGGTTACGCCAATCCTCATCGGTGATTTTGTGTTGTTTCCACGGCGTGACTTCCCGTTCTTTGAAGCGGCGTAACTGCTCGTCAGGGTCGATATGCAGCCAGAACTTGAGCAGCAGTGTTGGAGACTGGATCAGTTGCTGCTCGAATTCATTGATCTCCTCGAAGGCCCGATTCCATTCGGCGTGATGAGCAAACCCCTCGACCCGCTCAACCAGGGTGCGTCCATACCAGCTGCGGTCGTAGATGGTGACCATGCCGGAGCGCGGCAGATGGCGCCAGAAGCGCCACAGGTAATGGTGATCCTTCTCTTCGTCGGTGGGGGCACCAATTGAGATCTGTTGAACCAGCCGCGGGTCCATGGCATTGGCCGCCCGGCGAATGCTGCCTCCCTTGCCGCTGGCATCCCAGCCTTCAAACAACAGGATGGTGGACAGGCGTTGTTTATACGCCTGCCACACCCGTTTCTGCAACAGTTTCTGGTAGTGCTCCAGCTGGGCACGGTAGTCATCACGCGTAAGTTTCTGACTTAGATCGATACTGTCAAGAACCGGGGCGGTTTCCACTTCCATGACCGAATCTTCGACAACCGGTCCGTGGGACTGCGTGGTGAACGACTGAAGTGCCTTGTGGAGGATGGTAAACACCCGCAATTGACGATGACGTTTGTGACTGGCATCGATAAGATGCCAGCGGGCATGGGCGCGATCTGTGTGGCGAATGGTCTGTTCGGCGGCATCGCGAATGCGCGGGTAGTGATCAAAGTGCCACATGGCCCGCTTGATCATCTCCGGCGACTCGTGGTGTTTCTTTTTCAGGTTCTGATGTTTCTTTTTTTGTGCTTCGGGGCTCAGGTGTAGCCAGAATTTGAGAATCAGGGCGTGGTCGTCGGCAAGCATCTTCTCCAGCCGGACGATGCGGCGCATGTCGTGTTCGAGGATCAGGTCGCTGTCGTTGCCTTCAACATGATGGCGCATGGGATCGGTGTACCAGGCGCCAAAGAAAATGCCAATTTGGCCGCGGCCGGGCAGCTGGCGCCAAAAGCGCCAATGATCCGGGCGCTGCCGCTCTTCATCGCTGGTCTCCCAGAAGGTGCGGATCATCACATTGCGCATATCAAGCATATCACCCAGGGCGTTGACCAGCTCCCCCTTGCCTGCACCGTCCATTCCTGAAATCAGTACAATGATCGGGCCGGGGGCATTTTGACAGGCGATCTGCGCCGTGATCAGCTGGCTGCGCAGTTGATCAACCGCTTCCTTGTAGCTTTCTTTGCTGACCTGCTGACCCAATTCAACGGATTCGAACATGATGTCCTCCTGACTGCGAGCGCATGGCTGCTCAGCTTTGAGGTGGTTCAGGTGGTGTCACCGGTTCGCTGAGCTCTTTTTTGCCAGAAAACAACCGGCCAATGGCGGCAAAAACCCGCTTGATGCCGCGCCACAATTTAGGCAGCAGCCAGATCAGCAGAAGAATGAAGACGATCAGCAGGCCGAGAAAGATCATCGGATGGTTGAGGGCAACCCACAGCCCGCCGACCACGGCAACATCCTCACTCAGCGATGCGGCCCAGTTTGTGACCGGCTCGGGAGAGGTATTGATCAGCACGCGCGAGCCGGCTTTGGTGGCATGGGTGGCTGCAGTCAGGGAACCACCGACAATGGCCGCCGCCAGACTGACCGATGGATCAACGCCGCCCGCCGCCGCTGCCGCCAACGCGGCGCCAGCCGGGATGCGGATAAAGGTGTGAATCGTATCCCAGCCGGTGTCAACGCCGGGGAACTTGTCGGCGAAGAACTCAACCACATACATCAGGGCACTGGCCCCGATCACAATCGGCTCCTGAACGATATGCAGGGTTTCCGGCAGCGCCATGGCTCCGGAGTTTCCCATCAGCCCCAGCACCAGAATTGTCGCGTAGAGGTTGATGCCGCTGGCCCAGGCGGCACCCATGCTCAGGGCGATAACCGCAGTGATTTGATCCAGTTGATCCATGGCTTACTCCTTATCCAGTTCTTTCTCGGCGGTTTCGGTGTCGGGAAAGGCACTTTCAATGATAAAGGATAACTCCTCATCCGGCGCCTTGGCGATCGGATTGTCGGAAGACGCTGTTGCCTCCGGGGCGGGCGTCGAAGTCGTTGCCGCCACAGGAGCAGACTCTGAAGCATTTGCAGGTTGCCGTTGCTGACGGGGCGGGAGTTTGCGCCACAGCCCATCGGTAGTGAAACTCTGCCAGCCCCAGTTCAGCCAGCGCAGCAGCGCACTGGCCAGCCACAGAGCCCATAGCAACATCAGAATGCGGTAGACATACATGGGGACAGAGATGGCCCAGGCTTCCGGCATCAGCAGTGGGCTGCGGTCTTGATACCAGCGCAGGTTCCAGGCTGTGGAATTGTTGCCGTCAATTTGCATTTCAGGCAAGCCGAGCAAGCCCTGCTGAATAGCAATGAGAATGGTGAGCAACGCAATGGCCGTCAGAGCCACCAGCGTGACCTGAGCCAGGTTGAAACGCAGTGGTGTATTCAGCTGCTCATGGTAGCTGCGACGCAGGCCGAGCAGAATCAGCCAACCCACGACCGGAACCAGAGCGGGCAAGCTGGCTTGGCTCAGACCGGCACACAACAACAGCCAATGATACCAGCGCAACGGGGTGGGGGCATGCCGGCCCAGAAGCCACGATAGCACCAGGATGATCAGAAGCACGCCCCAGAACAGGACTGCCGGGCCGAGAACCGGTCCGCCAACCAGCAATGTCCAGCGGTTGTGCGGCAACTTCAGGGTGATGTGACTTTCAACGTGGGGCGTTGCCAGACTGATTTGCGGTGTCCGGGTGAACCACTCTACTCCTTGAGGCTGATGCCAGTGGAGAACAATGCTCTGGCTGCCGGGAACCAATGGCAGCGTCACCAGGCGTTTGTTCTGCTTGATCGGCTGAGTGCGGCCGTTGATGACAACTTCATCAAGTTCGGCCCCCTGAGGCAGAGTGATGACATGATCGGTACCGTGACTGCTGCGCACATCGAGGGACAAACTGGCGGCAGTACTGCGTTTACCGGGGGTGACTTCAAGGCGGCTGTTGTCGATGGTGATGGTCTGACCTTTCACCCCTTCAGGGCGGGTGATGGTCAGTGTCAGCCGCTCATTGGCCCACGGCGACCACTGCGGTAGCCAGCGGCCGTGCTGAAAGCGATGGATCACCGGAACGCCAGCACTGTCAATGTGCCACATCCGGTCTGCGTTGACCCGCCAGACTTCACTGAACTGGGCGCTGTCAGCGGCCACCAATTCCAGCTGGGTTGATTTTTCCAGGGTGGATTGCCAGCGAATCTGCTCGGTGTTGGCTGGCAGATTGATAATGGCGATGTTGTCCTCGACGGTAATGTCACGGTCCGTGACTCGTTCGCCGTTGAGCAGAGGAATCTGCAACACCGCCGCAGCCCCCTTCTGACTCAAGCGGGTGACGGTGGTGACCACCTGCCAGTCAAGATTGAGGATCAGTTCCCGTTCGACCCGAACGAAGGTCGGGACTTCACCGGGCTGCAGTTTCTTTTCCGTCTGGCTGCTGATGCGGGTCAGCTCGATGGGGCCATGGCTGGCCTGGCCATCAGCGATGCCTCCCACCAGCCACCCCGGTGTGGTGAGGTGTACCATGCCGGCTGCCATGGGCAGTGGCAATTGCAGCCGCTGCAGGGTGTCGGCCAGCGGCGCATGCAGGGTGATGACATGGTGTCCCTCGGGGACGCGGGCCCACAACTGCTGTTGTTGATCCCGATACAACGGGACATTAGTGTTGCCGTCGAGCTGGACCGTCTGCACCGACAATTGCTTGAGTGGAAAGGGCAGTGGCACGGCACTGGCGACCTGACTGTGATAGGTCATCTCCAGCTTGAGCCGTTGATTGTCCGTCTGGATGTTCAACTGGTCGAGGGACGTACAATAGGGGGCGCAACCCGGTGGTTCGGTGAGTCGGGTGTACAGCTCATCGAGCAGTTCCGGTGACGGGAACGCGGCCTGGGCCGGTGTCACCCCGGTACCGAACAGCAACAGGGCGGCAAATCCTGCACTGAGCAGCGGGAGGATTAACCCGGTGGCCGCGGTGGTTGTCGCAAGTTTATCCCCTTTCCAGCGGGGCAGTGGCCCCTGGCTGAACAGGTGAAGGAACATCAGACCGATCAGCACCACGCCGGCTACCAGCAGCAGTCGCGTGGCCAGTGGCGGTAACAGATAGAGGTGCAGTTGCTGGTTGGCCATGACCGGGCCGTTCCAGCTCAGTTCGATCTGTTGCCATTGCCATTTCGGCAAACCTGGTCCGGTTTGGATTTTTAGGTCCGGATTGTAGCGGTTCATGACGTTAACCGCTTTTTCCATCACCATTTCGCGAGAGGCCGGGGCAACACTCTGCACCATGACTTCATCGCTAACCATTGTCGGTAGCGGTGCCGATGGATAATAGCCGTAGTGGTTGTGGTGAGGTGTCAGTTGCGGGTAAAGGGCGCTGCGGATCTGCTGAACACTGAAGATGAGAACGATGATCAGCATACCGAGCATGGCCACATTACGATACCAGTGGATCAGTTGTTTTATTCGGCCACCCGGCAGAACACGCAGCAGGGCAATGGGAATCAGCACATGCAACCAGATCAGGCGTGGCGCCTCCGGTTCGTGGTAGATCAGCACCAGACCGAGCATGGCGATAATTCCTGCGGTAGCTCCCCACAATCGGCCAAAACTCAGGGTAAGAATCAGAACAATAAAGATGTCCAGTAATGTCCAGCGTTGCAGCCAGGTCGATGAGGCGTTGTCTACGCCGGTTGCTTCGATCAGCCGCCAGCCTGGGGGCAGATTCAGTCGGGTCACCAGCTGTTCAGGGTTGAACTGCCAGCCGACGGCAGGCAATGCGCCGAGGTCCACTGGTAAAATCCGGCTCTCGGCTTCGAGAGCGACATTGCCCTGACGCACTTCAACCCCGGCACCAGTCGCCGTGGGAAGATGGGTGATGAATTGATCCTGACCATGGCTGCTGACGCGACCCAGCTGCAGAACCGGACTGGCTTCGAGGCGTGAGCGACTTTTTAATTCGCCCGTGACGAAGTCTTTCACCGTGTAGCCGCCACCGTCAAAGTCAAGCCAGAGGGTCCGTTGCAATTCCAACCGCTCATTGGCCGGATCGCTGTCGCCCCGTTTGCTTGCCACCAGAGTTAATTGGCTTTCGGGGGTCATCAGGTAGGCGGGCAGGTTGCGCCACTGTCCGGGCATGCCGGTCTGGGCAGGGTCGATGGCTGTGGCCCCTTCAATGCTGACGACACGCAGTTCAGGATGGGCCTCGATCGCCCAGATCTCTTCGTCGGCCCACGGGCCTTCCGGCTTGGGCAGGGTCAAGGTGTCAATGGGCCCCTGGTGACGGGCTGAAAGTTGCAGCGTCCAGTTGCCCGGTTTGAGTTGCAATCGCAGGGTACCGTCATTTTCCAGGCGGGCCGGGAGAGGACTCTCAAGGGCCAGCGGAATGTAGCCCGCAGGCAGCATGACACCGGTGCGCATTTCGCGGGCCTGACCGGAGACGTGCAACTGAATCCGTGTGGTCAGCACCAGCGGAATGGTGTCGGCGACATGACGAAAAACCCGAAAGCTGACGTGATCCTGGACCGCTTCATTGTTCTGGTCACCTTTGTTGAGCCACAGCAGGCCGTTGTTATCCATTTGGGGCTGATGGATATACTGACCGTTGCGGGTCAGTTTGAGCAGCGCGGTTCCTTTGGGAACCTTGAGGGTCTCCGGGAGTTGGCTCCAGCTGAATTGGCCGCGAATCTCATAGCGTCCGGCAGCCAGCCACAATGCCGGCTGCTGCTGGCCGTTGTCCCCGCGATCGTTGTAGCGCAGGACGTTACCGTCTTTGCCGTTGATGGTGACCTGTTGTGGCCAGAAACGGCTATCGCCGGGGAGTTGTACCCAGCCCTGCTGTTCCAATTCCCAATACTGTTCAAAGCGGGCTCCACGGTCATTGGCGGCCAGAGTAAGACTGCCGGGCCATTGGCAGCGGTGCTGGTCGTCACTGTTCCAGAGCAGGGTGCAGGCCTGTTCGGTTTCATCATTGAGCACCCAACGCTGCCAGGGCTGCAGGTCTTGAGGAACATAGGGATTGGCGCCAACCACAGTGGGGAGGCTCAATGTCAGCAGAAGCAGGATCAGAAACAGACGGCGGGGGAGAGACATGGTTTCGATTCCCTTTGGTAGTGCGCATTGCAGAGCGGTCATGGGTGTCGGGACCGTTGCAGCGCAGTCAGATCAACATTACTCGGGGCTGGGTATGCCCGCAAGGCAGTCAAGACTTGGTATAGACAGTCATTGTAACGCAAAATGAGGCCTGGCGCATTAGACAACTCTTCGCCCATTTCATGAAGGGGATGTGGACAAAAACAGGCCACGGACGCGCACTTTGCTCAGCACAGAACATCAGCGCATAGCTCCAAGTTTGACCAGCAGCCGGTCCAGCCAGCGCCACGGCAGCAGACGGCGGCAGGTCGCCAGAACATAGGTGGGCAGGGTGACGTAATAACGGGGTTGCGGGCGGGTACTGTGTAGAGCATGAAGGACCCGCTTGACCACCAGCGCCGGTGAGCCGGTAAACGGGGTGGGGTGCTCAGTGGCGGCGTAATAGCTGGTGATGCGGCGGTAATCCTCGGCGTGTCTGCTGTCCTGCCAGGCGATGTCTTTTTCAAAGGCGCCCAAGGCATTGTGGCGGAACTGGCTGCGAATCGGCCCCGGTTCAATCAAGCTGACTTTGACCGGCGAGTTGTGAAGCTCCAGCCGTAAGGTGTCGGTGAGCCCTTCGAGGGCAAACTTGCTGGCATTGTAGGCCCCCTGCCACGGAAAAGCGACGAGACCGAGGACAGAGCTGATGTTGACTAAGCGGCCGCCTTGGCCCTGCTTTAATGCGGGCAGTAGCCCGACGGTCAGCTGGTGGGTGCCGAACAGATTGACGGCAAACTGCTGTTCGAGCGTGTCACGGCGGATATCTTCGACGGCACCGGGTTGACCATACGCGGCATTGTTGATCAGCGCGTAAAGGTCGTTGCCACACAGTGTGGTCACCTGCTCGATGACTTGTGAAACACTGGCGGCATCGGCCAGCTCCAGACGGCAGCTGGTCAGACCAAGACGCTGTAATTGCGCCAGATCTTCATCGCTGCGTGCGGTGGCAATGACCCGGTAGTTGTGTTGATAGAGGCTGAGGGAGATTTCCCGACCGATTCCGCTGGAGGCACCGGTGACCACGACCCAGCGTTGTTGACCCATGGCTGTCATGCGCATTTCCCTGGTGTTAAAGTGGGTGGACGATGGTGCTTTTAGCCAAAACGGTAGACAAGTTGGCCCTGGAAGAACAGTTCAATGGGGCCATCTTCCGAGACCTTGACGACCCGGCCATAGTGGGAAGCTGCGGCGGCCGCCGTGGTCCGGCCGCCGCCGGTAACCAGATCGCCGGCCTTGGAGGTGTCAATGATAACACCGGTGTCAAGCAACTCCCCTTTACGGTTGATCACGGTCAGGCCGTCGGAAGATAAGATTCGCATCAACTCGCCGGAACGTTTCAAAACACCGATGCGGGTGCCGCAGACGTGGCGGATCAGTGCACGGCTGAGGGGGTCACGCCCACCCACCGATCCTTTGCGTAACTCCTGCAGATCGGTTTTGCCGTCACTGATGAGAATGACGGTGCCGTGGCGCGATTTGGACAGGGCGTAGACCGACCAGATCAAAACATCAATGGCGCGTCTGTCGATGCAGCCGGAGAGAAACACGCGGAAAATATCCGGATCGTAAATGCCCCAGTCTCCCTTGCGCCACACCAGCAGTTTACCGCTGTCGAGGACGACCTCGATTTCAGAAGCTTCATTGACATAGATGGCAAAGGCGCCGGAACCGGCGTGTTCCAACAGGGCAACGGTTTCCCGGTTGGCCAGCTGGTCAATGGAGTCGCGAGGTCCGGGGCTGCTGGTACGGATGGTCCCCTTGACATTCATGCGGATGTCAGAGATGTACAGCGCGCGCAGGCCATCGACAAAACGGTAAGAGAGCGGGTTGACGAAAAAATTGGCATTGATCCGTTTGCGGTCATCGCCGAGATCCAGCCAGCTGTAGCGGGTTTTTTTCAACAGCGGCAGTAACTCTTCAAGCTGGTTACGATAGACCAGAAAGCCGGTCGTTGCCGGGGCGCCCTCGTACCGTTGATAAGAGAGCTTTTTCAGCAGCTGGATAAGGTTTTGCGTGGTCCAGAACACACCTTTGCGGTCATCCCGGATATAGCGGGCGACGGCGATATCCATCAGCGATGTCAGCAGGGCCGTGCGGAAATGGGCGGCGTAGCCTTTGGCGGAAAAGCCCGAAAACAACCCCTCGAGGGCCGTCAGCATTTCGCGAATGAAGCTCTCTTCGGTGGCGGTGAACGCCAGGGAGCCGCGCCGGGCACGGAACTGGTACGGGATGGCATCGATCTCGATACCGATCACCAGGTCGCGTTCATTGTCGCCATCCGACTGGTCGCACTCCTCCAGTTCATTGAAAGAGACTTTAGCTCCCCCAAGAAAAGAACAGACACTGTTGCGAATGGCGTTAAAGGCTGATTTCGGCATAGAAACAAGAGTGCCTTATCCCGTCTAAGCGTGCAACAAAAAAGGGCTTTTCCGGTTAATGTTTTTTATGGTTTACGTGTTAGGGCGTCAGGATTCCCTCAATCTCACCGGAGATCTGAATGGCGTAATTGTCGGTCAGGCCGGAAACAAAATCGAAAATCTGCCGTAACCACCAGGCGTAGTTTTCCTGCGCGTGTTTGTCGACGTAGCTGTGGTCCCAGGCCAGGTCGAAACAGCGCTGTGAGATGAAGTCGAGTTCGCCATAACTGCCCCGGTCGCACAGGGACTGAACCGAGAGGACAAAAGCCTTGATAATGCGTCCGATCATTTTGTACGAACCGATTTCATAGCCGAGCTTGGCGCGATGAGAAAAGATAATGGTATAGAGTTCGCCGATCTGTTGGAACGCGCTGCGATACGGCGTGGAAAAATCCCGTTTGAGATCGTGTTCCCGCTCACCGCTGATAATGGCGGCGTAATCCTCTTCAAAGACCCGGCAGCTTTCATTGATCAGGGCGTTGATGGCCATACCGCGAGCCTGAGCGATCGACATCTCCTGATCTTCGGCGACTCCAGCGACGCGGAAAAACAGCTCCTTGATCGGTTGCTCGGGGAAAATCCGCATGGAGACCGCGTCCTCCATGTCGAGCATGCGGTAACAGATATCATCGGCCGCCTCGGTGAGAAAGGAGAGCGGATGACGGGCGACCGAACCATCGGCGCGGACTAAACCCATCTGTCGGGACATGGTGTCGAAGAGCTCTTTTTCGCTGGCAAAGACGTTGAACTTCTTTTTCTCTTTGGCTCGGGGGTCATCACTGGTCCACGGGTATTTGACCATGGCGCCGAGGGAAGCATAAGTCAACCGCATGTAGCCACACTGGGCATTGTCCACTCGGGCGGCCAGCCGAAATCCCTGAGCATTGCCTTCAAACAGCAGCAGATCACTACGGGTCGCTTCATCCACCCGGTTGTTAAACACCAGGTCCTCATGTTTAGCCACCCACTCGCGAATGGTGTTTTCCCCGGCGTGACCAAAGGGGGGATTGCCGATGTCGTGAACCAGGCAGCCAACCTGGACAATTTGGGAAATATCGTCGAACAGAGCGCGGTGTTCTGGATGCTTTCTGATCAGAAAGGCCTGGATTTTCTTACCCAGCGAGCGACCGACACTCCCCACTTCGATGGAGTGAATTAATCGGTTGTGGATGTGATCGTTGGGAGCCAGCGGGTGAACCTGGGTTTTCTTGGCCAGTCGGCGAAAAGGTTCGCTGAACACGGCGCGATCATAATCGGCCTCAAAAGCACTGCGTTCTTCTGCTGCCGATGTGGTTTGTCGCTCGGGCGATTGACCAACCCGCAGGGGGCAGAGCAATTGATTCCACTGAAGTGTTTGTTTCGCCATCGTTCACCTGTTTGTCGGTAAGAGAGAGGATCTGTGGGATTTTTTCCTGTGCTGTCATCAGGTTCTCAGCATAGAGTTTTTTGTCTGGCCTTGTAAAGAAAACATGTTATCTCGGCAGATTGCAGCATTGGCAATAAAGTATATTAATGAGCTATTTGGTGGTTTTATAGAATTTTAAAATATTAGAAATGTGGTGCTAAAAAACACCTCTGTTAGTGTTTGTTAGGATTTGGTTAGGATTTGATTAGAAGGTGTGATCGCTTTTTTGTGTAGGGTGCAAAATCAAATGGAGGTCTGAATGTTTTCTCAAATGAAGATTTCGACCAAGTTGATGCTTGGTTTTGGAACGATTGTTCTTTTCCTCGTCGTGCTTGGCGCGACAGGGATTTATCAGCTGCGTTCTGTGAATCGCGGTTATCGTGTTGACGTGATGACGGAGATGATGATTAAGGACTGTGCCCGCGAGATGGAAACCGACATTCTTCAAATTCGGCGCAGTGAGAAGGATTTTCTGGCGCGCCAGGATATGAAGTATGTTGAACGGGCTCAACGTTATCTGAGCGAGGCTCTAGACGATATTGGTGAACTAAAAGAGCTGGAAGACGATGAGCATCTGCAGGCCGAATTGGATAAAGTGGCCGGCCAAATTAATCGCTACGCTGTTCTTTTTGAACAAATCAGTCAACTGTCACAACAGCGCGGACTGGAGCCCAGTCAGGGATTGCAGGGAAGTTTTCGTCAGCAGGCGCATGACCTGTCGAGCATGATGGCGTCCTTCGATGTGGAAGAGGTGCAGTACTGGATGCTGATGCTGCGGCGGTACGAAAAAGATATGAATATCAATGGCCGCAATATGGCAAAAAAACAACAGTATTACAGCAAGTTTAATCAGGCCATGACAAAATGTCTGGAGGGAATTGGTGACAGTACCCTTTCTGAAGAGGTGAAGCAGCAACTGACAACTCTGTTTCGGTCCTATCAGGACAGTGTGGCGAGCTGGAATGCCGGGAAAGGGGATTACCAGACCGTTCGCAGCCGGGCAGCGAAATCGGAAAGCCTTCTCGCTGACCACTATGTGAAGGATGGACGAGCTTTGCTGCTGACGCTACGCAAGGAAGAAAAAGATTATATGTTGCGTGGTGATGAAAAATATCTGGCGCGTCTGGATAAAGGGGTTGCACGCCTCGAGCATGAGCTGACGTCTGCAAACATTGATCGTGGCGCGCAGGAAAAGTCCCTTACACTGTTGAAAGATTATCAGGAAGGAATTCATCGGTTGGCGGGACTTGATAAGAACATCGCCGCTCTGATTGCCGAGATGAAAATTCAGGCCGATGAGGTTCTGGAGTTTTCTGAAGAGTTAGCCGCCCTTACCGCGCAATCAGCAGACCGGATCAGTAGCGATATCTCGGCAAAATCAACTTCATCAATCAACTTGATGTGGACCATCGTCGGTGCCAGTGTCTTTTTGGCGTTGAGCTTTGCCTCTCTGATTGCTCGGGGAATTTCCCACCCGTTGCGCAGTGCCTTTGATGTGGTCGCTGAATATGGCAAGGGCAACACGTCCAACCGTCAGCTGAACATGGGCAAGGAGGTCAATTGTTCGGAGATCAATCGGTGCAGCAATTCAGAGTGCTCACAATATGGCAAAACCGGCCACTGCTGGGTAGATGTCGGCACTTTCGGGCCGGACGCCAGTTGCAGTAAGATTTTAGATGGCACCTATCAGAATTGTCAGGACTGTAAAGCGTATAGTGCCCGTACTGAAATGACCGAACTCGGTTCGGTGTTGGTGGGAATGGCCAACAGTTTGCAGAATCGCAGCGATCTGGCGCGGGCCATTGCCCGTGGCGATTTGACCCAGGATGTCCAGGTGGCTTCCAAGGATGATCAGTTGGGTATGGCGTTGAAAGAGATGCTCGAAGGGCTGCGCGAAATGGTGGGTGGAATGCAGGTTGCGGGCGAGCAGATTGCCTCGGCGTCCACGCAAGTGGCGGATGCCAGTCAGGCCCTGTCGCAGGGAGCGACCGAGTCGGCCAGCTCGCTGGAACAGGTGACGGCCTCAATGAACGAAATGGCCAATCAGGTGAAAGATACCGCCGAGCATGCCAGTGCCGCCAACCAGCTTTCCGGTGAATCAAAACTGGCCGCGGAAAAAGGCGATGAGCGGATGGGCGAGATGGTTCAAGCCATGAATGACATCAACAAGGCGGGACAGGATATCTCGCGGATTATTAAAGTTATCGATGAGATCGCGTTCCAGACCAATCTGCTGGCCTTGAATGCTGCGGTAGAGGCAGCCCGTGCCGGTCAGCACGGAAAAGGGTTTGCTGTTGTGGCTGAAGAGGTGCGCAACCTGGCTGCGCGCAGTGCCAAAGCGGCTGAGGAAACGGCAGAATTGATCGAGAGTTCTGTCGCCTTAACGGGGCGTGGGGCCGTCATTGCCGAACAGACCGCCGAAGCCTTACAGGAAATTATGGCGGGCAACAGTAAAATAGCTGACTTGCTCAAGGATATGGCCATAGCCTCCAATGAACAGGCTCAGGGGATCAGTCAGGTCACCATCGGATTGACGCAGATTGATCAGGTGACGCAACAGAATACCGCCAGTGCCGAGGAGAGTGCGGCAGCGGCAGAACAGTTGTCCAGCCAGGCTATGCAGCTACGTGAAATGTTGAAGAAGTTCAAAGTTGCAGAAGGCGCGAATGTCAGTGCTCCAGTCCGGGGTGAAGTGAGAGCGGAAACCTTTCTGACCTACGAGTGATCTCCCCGCCTTAACATCTTTGGCCCGCTGGCGTAAAAGGCAGCGGGCCGTTTCATTTCATGCCTGATCCATGTTGGACGAGCCAGGAAAAGGCGTCGTCAAGACGGCTCACCACGAAGGTGCGATTGGTCGATGTGATGGCGTCCCCTTGTGCCCATAGGGCGTGCCAGCGATCGCTTTGCTCTTCGTCGATGACAAAAACGGACCAGCCGTTGCCGATCTGTTCTTCATGCATGTGGTGGAAATGGCGAATCTGTGCCACATCGTTTGGGCTGGTGGCGGAAAAATCGAGGTGACGATGATCAAAAATCACATGATGACCCTTATGCCACTGAGGATGCGAGAGCAGGGCATTCCCAGCGTCACACATGCCGGCGCCGGTTAATGGGCCAGAGCAGGTTACAACGAAGCACGCCGGGGTGGCTTGCCACTGGAGGGAGAAGCTGAAAGGGGGCGGGGTGACGGGAGGTTGCGGCACCATCCAGCCGAACAGCAGAAATTCTGCAATTGTTCGGACTTTTTGCCAGAGCGTCAGAGGGAAGGCGTTTGCCGCGTCGCGCACCGGATACTGGCGCTGCAGAAAGTCGGTGAGCACGTGTTGGGCCCGCTGGAATTCTGAGGCGGGGACGAAAACCGTTTTGCGGTTGAAGTGAGCGATCTGCGGGCCGATATAGAGGGAACCGAAATGATCGTTGCTGGTCTGGCTGGGGATCTCTTCGGCGGCGAGACGACTGACCAGAATCATCAGTTCCACATCACTCTCAGGGGAGTAAAGCGGTTGGAACGGGTCATGGTCGGTGGCGTCATGATCGTGATTATTGATCATGGCAGCGGGCCAGTTCACCATGGCGCGGGCAGCTGATCAGATGGTCGTTGACCATGCCGACTGATTGCATCAGCGCATAGCAGATGGTTGGTCCGACAAAGTTAAATCCACGTTTCTTCAATGCACGGCTCATCGCGCGGGATTGTTCGGTCTGAGCGGGGACATCTGCCAGATTTTGCCAGTGATTGACAATGGGGTGGTGATCGACAAACTGCCACAGAAAGGAGTCAAAGCTGCCCGTTTCGTCAAGAATGTCGACAATTCCGCGGGCATTTTTAATTGTCGATTCGATCTTCAGGCGGTTGCGGACAATGCCGCTATCGGCCATCAACCGGGCAATATCGTGTTCGTCATAACCCGCCACAGTTGCAATATCAAACTGATCAAAAGCCTGCCGGTAATTAGCGCGCTTTTTCAGAATGGTCAGCCAGCTCAGTCCGGCCTGGGCGCCTTCCAGTGTGAGCATTTCAAACAGCGCCTGATCGCCATGCAGCGGAACACCCCACTGGGTGTCGTGATAATGGATATAGTCAGCATCCCCCAGACACCAGGAACAGCGAGATTGTTCTGACGATTCGGGTATGGGCATGGTGATCTCCTGAGTGGCGGTTAGCCGAAAAAAACACTGAACGCGTCATCCTGCACTTCTTTGACCAGTGCATCGAGGACACGATCGCGGTGATGGGTTTCGTAGGGGACCCATTGCAGATTGGCGCGCTGCCAGTACAACGACCACACCCGCACGTCGGAGTGATAGCGAAAGCGGGCCAGAGCCGTTTCCGTAAAAATGTTCGGGTCTTTCCAGTGAGGACGAATCTCCACGATAACAATATCATTGCCGGTGACCTGATAATCGTAGCGCAATTTGTCGTTCAGAGCTTGCGGGCTTTTCTGCCGGCACAATCCACCAACGACTTTGTCGATCCGTTTTAGTTCAAATTCCGAAAACCCCATAACATCCCTTTGGGTGGTGTGGCGGTTATTTCCCGCCAGCGCTGATTCAGACATTATAATGAACCCCTTTTTTACTGTATTCTTGCTATGGTCGTCAATGTCCTGTCAAACAGGACTGATAAATAAACGATGAGGAACGGCCCGATGACGATACGATTGGACAATATTGGCGTACGGATAAAAAAGAGCTGGTGCCTGCGCGGTGTGACCTGGGATCTTGAGCCGGGTCAACAATGGGCCGTGGTTGGTGGCAACGGTTCTGGCAAAAGTGCTTTGGGGCAACTGTTGTGCGGGACGTTGCTCGCCGCTGAAGGGACGCACCGGCTGGTGTCACCGGCGGCGCTGGTCAGTTTTGAAGCACTGGGTGATGTGTTGCAGCACGAACGGGACCAGGACGATTCCGATTTTCTCGACCGGATCGACCATGGCACGCCGGTTCTTCAATTTGTTGGGCCAGACGATGCCGCCGATCGGGACTTTCTTGGCTGGGTCACCCGGCTGGGATGCCATGATCTGCTTGAACGCGGCCTGCGGTTTTTATCCACCGGAGAGATGCGCAAGGTGATGATTTTGCGTGCCCTGGTTTCCCGGCCTCGTCTGCTGGTGCTTGATGAGCCGTTTGACGGACTTGATGTTGAGGCACGCGGGGCGTTACGCCAAGTGGTGGCGGCAATTATGGCGCAAGGGGTTCAGGTCGTTTTGTTGCTCAACCGTTTCAGCGATCTGTTACCAGAAGTCACTCATCTGGCGTATCTTCATGCCGGGGAACTGGTGGCTCAGGGCACCCGCGAGATGATGGTTGGTCACGAGGCGCTGCAACGTCTCCATGCGTTTCACGCCGAGGATTCTCCCAGCCTGCCAGATCGTCCGGTGGTGCAACCACCATTAGCGATTGCTGCTGATGCGCCGCTGATCGCCATGAAGGATGTCAATGTGCGCTATGGTGAAAAAATGATTCTTAATGGCTTTAATTGGCGGGTCGCCCAAGGGGAACACTGGAAGATTTCCGGTCCCAATGGCGCGGGGAAATCAACCTTACTCAGTTTGATTACTGGTGATAATCCTCAGGCGTATGCCAATAATATCAGTCTGTTCGGTTACAAGAAAGGCAGCGGTGAGAGTGTCTGGCAAATTAAACAGCATCTGGGGGTGGTGTCGGCCTTGTTTCATCAGGAATACCGGGTGCGGGTGACCGCTAAAGTCGCGGTGATTTCCGGACTGTTCGATTCGGTTGGCGTGTACCGTTCCTATACGCCACAACAGGAGCAGGTTGCGTTGCAGTGGCTACGTCTGTTGAAGATGGAGGCGGTGGCGGAACGTCCGTTTTCTCGGTTGTCCTATGGCGAGCAGCGGCTGGTGCTGTTGGCGCGGGCATTGATCAAACAACCCCGTGTGCTGATTCTCGATGAGCCTTGTCAGGGGTTGGACAGTTTACATCGCCAGATGGTGCTGGCGTTAATTGATTATCTTGGACGGCAGGGCCACTGCCAGATCCTTTATGTGACTCATCATGCGGAAGATCGCATCCCTTGCATTCAGCATCATCTCCAGCTGGTTGCTGCTGATGGGGGCGGTTTTACCGCCTGCATTGATGGTGTGGTTGAACGGGGTGTCTGATCAGTTTTTTTTGTGTTGATTGAGAAACTGTTGCTCAAAGGTCTCGGCGTCCTGTGGCCGGCCAAACAGATACCCCTGAACCTGCTGGCAGTGATTTTCTGCCAGAAATGCGCTTTGACTGTCCGTTTCCACCCCTTCGGCAATGACCTTCATGCGCAGGTTTTTTGCCAGAGTGATGATGGAAGCCGCAATGGCCATGTCATCGCTGTCGTGCGGAATGTCTTTAACAAAAGACCGGTCAATTTTGAGGTATTTGGCCGGGAAATTTTTCACATAGCTCAACGACGAGTAGCCGGTGCCGAAATCATCAATGGCGATGGCAATCCCCAGATCCGTCAGTTCTTTCATGGTTTGAATGGCGACATTGGTATCTGTCATGACGGCATTTTCCGTAATTTCCAGGGTCAGCAGGCGGGGCGGGAATCCTGTTTTGTCCAGAATGCGTTTGACGCGACCAACCAGATCCTTGTCCTTGTTGAACTGAACCGACGACAGATTGACGGAAATTTTGATGTCACGATGTCCTTGCTGACGCCATTGATTGGCCTGAGTGCAGGCGGTTTTCAACACCCAGTTGTCAATCTGCTGGATCAGGCCGCACTCTTCGGCCACCGGTATAAATTCGTTGGGGGGCGTCAGGGATCCATCTTCATGCTGCCAGCGAATCAAGGCTTCCGCACCGACTACCTGGCGGGAGGTCAGATCGACCTGAGGCTGGAAATAGAGGACAAATTCGTTATGACACAGTGCGTTGTTGAGTCTTGATTCCAACTCAATCCGCTTCATGATGGTTTCCTGCATTGCCGAGGTGAACAGCTGATAGCCGTTTTTACCCGTGTCCTTAACGCGGTACATGGCGATATCCGCGTTTTTAATCAGGTCTTCCGGTGTGTCCGCATCGTCGGGATAAATGGTGACACCCATGCTGACATTGATGGAATATTCCCGACCTGACAAGGTGTGGGGCAATTCCAGATGTTTAAGGATCCGCCGGCACAGAACGGTGATGTCGCGGGCCTCGTCGATTTCCGGCATTAGAATGATAAATTCATCACCGCCGATGCGGGCGGTGGTGTCTTCCTGGCGGGTACAGTCGACCAGCCGTTTGGAGATCTGTTGCAACAATTTATCGCCATAATGATGGCCGAGGGTGTCGTTGATGTTTTTGAAGTTATCAATGTCAAGATAGATAACGGCCAGTCTCGTCCGGTGCTGATGGGCATGGGCGACCGCCACATTGAGCCGGTCACGAAACAGTTTGCGATTGGGCAGGCCGGTTAAGGCATCGTGGTAGGCCTGATGCTGCAGTTGCTCTTCACTGCGTTTGATCTCCGAGATGTCGTGAAAGATGGCGACATAGTACGTCGGCTCTCCGGACGAGTTGTTACAGCGCGAGATTGAGACGTTGAGCGGATAGACTTCGCCGTTTTTGCGCCGGTTCCAGACTTCTCCCTCCCATTGACCGGCATCGGTAATTGCTTCCAACATGCCACGATAAAAATCGATATCATGATGGTTTGATTTGAAGATGCGCGGGTTTTCACCAATCAGCTCGTCCCGTGTGTAGCCTGACATGGTTTCACAGGCGGGATTCACCTGCTCGATATTGCCTTCAAGGTCTGTAATAACAATCCCTTCGGCGGCGTTGTCGAAAACGCTGGAGGATAGCAGTACCTGCCGTTCCGATTCTTTGCGCTTATGGTCCAGGTCACGGATTGATTCACCGAGAATGTTGAATTCCGAAACCAGAGTGGCGTTAAACTGCGCGGGTTCCGGGCTGCGGAATGCCGCTTCGGTAAGATGGAGAATCGTATTCAAAGACCGTTTGGTCAGGTAGCGGAACGTGTAGATTACGCCGCCGGCTGAGATGAGCGTGGCCAGGAACACATAGATGATGCGCTGCATGATGGAATGGTTCAGCTGGGTTAACAACTCATCCGACATGGCTTGTCGCAGCATCAGGGCGGTTGGGACACCGATAATCTTCAACGGGGTGTTGACGTAGAATGAACCGTCCTTCTGGTAGGGGATGCCAGCTGACATGGATACCGGCTTTAGCGGATGCTTCTGAGCGCTGGCCGGGGCATTGCTGAGCAGATAGCGTTGACTCCAGAGCAGGCTGAGATGTTGGGCGGTTGTTTTGTCCACCATCTCCTGCAGCAGCGGCAGGTTATCGTTGATTACCATGGCGGCGGTCAGTGTGCCGGCCACTTTGCCCGAACCGGCGGATGTGATCGGTTGGCGACGAATGAGATAGACCGCGTCGTCGTCTGCTGACTGAATAACTGCTCCGTCGCTCGATTGATTGCCACGTGTGGAGTAAAGAGCTTCCGCAGCAAAGAATGGTGAGCTGACGTCGAGGACCGTACCGTCATTCAGTTGCAAAAACAGGATGTCCAGCGAACCACTGGAAGCACGATTGTAGAGCGCTTTCAGCCGCTCTTGCATAACCAGCGCAGTTGTCGGGGTTGTTTCATCCCGGTAAAAATCGCTGATCAACGCCCCGGCATTCTTCAGGGTTGACTCAAGCGTGTCGAGATGTTTTTCCACAATGGCTTCGACAATGCGTTGATTGTGCAGCGCGCTTTTGCGGATTTCGAGCATGACGGTCTTGCGGTTGTCCAGATAGCTGTAAGCGGAGAGAAGGACAATAAACATCACCGCAAACAGAAAGGCGATAAAGACCAGATAAGTCGTCAGGCGGAGAGGCCGTGGGCGCAAAAGATGAAATAAATTCATTGAATCCCCGAGTAGCGAAATGCCTGATGTTTAAAAGCGTCAACCTGGGATAATGCCGAGATTGGCAGCAGTTTGATCTCTCCGGAAAAGACTGCGGGGATGTTCTCGCGCCGCCCCTCACAGACACATTTGATGGCTTCGGCAATGGAAACACCGCTGTCATCGTTCATGCGCATGACCGTGACGGCCAGTTGTCCGGCGGCCATGGCTTGAAGCTCTGCTTCGCCACCGCCCCAGCCGTTCAGAGTGATTGTTGTTTGTGGTGCGACGGACTGAATGGTCGAGGCCGCAGTCAGAGCAATATCGGTGGTGGTGCAGAAGATGAAATCAATGTCCGCAGCGTTGTCAAGAATCTCATGGGTGGCCCGGGAAATTTTGTCTGGAGTGTTATCGGTATAGTATTCCATCACCGGAGCGGGGGCATGGCGGCGTGTTGCCACTTGGCGAAAGCCTTCACCACGTAGGCGACTGACCTCCCCTTCGGTGCCGTAGAGAACCGCGTAGCGGGCCTGATTGCCATGCTGATCAAAGAGGTATTCTGCCAGCAGGCGGGAGCCTTCCATGTGGTCAAACCCCGTGTAGAGCAGAGGGGGATGGGTCAACCACGCGTTTCTTTCAGTGGTCTGGTTCTGAATAATTACAGCCGGTTTGCCGCGGTAAAGGACGCGGCCGAGCAGCTTGATGATCTGGGAGGAGTCGATGTTAATCACCAGGACATCCGGGGTCTTTTTAAGCGCTTGCGCCAACTGCTGTTCCTGAAGTTGTTCTTGACCCGGCTGGCTGGAGTAGTGGTCAAGCTGATAGGGGATCTGTAGGGCATCAAGGCGGGCAGTCATGCTGATGAGATTGCGCCGCCAGTAATCCGATGATTGTTGGTCGGGGGAGATGACGGCAATGTGCACCGGGGTGGTGATCGCAGTGGTTAGTGCCCTTGGTGCCGCGTGTACTGTTTGGGCAAAATGATTGTATTCGTTTGCATCTGCCCTGGCGAAGAAAGAAGCTATGAGCAGGCAGACCAGCAGATATTTCATCTAATCCCTCCGTCAAATTCGCCAAATTGTAGCGCGAACGGCAAAGAAATTAAAGACAAAAAGAGTAATAGATAAACAGGCCCGATCTAACGGATCGGGCCTGTTGTTTTTAGCCTGGATATCAATCGCTACTTTTCAGGTTGGCTGGCGCGCAGGAATTTGAGGTAATCACCCATCTCCTGTAGATTGCGCGCCTGTGTCCAGCGGCCATCGGCAAAGACACCATAGTCAACGCCTCCCATGGCGGTCGCAAAGCGTACCGAGTTGCCGTAGAACAGCCACTGCTCAATCCATTTCATTTCAAGAGCTTCATCAAACGGATTAGCCCCCTGAGGTAGCCCCTGAGCCAGACCTTCCTGCCAGGCCGTGCTGAGGATCTGTGTTGCCTGCAACGTCATGTGGTTGGATGTTTCGATGGAACGGTCGAGTCGTGAGAAGTGACCTTTGACCCATTGTTGGGCATGACACCCGGAACAGACCTTCTCCATACGCTCCTGGCGCTGTGCCATTTCTTCGGCCGAGATCAGAGCCGATTGGACTAACTCACCGCTCAGCTCCGTTGGCAGTGTCAGACCCGCTTTGTTGACAATTGTCGTGGTGTTGGCACTGACGGGATGCGGATGGGCATAAGGCAGTCCGAAAATGCGCCAGGGTATGCGGTCATTCATGCGATGGGAGCGCTTTGCCAGAATTTCACCCTCACTGTTGACCAATTCACTGGCGTGGCAGGTGGCGCAGGTGGGAGCGGTAAAATCTTCGCCGACGGTCCAGGGAACGGCGGTGTAGTCCCAGTATTTATCGACCGATTTTTGAATGTTGCCGTGAACACTGACAGAGTAGACTTTGAATGCTGGAACGTCCGGACCTTTGTGGCATTCTGCGCAGGTGTAGGGTTTGCGAGCGACTTCGATGGAAAACTGGTGACGCATATGACAGGAGGCGCAAGCTCCTTTGCTGCCATCCGGGTTGATGCGGCCAACACCGGCGTTGGGCCAGTTGCTCAAGAGCGGAAAATCCATGTCACCCATCTGTGTTTCGCGGGTTTCCATTCCCGTGACCTGAACGATCGTGCCATGGCACGCCAAGCACGAGTCGGCATTACTCATGTCGTCGGCACCCTCATGGTGAAAGCCAGTACCGGTGAAGGTTGCGAGGCCGTTGGTGTTGTCCACCATGACCTTGTACACCGGGTTGTCCATGAGATTGCCATAGGCCTGAGACATCAGGTTGTGGGAAAAATCCTCCACTTCAACAGGGTGGCAGCTGGCACAGTCTGTGGGGGAAACCACCGTATGGATGACAAAACCGTTGTGTTCATAACGATCCTGTTCATGTCCTTGAGGGTTCATCGTGTGACATTCGGCACAACCAACCACGACAGATTTTAATGGGGCATCGATCTGGTCTGTAGATATTCGGCGCTCTATGGCTGGTAATGCAAGCGCCTGCTGAGGTGTTGTCTGTGCATGACGGCTTTTTTGCCAGTCGGCGACAATCCCCGGAGTGACGATGGTGTGACAGTCGAGACATTCCTGAGTCGCTGCACTGATCGCATTCTGACTGGCATGCGCGAGGCCGCCGGCGACAAAAACAATGATCAGCGCCAACACGGTTGTGGCACTTTTTTTCATGTTTGGTGACATGGTTCCCTCCTGGATGAAACTTGATTAAAATAAGCAAACCAAATGGCTTGCCAATGCGGGTGTTTTTTAATATAGCAGTCAGCAATGAACTGCGGAAAGTCATTTTTGCGATTTTATCCCTTTTGTTGGGACTGTTTTTCCAGTTGTTAAACGGTGTGTCACTGCTATTATTAGAGCATCCCGAGTTTAAAACCTTTTGAGCGGAGTTCCGTCTGCCTATGCTTGACTTTTTTCGCCGTCGAATTTCATTGAAGGTTGTTATTCCCTTAATCGCAGTTTTGGTTATTCTAATGATTGCGTTCGGGGTGTATTTTGTCCGTGAACGTACCCGGGCCGTGGAATCTCTTCTCTTCACCAAAGCGCGCAATGTTGTGTTGGTGGGGGCCATGTCCATGGAAAAAATTCTCAATGATGCTTTGCATCATCGTGATTTGAGCCGCGAAGAACTGTTTGATACCAACTATCAGAAAATTACCGACGGCCCGTTGGCCGGGACCGTGCCACCCAAATACCACACGCGTTCAGATCGGTTTATTGATAACGAGATCCAGGAACTGATTGATCGTTTTGCCGATGGTGATCCGTCGGTGGTTTTTGCCATTCTGGTCGATCGCAATGGCTATGTCCCGACGCATAACTCCCGTTATTCGCAACCGCTTACCGGCGATCTTCATTTTGATCGCAATAATAATCGGACGAAACGGATCTTTGATGATCCAGTTGGACTAAATGCGGCGCGTTATAGGGGGAGTGCCGAAGAGCCGGTGTTGCGCCAGGTGTATCGACGTGATACCGGCGAAGTGATGTGGGATATCTCTGCGCCGGTGATCGTCGATGGTGAGCATTGGGGCGCGTTCCGAATCGGTTTGCTGTTGGCGGAAACGGAGCACTCAATTGTTCATATGCGCCAGACGATTACCGGATCAATGTTTATTCTGCTGTTGGTTGCATCGATTACCATTGTTCTGGTGGTCCGGCGTATTTTGAGACCGCTGGTGAATATGACCCGCCGGGTTGAGTTGATTGCCGATGGTAAGATTGAAGAGGGGCTGACGGTCGATTCTATCGACGAGATCGGTACGCTGGTCAATGCCTTTAACCGGATGGCCGGACAGTTGCGTCAGACAACGGTATCACGGGATTACTACGACTGTATTGTCGAGTCCATGCGTGAGGCGTTGATGATTATTTCACGCGACGGGTTGATTCGCAGTGCCAATCAGTCGACCTGTAATCTGTTGGGGTACACCAGCAATGAGTTGATTGATCAGCCGGTGGAGCAGATCCTGCCGGCAGAGTGGCGCGAAAAGCCCTTTGATATTGAGGATTACAGCAAACCGATGTTGTTGATCGACAAAAGGGATCGGGGGTGTTTCATTCTGGTGGGACGCAACGAAAAAGAGATTTCAGTGTCTTTATCGAGTTCTCCCATGTTTGATGAAGGGGGCCAGGTTCAATCGCTGGTGTGGGTAGCTCAGGATATTTCACAGCGGCGGGAGATGGAGAAACGGCTGCAACAGGCATTTGAGGAGTCCTGGTCCATGGCGGAGAGTTTAGAAGAGCAGAACAATGAACTGTCCAAGAGCCAGCAGGAACTGGAAAAAGCGTATGCCGATTTGAAGGCTTCTCAACTGTTGATTCTACAGCAGGAAAAAATGGCCTCGGTAGGGGTGTTGGCCGCCGGAATGGCTCACGAGGTCAACAATCCGATTGGTTTTATTAACAGCAATCTTGGTTCGTTGGGCAAATATATGGATAAACTGCTGTCTTATATTGAGGCACAGGAAAAGGCTTTAAAAGACTTGCCCGATGATGAAGAAAAACAGAAAATTGTGCAGTTACGCAAGAAGTTGAAGCTCGATTTCCTTATAGAGGATTGCCGCGAATTGATTGCTGAATCGCTTAGTGGCGCAGAGCGGGTGCGTAAAATTGTACAAAGCCTGAAAACCTTTTCGCGCACGGATCAAGCGGAAGAGGCGATGGTTGATCTGAACGATTGTATTGAGAGCACCATCAACATTATCTGGAATGAGCTTAAATATAAAGTGGACTTACATCGCGATTACGGCGAATTGCCTCTGACCCAATGTTATGCGCAAAAACTCAATCAGGTGTTTATGAACTTGTTGGTCAATGCTGCACATGCCATTGAGAAAAAAGGGGAAATCACCATTAAAACACGCCATGAAGGAGTGAAAATCCGTATCTGGATCACCGATACCGGTTGCGGAATCCCGGAGGAAAATCTCAAGAAAATCTTCGAACCGTTCTTTACCACCAAGGAAGTTGGCAAGGGGACCGGCCTGGGGATGAGTATCGCCTACGAGATCATCGAGCAACATGAGGGTAAAATTTACGTGACCAGCGAAGTGGGCAAGGGAACAACATTCATGATCGAGTTGCCCGTCGTGGAGTAGAGGTCAGGTCCTCAGAGACGTAAAAAGCCGGATCGGGGAGGCATCCGATCCGGCTTTTTTATTGTTCTAGTAGGAAGAAAGGAGATCAAACCCTGCCTGCCACAACAGGTTTTGATGGTTATGACTCTAGCAATCACTGGCAATAAAAAACACCGTACATCGCGCATTTATCAGATTGATATGTCACAGAGGCTAACTGTGCATTTGCACAGTTAGCCTCTGTGACGGGGTTACGTCAGTCGTTAGTGCGTGCCTGGACCACTTGGGCGGCTAGGGCTTTTTTCGCAGAATTCGTTGCAATTGGACCGACTCCGGTGACCACCTGGCGCTGTTCATCCTGTCTGAGTACGCCGGGAACATTGACTGACACCCGGCGCAAGCGACCGCTGTTGTCAAGAAACTGCAAGGTTGTCACAATGTTAGTTACGCTCAAGCCGCTGTTGTTTTGGACCAATATCACCACGTACCCGCCCCGGTCCAGTGCCAGCGACACCGGCAGATATTTGTGGGGATTCTCCACCATGTCGAGGCGGATATAAGCTTGGCGTGCTTGTTGGCCAACGGCCGAGTTGGATTGGGCTGCAGAGGCAAACAGCTGTTTTGCGCGAAGGGTGTCCCCCTGGTCTAGAGCGAATTGGCCCAATGCCTCTTGAGCCGGAGCGTTAGGCAGAAACGCATTGCTTTTCTCCAGGTCCACTTTTGCCTGACTGGTGTCGCCAAGCTGTTTCTTTGCCAGTCCGCGTTGCAGGTAGTAGTGGAAATACTGGCTGTCTCGGGCAATGGCCCGATCATAATTAATGACGGCGTCATCATAACGTTGTTGTTTAAAACGGATATCACCGCGCAGCGAGTGGAAGAGTGGCTCGCCGGGTTGTAATCGTAGGGCTTTGTCCGCTAGAGCCAGAGCCAGGTCAGTATCTCCCTGTTGCAGGGCATTACGTCCTTCGTCATAGGCCTGATACGCCTCGCGGTCTGCGAGTAAAGGGGCTAACGACTGGCGGTAGCGTTCCGTTCCCAACTCGCCACCTGCTGGGAGCGTGGCTGCGGTCTGGCGGTTGGCATCGACGCGCTCCTGAGAGGGGGGGTGACTGGCAAAAAGTCCCGTCAGCCAGTTACTTTCCCGCCCCTGCGACAAACGGACAAACGTCTGTTGCAGTCCGATCGCCGCCGCTGGGTCATAACCGGCTCGCGACATATACTGCATGCCGTAATAGTCGGACTCCCGTTCCGCATCCCGGCCATACTTCTGATTTACCAGTTGAGCGGCAATTCCGGCACCGCTGGTGGCCAGTGCCGAGTATTCACTGTTCTGTGATGCCATGGTTGCTGCAAGTACCGCTCCCTGCAGGAGCATACCGCGTTCCATCCCCTTTGCACCATGTCTGGCCGCAGCGTGAACAATTTCATGACCGAGTACCGCCGCCAGTTCCGCTTCGTTGTTGAGTTCCATCAGCAGCCCCCTGTTGATGGCAATTTTTCCGCCGGGAAGCGCCCAGGCATTGGGAGTGGAGTCGTTGACAACCGTGAATTCATAGGGCAACTGGCGATCACTGACTGCCGCCAGTCGTTGGCCGACCTGACGAACATACTGATTGACCTGTGGATGTGCCGTATAGTCTCCCCCCTGCATTTGACGGCTCGGGCCGTAGTTCTCGGCACCGGTACTTATTTCGGTACTTTCACCGACAAAGGCAAATTCGTTTTTTCCGGTGACCGGATTGACGGCACAGCCGCTCAGGATCAGCAATAGAAGAAGAGAAACAGCGAAAGATAAGCGCATCATACTGTATTCCTTTATGTTTAATCTGAAATTATTATTAGGCGAAATGCCGAATCCATCTCGACAAAATGATCTGCGATTGTTACAACAGAGTCATTCTGTAATGTCTTCTAATTTTTAAACAAACCCGGCAGTGAGTCAAGTGGCACCGTGGGAATAATCCTGGGAGGAAAACAATGCGCAGCAGTAATCCGATTTTACGGGAAAAGGCATTTAGTGTAGCGGCGAGTGGCGAGGTTATGACCATGCAAGGGACCGTGAACAAGGCGGTTGCATTGCTGGCGCTCCTGGTCATTGGCGGAGCCTGGACCTGGAACCTGTTCTATCATCAGGGGATTGAGGCGATGACCCCCTGGCTGCTGGGTGGATTTGGCGGGGCCTTTGTTCTTGTCCTGCTGATCAGTTTCATGCCTCGGCTCAGCCCGCTGCTGGCCCCGGTTTATGCCGTACTGGAAGGGTTTCTTCTCGGTGGCCTTTCCGCATTGCTTGAACAGCGTTACCCCGGTGTGGTGGTTCAGGCCGTAGGATTGACGGTTGGGGTGTTTTTCAGCTTGCTGGTGGCTTATAAGTTGCGTCTGGTCCAGGCTACGGCCAAGTTTCGCTACGGCGTCATCGCGGCAACCGGTGGTGTCATGCTGATCTATCTCGTGACAATGATCGGTCGTTTTTTTGGCTGGTACATGCCGTACATTCACGATTCGGGTCCGATTGGCATCGGTTTCAGCTTAATTGTCGTGGTGATTGCCGCTCTGAATCTGGTTCTCGACTTCGATTTCATCGAGCATGGTGCCGGGCGAGTGGATAAATACATGGAGTGGTATGCCGCATTTGGCTTGATTGTGACCCTGGCCTGGTTATATCTGGAGATTTTACGCTTATTATCAAAATTGCGCAGTCGCTAATTTTTTCTTCAGTAATTATTAAATGATTGCGCCGAGTTGGCGATTTTTAGCGATAACACCCTTTGACAGCACCGTTTTGAGTGGGTATTCTGTTACTGTAAAGACAGCGGCGACGACGTTTGCTGTCAGGAGGTGACGATGGATATTAATGCGACAAGCAATGCAACGGGTGGTTTGGCAATTCTTGATCGGGCAAACGATCAGCCCAAGTTGGCTCTCGAGGTTCTGGAAAAATCGATTGAGGGAACCAGCCAGATGAAAGTGGATGAAGCCGCTCAAGCTGAGATGGCGGCATTTACCGGAAAAGGCCAACGCATCAATATTACGGTATGACAAAAAACAAGCTATGACATCTAAAGCCCCGCACCCCAGTGCGGGGCTTTTTTTATGTCCCATTCGGAGAATTCTGAAGAAGGGGTTGTGATCGCCAGTCTATATTTGTTTTAATGTTTTATTGCATGTGCTTTTCACTCTGACGACAGGATGTCCGATCCATGAAACATTCTTCTCTGTTCAACACAATCCAGCTTTGGCTTAAAGCGCACCATGGTGGGACCGGGTTTCGTCTGCTGCTTCTTTCTGCTCTGGTTGGTGTGGTTGCCGGGAGTGGCGCTGTGGCATTTTATTTTGCGACCAACGCGGTGGATCATCATCTGCTCGGTTTGGTTGGTGCCTACCATCCTCCGAAAGAGGGCAGTGGTTCCATGGCGCTGATCCCCCAGGTCGATTCACTGCAGATGAATGTATCGTGGCTGCTTTATCTGTTGCCGATGGTCGGTGGTTTGATCAGCGGATTTCTGGTGTATCGCTACGCACCGGAAGCAGAAGGGCATGGCACCGATGGCGCGCTCGAAGCGTTTCACCAACGGGGAGGTCTGATCCGCGGGCGTGTTCCTATCGTTAAAACCCTGGCGTCCATTGCAACTATCGGCACCGGAGGATCTGCCGGGCGTGAAGGGCCTATCGCTCAGATTGGTGCCGGGTTCGGTTCTTTTGTCGCCACCCGCCTTGGCTTGAGTGTGTCCACCCGCAGAATTCTGTTACTGGCCGGAATGGCCGGCGGTGTCGGAGCAACTTTTCGCTCACCTCTCGGGGGAGCGTTGTTTGCCGTTGAAGTGTTATACCGAGACCCGGAATTTGAACATGAGGGTCTGATCCCTGCCATTATCTCATCGATCACCGCCTATTCTCTGTTTGGCGCCGTGACCGGATGGGAACCCCTGTTGGCGACACCCCATTTTCGTTTTGATCATCCCGCTGAACTGGGATTGTATCTTGTGTTGGGTCTGGTGTGTGCCGCTTTTGGGGTTTTCTATGTCAAAGTTTTTTATACAACACGTGATTATTTTAAAGCTCTGAAGGTGCCTGCCTGGCTGAAGCCAGCGTTAGGAGGTTTGCTGCTCGGGCTTCTGGCCATGGCCGTTCCTCAGGTGTTGGGTTCCGGTTATGGCTGGGTTCAAGCTGCTCTGTACGGGAAAATGGCATTGTGGGTAATGTTGACAGTGGCCCTGGCCAAAATCGTTGCAACCAGCCTGACCATCTCATCGGGAGGCTCCGGCGGTGTGTTTGCACCCAGTCTGGTGATTGGCGCGATGCTGGGAGGGGCGTTCGGTGCTCTGGCGCAACAACTGTTTCCCACCTTAACCCAGGATCCTCAAGCCTATGTGCTGGTTGGGATGGCCGGGTTTTTCGCCGGAGTGGCCAACGCGCCGATTGCAACGTTGATTATGGTCAGCGAACTGACGGGCAATTACGGTCTGCTGGCTCCGTTGATGTTGGTCTGTGTGGTGGCGATGATTGCGTTACGCCGTACCGGGATCTATGAAAAACAGGTGATCGGACGCAGTGACTCACCGGCGCACTTCGGTGATTTTGTCATTGATGTGCTTGAAGGAGTGCGGGTGACGGCACTGGTTGAAAAAGGGCGCAAGGCTACATTGATTCCAGCAGGGATGCCGTTACCGGAAATCCTGCATAAAATTTCTTCGGCCAAGAGTGCCTATTTTCCGGTGGTGGATGAAGAGCAACGGATGGTGGGGATTTTCTCCCTCAACGATATTCGCAGAATTCTCAACGAGGAGATTCCACCGGGGTTGGTGGTTGCAGGGGATATTGCAACCCGCCAGGTGATCTACACCACACCGGATGAGCATTTGCCTGAAGTGATGAAGAAAATCACAGCACGCAACCTGGAGGAGATACCGGTAGTTCAACCCGATCAGCCTGATCAGGTGCTCTATATGTTGTCACGGCAGGCGGTGTTAGCTTATTACGCTGAACAGGTGGAGAAAACACGCGGATTGTATTCTCAATCCTGATCGTGGTTAGCGGTGGTTTTAGCCCCGCAGGTGAGTGTTAAAGATCAAAAAGCCCCTCCAGAATCTCTTCAGGAGGGGCTTTTTGATTGATTTAAGCGAGCTGTTGGCGTTAGCAGGCCTGCTTTTCCAACTCTTCACGGCGCTCATCCATAACCTTGACCGCGCACAAATCGCCGCACATGGTGCAGGCTCCATGCTCATCGGCAGCCTTATTGGATTCGCGGCGTTCACGCGCCTTGGCCGGGTCAAGGGCCAGTTCGAATTGCTTTTCCCAGTCCAGGTCTTTACGTGCCTGAGCCATGGCATGGTCTTTTTCGATGGCACCGGGCACCTGTTTGACGATGTCGGCAGCATGGGCGGCAATTCGGCTGGCGATAACGCCTTCGTGGACATCCTGAACATTGGGCAGACATAAATGCTCACTGGGGGTGACGTAGCACAAGAAGTCGGCGCCCGCGGATGCGGCAATCGCACCGCCAATGGCACAGGTGATGTGGTCGTAGCCAGCGCCAAGGTCGGTGACCAGGGGGCCGAGCACATAGAAAGGCGCACCGTGGCATACCTGCTTTTGCAACTCAATATTAGCCTTAACCTGATCGAGAGGAACATGGCCGGGGCCTTCAATCATGACCTGGATGCCAGCATCCCAGGCGCGGTTGGTCAGTTCGCCGAGAATCAGCAGCTCCTGGATCTGGGCGCGGTCCGTAGCGTCTTTCAGACAGCCGGGGCGGAAGCCGTCTCCCAGTGACAGAACGGCATCATAAGGGCGAACCAGATCCAGTAGACGGTCGAAGTGCTCATACAGGGGATTTTCCGCCTTGTTATAAGCCATCCATTTGGCGGTAAAGGAGCCGCCGCGGGACACAACATCCATCATGCGCCCCTCTTTGTCCATCCGGTCGAGGGTGAGTTGTGTCACACCGCAGTGAACGGTGATAAAATCGACGCCATCGTCCAGATGCTTTTTGATGCCGTCGAAGATTTCATCGACGGTCATTTTGACCATGGCCTTTTTCTTTTTGGCAACGGTGTCCACAGCGGCTTGATAGAGCGGAACGCTGCCGATGCAGGCATCGGTCTCGGCGATGATTGCCGCCCGAATTTCGTCAATCGGGCCACCCGTGGAAAGGTCCATCAGAGCATGAGCGCCAGCAGCGACGGCAACACGGGCTTTTTCCATCTCGTTGTCAATGCTGGTGTCATCTTTGCTGGTGCCGATGTTGGCGTTGACTTTGGTGCTTAATCCCTTACCCACCGCCAGCGGAATGCCGTTTTTGCGTTTGACGTTGTGGCAGATACAGGCAGTGCCTTCAGCAACGCGGGCGCGCAGCCATTCGGCGTCAACCCCTTCAGCTTCTGCTGCCTGGCGAAGAGTGTCGGTAATAATGCCCTGACGGGCGGATTCCATAAGTGTCATGATGATATATCCTCACAAAAAGACGCCGATACCTCTGTACCAGCGAGGGTCAATGCTGCGGTATAATGATTTACCGGACCATGCCCTGCACCAAGTGGTATGGCGTTGGCAATGGCGGTCGTGATGAACTGTTTGGCGCGTTTTACGGCAACGTTTAATGGATAGCCTTGGGCCAGCAGCGTGGCGATCACCGAAGCTGTGGTGCAGCCTGTTCCATGGGTGTTTGGCGTGTTGAGACGGGGCTGGGGGAATGTCAGGACACCCTGCTGCGACAGCAGGATATCAACCGGATCACCGGCTAAATGCCCCCCCTTGAGGAAAACATGTCGAGCACCCATTTCTCGCAGCTTTTCAGCGGCAGTAATCATGTCCTCAATACAGGTGATAGTTTGCCCGGATAACGCTTCGGCCTCGGGGACATTGGGGGTCAACAGGTATGCCTGAGGGAGTAACTCGCGGGTGAATGCCTCAGTAGCGGCTGGTTGCAGCAGGGCTGAGCCTCCTTTGGCAATCATTACCGGATCAATGACGCACAGGGCAGCGTGATGGCGGAAAATTTCGGCAACCGCACTGATGATCTCTGCGCTGTACAGCATGCCGGTCTTGATGACATCGGTGCCGATATCGTCGAGGACCGCATTGAGTTGCTGGCGAACGAATTCGACCGGTGGCGCATGAATCGCGGAAACGCCCAGGGTATTTTGAGCCGTCAGAGCGGTTAAGACACTGCTGGCGTAGCTGCCGAGGAGAGTGGTCGCCTTAATATCCGCCTGAATACCGGCACCGCCACCGCTGTCTGAGCCGGCAACGGTCAGAACGCGTCCGTGAGGCAGGGGCGTGTGCCGGTTGAATTGGAGGGCCAGTTCACGGCAGGCGATTGCCGGCTGCGGGTCGGACATGATGGCTGAAACGACGGCCACGCTGTCGGCACCGGCCTGGATCACTTCTGCGAGGCGTGTCGTGTCGATACCGCCGATGGCGACGACCGGCAATGTGACGCTGGCGGCAATGGTCTGCAGGGCGTTAAGGCCGATAGGAACCGCATCCTGCTTGGTTCCCGTGGGATAGACGCTGCCGACGCCGATGTAATCAGCGCCCTGGGCAGCAGCCTGTCGGGCCAATTCAACGGATTGGGTCGAAACACCGATCAGTGCATCCGGGCCGAGCAGGGCACGGGCGGCATCGATCTGGCCATCGCTCTGGCCGAGATGAACGCCATCGGCATTCACTTCGGCGGCCAACTCGGCACTGTCATTAATGATGAAAAGCGCTCCGGCACGGTTGCACAGGGCTTTAAGCTCCAGAGCCAGGTGCTTCTGCTCAAGTCGGGGGCGTTTTTTGTCCCGGTACTGGACGACGTGCGCACCACCGAGTAGTGCCTGATGGACTTTTGCCAGGAGGGATTGTGCCGGGCTGTCATCGGTGATCAGATAAACGCCATGTATCGGCGGGTGGTGTATCGATTGTCGGGTGGTTGAAGTCATAAAAAAACCGCAGCCGGAATGGGCGCGGTCAAACACCATATGGTGTTGTCTGGTCGCTTCCCTACGCCGGCATAATCCGGATCAGGTTCCAAGGGTCGCTCCAATTTCAGAGCTCTCAGTGAGTCACTCCCCCAGCAGCCATCTCTGTGTTAACTGTGTTAGCACCTGAGCCTAGTAGATTCGTATACTCCTGTCAATGGCTTCTTTTGCGGCCGTATTCTCCCCTTTGGGTCAATGTGTATACGTGGAGAAAAAATGCTTGGCCTAACCTTGGCAACTTATTGATAGTATTAACCGTTTGTCGATTATAATGAATGTCTAGATTATTTTCATTGTGCGCTGGATTTAGATTAGTGTAGTGTGACTTCGTGGGGATATATATAGATATAGTGTTTTCGTTACGTCCCTGTGCCACGCCAAGTGGCGGCGGAACACACTCTGCCGGCAGCGCAATGTTGCGGTGCGGGTTTCTCTGCGGAGGAAACGTTGGAATACGCAGATCTGTTAGAAAATAGTAACGATCTGATTCAGGTCGTCGGCTTTGACGGTCGCATTATCTATGCGAATCGTATGTGGCAGGAGACCCTGGGTTACAGTGCGGAAGATTTCGGAAAGCTGAATTTCTTTGATTTGCTCCACGAAGATTTTCATTGTGATTGCCAACAGCGAATCGAACATCTGATGGCGGGTGAGACCATTCCCCGTTTTGAGGTGGAATACCGCACCCGCTATGGCCACAAGATTATTGCCGAAGGCAGTATCTCCCTGTATGTCGAAAAAGGGCAGCCACGTGGCATCCAGGGATTTTTCCGTGATATTACCGCGCGAAAAAAAGCAGAGAAAGCCTTACTGACCTCTGAAGAACGGTTTCGAACGATTTATGAGTCTTCCGTGGCAGGGATTGCCATGCTGGCCCCCGATGGCCATTTCCTTCAGGCGAACCCGGCATTCTGCAATTTTCTCGGCTACAGCCAGGATGAATTGCTGCAGATGAAAATTACCGATGTCACCCATCCGGACGACATCGAAGACACCTTGAAACGACGCAATATCGCCCGGGCCAATCGCCTGCATTCCATTGTCTGTGAGAAGCGCTACATCCGTAAAGATGGCAGTGTGTTTTGGGCTCAATTATCTTCCACCTGGTTTTTCGATGACAACGGCAACCCCCTTTATACCGTCCCGGTTATCCAGGACATCAGCCGCCGTAAAGAGGCTGAGGAACGTATTCGCGAACTGGCCTATTACGACAGTCTGACCGGCCTGGCCAATCGGACCCTGTTCAACGACCGTCTTGATCAGGTGATGGCACGTGTCCGGCGCCGCAAAGGGCGTTTTGCTCTGATGTTTCTCGATCTTGATCGCTTTAAAGGGGTCAACGATACCCTCGGACATGCCGTCGGTGATGCTATGTTGCGTAAAGCGGCACAGCGGCTCACGGAATGCCTGCGTGAAAACGATACCGTTGCGCGTCTGGGCGGGGATGAATTTGTGATTATCCTGTCCGATTATAAGGAAGAGGGCAATCTGCCCCGTGTGGCAGAAAAAATTCTGACGGCGCTGTCGAGTCCGTTTGATCTCGGTGTGCGGGAAGTGTATAGCTCGACCAGTATCGGTATCGCTCTTTATCCCGAGGATGGTCAGGAATCGGCAGATCTGTTGCGGCACGCCGATATGGCAATGTACGCCGCCAAAGAGGCTGGAGGCGACACCTTTCGTTTTTATTCGGCCGAAATGAATGCCCGTGCCGTGTCACGCATGGATCTGGAGGCGAATCTGCGTCGTGCCCTGGAACAGGAAGAGTTCTTTATTGAATATCAGCCGCAGATTGATTTGATCACCAACAAGGTTGCCGGAGTTGAAGCCTTGTTGCGCTGGCAGCATCCGCAGTTGGGAGTCATCCCACCGGCGCAGTTTATTTCCCTGGCGGAAGAGACCAATCTGATTCTTCCTTTGGGCGAATGGGTGATGCGCAAAGTTTTTCAACAATGTGTGGCGTGGAACGAACAGGGCTATCTGCCGTTTCGGGTGGGGGTCAATGTGTCGGGACGCCAGTTTGTTCAGGCTGATTTTGTCGACATGGTGTGCCGACTGCTCGAAGAGACCGGGGCCGACCCGACCCTGCTTGAATTCGAGATCACCGAAAGCGTGGTTATGAAAGATGTCGATGCCGCTGTGCTGACATTGGAGGCGTTAAAGAAGCTGGGAATCAATATGGCCATTGATGATTTTGGCACCGGCTATTCGTCGCTGAGTTGTTTGAAGCATCTGCCGCTGAATCGTTTGAAGATTGACAAGTCATTTATTTCCGATCTGCAGGACAATGCCGATGACCGCGCCATTGTTGAGGCGACTATTGCCATGGCCAAACGACTCGATCTGGGGGTCACGGCAGAAGGTGTTGAGACCGAGGGACAGTACGGTTTTGTGCAGAGACGGGAGTGTGATGAGGTGCAGGGATTTTATTTCAGTCGCCCGTTGGCGCCGGAAGAGGTTGCCAATACCTGGTTGATCAAGCGGGATGCCTCCTGAGTCGGGAAAGCTCTTTACACAGCGCGTAATGGCATGATAAAAAATTGACTTGGATATGATCCGTTACACAGGCCGCCTCAGCGGCCTGTTTTCTTTTCCGTGCTCACTTTTCGTCGTGGGCGTTTCTTCGCAGATAAATTATGTACGCACATCGTCCGACTCATGTTTCCATTGATCTAGAAGCTCTTTATCATAATTATCGGCTGTTGCGGCAAAAGATGCGTCCGCAATGGCGCCTGCTTGCCGTGGTTAAAGCGGATGCCTACGGGCATGGCGCGGTAGCGGTGGCCAGAACACTCGAACGGGCCGGAACCGACCTGTTTGGTGTGGCCATCGTTGAGGAGGCGTTGGAGTTGCGCCAGGCGGGAATTACCCGACCGATTCTGATGCTGGGAGGACCCTGGCCCGGGCAGGAAGAGATTATCGTTGCTCACGACCTGCATGTCGCGGTTTTCGAGCCGTCGCAGTTGGAGCGTCTGGAACAGGCGGCCCGTCAGGCGGGTAAAACCTGTTGTTGCCATCTTAAAATCGATAGTGGCATGGGACGCCTGGGGGTGTGGCAGGATCAACTGACCGAATTTCTGGCCTTGTTCAAGCGCTGCCCTCATCTACAGTTGACGGGGTTAATGACCCATTTTGCCCTGGCCGATAGTCCGGATCATCCCCTGACCGGCCAGCAGCAACAGTGCTTTAAGGGCGCATTGGAGGTCGTGCGTGCGGCAGGTTTCACTCCCGATTACATTCACTCTGCCAACAGTGCCGCCACGTTCTGTGATGTCAACGGGGGATGCACCTTGGTGCGCCCGGGGATTGCCCTCTATGGTGGTCAACCCTTTGACGGCCAATCCCTGGCGTTAAAGCCGGTGATGGCTTTTCGCACCGAGATTGCCTACCTGAAGCATTTACCCACCGGCAGTGGTGTCTCCTATGGTCACCGGTTTATTGCCCGGCGACCGACGGTGATTGCCGCAATCCCCGTTGGTTATGCCGATGGCTATAACCGCCAGTTGTCGAACCAAGGGACCGTTCTGGTCCGCGGACAAGAAGTGCCTGTGGCCGGGACGGTGTGTATGGACTGGACCCTGCTCGATGTGACGGATGTCGCCGGGGTGCAATGTGGTGATCAAGTGACTTTGCTGGGCTGCGATGGCGATGCCTGCGTGACCGCCGAGCAATGGGCGGAAAAAGTTGGTACAATCTCCTATGAGGTGTTCTGTCAGATCAGTAAGCGGGTGCCACGCCACTACCTGCCCGCGACACTCTAAGCCTGTTTTCGGAGTCGTCTATGCCCCCTTCCTGCCTGTTGGCTCTAGATCTTGGTACGACCACACTGTGCGGACGGTTGCTCGATGAGCGCGGACGGGTTCTCGCTGAACATACCCTGTTTAATCCCCAGGGGGCCTTTGGTCGTGACGTCATCCGCCGCCTGGAAGTTGCCCATGCCGGACAGGGCGAAGCATTGCGGCAGGCCCTTGAAGAAGGGATACAGCAACTGGTGTCAACACTGGTGTCGATGGCGGGTATGACTGCGGAGAGTATCGTACGCGCCGCTGCCGCTGGTAATTCGGCGATCTGTACTCTGTTGCAGCAATTGCCGGTAGCCTCGCTGTTATTCCCGCCACATCGCCCGGCTGAAAAATCGGCGCAATCTCTGCTGGTCGCTCCCTTGACGGTTCCCGTGTTTTTATTTCCTCTTGTCAGTGGCTACGTTGGTGGGGATCTGGTTGCCGTGGTGTATGCCCATGAACAGCCTGATCCCGGCACCTTTTTTGTTGATGTTGGCACCAACGGTGAGATGGCCCTGTTTAACGGCGAACAATGGTGGAGCAGTTCCGTTGCGGCCGGTCCGGCTTTTGAAGGCGGAAATATTGCCAGTGGCATGCCGGCGGGGCCGGGGGCAATTTGTCGCGTTGCCCTTGACGAAGACCGCTTGATTCTGACCACCTGCGATGGTGGTCGTCCCATCGGTTTATGCGGCAGCGGACTGATTGAAGCCATTGCCGCTGCCCGCCGTGGTGGTCTGGTCGATTGGCACGGAACGATTGCTGACCCCGATGGGGTCCCCAGCAATCTGGTGCGTTATTTGGGGCAGTCTGAGGGACAACCCTGTCTGCTGCTCTATCGTGATGCCCGGTGTCAGGTGGTGTTGACGCAGGAGGATATTCGCAATTTTCAACTGGCTAAAGCAGCGGTGCATGCCGGAGCGGAATGTTTGCTGGCGCGGGCCGGGGTTGCCGAGTCGTCACTCAGCAAGGTGGTGATTACCGGGGCTTTGGGGTTCTCACTGCGGTGTGAAACGCTCGCCCAGGTGGGGCTGCTGCCGCCAGCCATGCTCGATAAAGTTGTTTTTGAGCAGGGGGGCGTATTGAACGGTTTGACGCGTTACCTGGTCGGCGGTGGTGATGATGGTGGGATTGATGCTCTTGCCAGATGTTTGCGCCCCTATCCGTTGTCGGGGACACCCCATTTTGAGCAAGCCTTTGTTGCGGCGATGGATTTTCCCCGCGAACTTTCGTAAATGATGACTTTTCTGCCGTCGAATTATCCGGCTTGGAATTTGATATTTAAATTAGTCAGTTAGCGCCAATCTGTTTTTTATATGAGAATTTCTATGTTTTATTGTTCTGGCTCAGGTGTGGGAGATCAGGGAATTTTCACTTGTAACCTGGAGCGGAACAGCGTAGAAATAGGCGTTCTAAAAGGATAAATTGCCCTGCGGGGTTTGACCTGTCTCGTTCTGCTCAATCTGTTTTTTGTTTTATGAAAGGAAAAATTCATGGCCGTGATTAAACGTGCTCTTGTCAGTGTGTCCGATAAAACCGGCGTCGTTGATTTCGCTCGGGAACTCAGTTCATATGGTGTAGAGATTCTTTCCACCGGCGGGACCGCCAAGCTCTTGCGTGAAGAAGGATTGACGGTAAAAGACGTGTCCTATTACACCGGATTCCCCGAGATGCTCGATGGCCGGGTGAAAACCCTGCACCCCAAAGTTCACGGTGGTCTGTTGGGCTTGCGTGACAATCCTGAGCATGTCGCCAAGATGGCTGAGCACGATATTGAGCCGATTGACATGGTTGTCGTGAATCTTTATCCCTTTGAAGCAACCGTGGCCAAGCCGGATTGCACACTGGTTGATGCCATTGAAAATATCGACATTGGTGGCCCGACGATGCTGCGTAGTGCGGCCAAAAACAACCGTTTCGTGACCGTGGTTGTCGATCATGCCGATTATGCGACAGTCCTCGGCGAAATGCGCCAGTCTGAAGGCGCTGTCAGCGAGCAGACAAATTTCAAACTGGCCGTTAAAGTTTATCAGCATACTGCGGCGTATGATGGAGCGATCTCCAACTGGCTTGGGAGCCGTACCGGCGAGGCCGTGGAGACTTTTCCCAGTGCGTTGACCTTGCAGTTCCAACAGAGTCAGGTGATGCGTTACGGTGAGAACCCTCATCAGAATGCCGCCTTTTATGTGGAAAAAAATGTTGCGGAAGCATCCATTGCCACGGCGAAGCAACTGCAGGGCAAAGAACTGTCCTACAACAATATTGCCGATACCGACGCGGCTCTGGAATGTGTCAAGCAGTTCAATGAAGGTCCGGCCTGTGTTATCGTCAAGCACGCCAACCCTTGTGGCGTCGCTGTGGGTGCATCGGTCCTCGAGGCCTATGAGCGCGCTTTCAGTACGGATCCGGAATCGGCCTTCGGCGGTATTATTGCCCTGAACCGTTGCCTGGATGGCGCAACGGCCCAGGCTATTGTCGACCGTCAGTTTGTTGAGGTGATTATTGCCCCGACGGTCAGTGACGAGGCCGTGGAGATTGTCAAAGCCAAGAAAAATGTCCGTCTGCTCGAATGTGGCGAGTGGCCCGAGCAACCTGCGGACCGCTTTGAATACAAGCGGGTCAATGGTGGTCTGCTGGTTCAGGATGCCGATCATGCCTTGTATGACGATCTGAAAGTCGTCACCAAGCGTCAGCCCACCGAGCAGGAGATGAAAGATCTTCTTTTCACTTGGCGGGTGGCCAAGTTTGTGAAGTCGAATGCCATCGTTTATGGCAAAGAGGCGATGACCATCGGCGTTGGTGCTGGTCAGATGAGTCGGGTGAATTCGGCGCGTATCGCTGCCATCAAGGCGGAACATGCCGGTCTTGATGTCAAAGGTTCCGCGATGGCGTCCGATGCGTTCTTCCCGTTCCGTGACGGTCTGGACAATGCTGCAGCCGTTGGCGTCACCGCGGTCATCCAGCCCGGTGGTTCCATTCGCGATGAAGAGGTGATTGCTGCGGCTGATGAGCACGGTATTGCCATGATCTTCACTGGAATGCGTCACTTCCGGCACTAGATTCTCTATTCACTAAAGCGCTCTGGGACAGCTGTGCCGTTGTCTGGAGTGCCACGCATATCGGGCTCCCGAAAAAACGGGGGCCCAAGTGGTATTTAGGACCCGTCGAATTCGGGCGATAAAACACAAAGGAATGATATCGTTATGAAAATTCTTGTCGTAGGTGGTGGCGGTCGTGAGCATGCCCTGGTCTGGAAGATTGCTCAGTCGGATCTGGTCGAAAAAGTCTTCTGTGCTCCCGGCAATCCCGGTATGAAAGACTTGGCGGAAACTGTGCATTTGGCGGTTGATAATATTGACGGCCTGTGTGATTTTGCCAAAAAGGAGCAGATTGATTTGACCGTTGTCGGGCCGGAATTGCCTTTGACTCTTGGCATCGTTGATCGCTTCAAGGCGGAAGGTCTGGCGATTTTCGGACCGAGTAAGGCTGCTGCCCAGATCGAGGGAAGTAAAGGTTTTTCCAAAGATCTGATGGCTAAATATGGTATCAAGACCGCAGCGTATGCCTCGTTTACCGATCGTGATGAAGCGGTGGCGTATATCCGTCAGCAGGGCGCTCCCATCGTTGTCAAGGTGGATGGCCTGGCGGCCGGGAAAGGGGTCATCCTCGCTCAGGATGAAGCTGAGGCGATTGCTGCTGTGGACGAAATCCTGGTGGAAAAAGTTTTTGGAGATGCCGGTGACGCTGTAGTTATTGAAGAGTTTCTTACCGGCGAGGAGGCATCCTTCTTTGCCTTTACCGATGGCAAGAATATTCTGCCGTTGGCTTCGGCGCAGGATCATAAACAGATTTACGACGGCGACAAAGGGCCGAATACCGGTGGTATGGGAGCATACTCCCCAGCCCCGGTTGTTACCGATGCCTTGTACCAGCGCATCGTCGATGAAGTGGTGCAGCCCACTATTGACGGCATGGCTGCCGAAGGCTGTCCTTACTGCGGCATTTTGTTTATCGGTCTGATGATCGAAAACGATGATTTCAAAGTTCTTGAGTACAATGCTCGTTTCGGCGATCCGGAATGTCAGCCGCTGTTGATGCGGATGAAGTCGGACGTTGTTCCGGTTCTGCTTGATTGTGCCCGTGGCGAATTGACGACAAAAGCCCTTGAATGGCATGACCGCGCAGCGGTTTGTGTTGTTCTGGCAGCAGGGGGATACCCCGCCAGCTACGCCAAAGGGGACGAAATTCACGGTCTGGCCGCGGCCGATGCTGTTGACGGTGTCCGGGTGTTCCATGCCGGTACGGCAGAGAAAGAGGGTAAGATTGTAACCGCCGGAGGCCGGGTTCTCGGTGTTACCGGCTGGGGTGAAACGGTCGCTGCCGCGATTGATAAGGCGTATGAAGGTGTCGGGAAAATCAGCTGGAACGGGATGCAGATGCGTCGCGATATCGGGCAAAAGGCATTGAAACGATAACAGCTACTGGCGTTAAGACATAAAAGGATCAGCGAAACGATGAAGCAACAACCGGTTATTGGTATTTTGATGGGCAGCGATTCCGACTATGAGGTCATGGTCGAGGCTGCCAAAGTTCTCAACTCATTTGACGTACCATTTGAAATGATTGTCAGTAGTGCGCACCGGTCACCGCAACGTACCGCAGACTATGCCTCAACCGCTGCCAAACGTGGTATCCAGGCTCTTATTATTGGTGCCGGCGCCGCTGCACACCTGGCTGGCGTTGTCGCCTCTGAAACTACCCTGCCCATCATCGGGGTTCCCATCGACAGTTCTGCTCTACAGGGGATGGATGCGTTGTTGGCGACGGTGCAGATGCCGGGTGGTATTCCCGTCGCGACGATGGCCATTGGCAAAGCAGGTGCAAAGAATGCCGGAATCTTTGCCGTGCAGATGCTTGCTTTGTCCGATGAGGGGCTGGCACAGAAACTGGTGGCATCACGTCAGCAGATGGCGCAGGGCGTCGCTGACAAGAGTGATAAACTGCAACAGCGGCTTGCCGCTGATGGGTTGTCATAACCCTTCCTATATAACAGCGCTAGATCTTTGGTATAAAGGAGATACGACTTGAGTGTAAAGCAGCGTGGCCCTCTCGGTGGAGTCTGGGATTTTTTCTGCTCCCTGAAGCTGACCATTTTTACTCTGATTGCCCTGGCGATCACCTCGATTATCGGCACGGTAATTGAACAGAATAAGTCTCATCAGGAATATCTGCGCTTTTTCAGCGAAGAAACGATCCGGGTGTTGGATCGACTCCAATTTTTTGACATGTATCACTCCTGGTGGTTCATCGGTCTGCTGGTACTGTTCTGTATCAATCTGACCTGTTGCTCCATCAAGCGGCTGCCCCGCGTCTGGCGTTTGGTGCATAATCCTTTGTTGACACCAAGCAATCAGGTGCTGAAGACGTTCTCCAACACCGACGAAAAGCTGGTTAAAGGCGATATCAAAGAGTTGTCGGCTCGGATGCAGGCTTTTCTCGGCAGTCATTTTGCGTCTGCCCGTGTGACGGAAAAAGATGGGGCGACCTATCTGTATGCAGAAAAGGCCAAATATGCCCGCTTTGGTGTGTATATTACCCACCTGTCCATTCTGATTATCTTCCTTGGCGCCATTATTGGCAACCTGTACGGATTCAAGGCCTTCGTGAACATTCCTGAAGGGGGCGAAACCGACCGGATCTGGCTGCGCAATGGTCAGACCTCTATGCCACTCGGTTTTACGGTGCGCTGTGAAGATTTCTCGGTTGAATTTTATGGTGAGTCGCAACGTCCGAAGGAATACAGCAGTATTCTGACCGTCATCGATCAGGGCGAGACTGTGATCGATCACCGTTACATCGAGGTCAATGATCCCCTGTCCTACAAAGGCTTGACTTTCTACCAGTCAAGTTACGGTCCGGCGGGCGATGAAGTGATCTCCATCAAGGTCAATGTGCGTGATACGGATAAAGCCGACGCTTTTACCCTGCATCGGGGCCAGTTGGCAGAACTGCCCAGTGGTGACCGGGTGCGGGTGGCTGATTTTACTCCGATGTTCCGTAACTTTGGCCCTGCTGCGCGTATTGAAGTGTTGCCGAAAGAGGGTGATGCCCGCATGGTCACCGTCTTCAAAAACTTCCCCAAGTTTGACGAGGAGCGCGGTGGTGACTATATCTTTACCCTGGTTGATTTTGACCAGTTGTTCTATACCGGTCTGCAAGTCACCAAAGATCCCGGTGTCTGGGTTGTCTGGTTGGGTTGTACTCTAATGATTGTCGGCTGTCTGGTTGCCTTCTTCCTGTCTCACCGCCGTATGTGGGTGATTCTTACGCCTCAGGAAGGCAAGGTCGGTGTTCGTATGGTGGGTTCTGCGCATCGTAACCAACCGGCATTTGAGCTGTTTTTTGACGAATTGAAAAATAAATTTCGTGACGAACTGTCTGCTAAATAGTTGTTGCGAGGAGGATTGAATTTATGACAAGTGGTCAGTTGTTCAACTATGTCACCATTGGTTACTTTGTTGCCATGGTGCTGTTTATCGGTTTTCTGGCAACCCGTAGCGTCCTGGTCGCCAAACTTGCGACGATCCTGGCCTATCTTGGTTTTGTCACCCAGACCTTTGCCATTGGTTTGCGCTGGTATGAGACCTATCAGATTCCCGGTGGTGCCGGCTATGCTCCGTTGTCGAATCTGTACGAATCGGTGGTCTTCTTTTCCTGGACGATTCTGCTGATCTATCTGTTGATCGACTTGAAATACAAGCAGAAGGCTGTCGGGGCGTTTGTCATCCCGTTTGCGTTCCTGGCGATGACCTGGGCGCAGTTGCGGCTTGATTCAGCAATTTCACCGCTGGTTCCGGCACTGAAGAGTAACTGGTTGACCTACCATGTTATTACCTGCTTCCTCGGTTATGCCGCCTTTGCCGTTGCCTGTGGGGTGTCGATCATGTATCTGATCAAGGTGGGCAAAGAGTCCGCTGACAGTGATGCACCGGCGGGTGGTCTTGTTGGGGTGTTCCCCAGTGCCAAGGTCCTCGACGACCTGAACTATAAGGCGATTATGATCGGTTTCCCGCTTTTGTCTCTGGGGATCATTACGGGTGCCGCCTGGGCGAACTACGCATGGGGGACTTACTGGAGTTGGGACCCCAAAGAAACCTGGAGTCTGATTGTCTGGTTTATTTACGCCGCATTTTTGCATGCCCGTATCACCCGTGGTTGGGCCGGACGTAAAGCTGCGATTCTGTCCATTGTCGGCTTTTTAGCGACGATCTTCTGTTATCTCGGCGTGAACCTGTTGTTGGCCGGATTGCACTCTTACGGCTCATAATTCCAGCATCATGTATGAAATCAAGGGGGAGCGGTTTTCCGCTCTCCCTTTTTTGTCCGGTACGAGACTATGAACGCTGTCGAGTTAACCACAGAAGAAACCCTTGATCGTCTGGATGGCTTCGATGTTCAGGTGGTACAACATCGTGATGGCTACCGTTTTTCGATCGATCCGGTGTTGCTCAGTGATTTCGCTACTATTCGCCGTGGTGATGACGTTGTCGATCTTGGCAGTGGCAGTGCAGTGATTGCCCTGATTGTGGCGCGAGCCCATCCTGCGATCTCGGTGCTTGCCCTGGAATTGCAGGCGGCCCAGGTGGCACGGGCGCAAAAAAGTCTTTCTTTAAACGGTTTGCAGGATCGTATCCAGGTGCGACAGCATGATATTCGTTGCGTGCCGTCCGAGTTGCATGGCCGTTTTGATCACGTGCTGTGTAACCCGCCATTCCGTCCCTTGGGGCAGGGGCGATGTTCGCAGGGCGATGAGCGGGCCTGCTCCCGGCATGAAATATCTGGTGGTCTAGAGGAGTTTGTCGCAGCCAGTGCATTATTGCTGAGGCATGGTGGTGTGCTGTCGATGGTCCATCTGGCGGAACGCAGCGCAGAATTGATGACGGCAATGAGCCAATACGGGGTAGCCTGCAAGCGGTTACGCTATGTGCATAGCCGCCCCGGCAAGAGCGCGCGACTGGTATTGGTTGAAGGACGCAAGGGGGGAGGTGCCGGTGTGGCGGTAGAAGCTCCGTTGTATCTGTATCGTGATGAGGTGTCCCAGTCGCCACAGAGTGGTCAGCGTGATCGTTACAGCGAGGAAGTTGAGGCGATTTATGCCGGACGGTGCCGCTGCCTCGATCAGGAAGAGTGGCGATAGTTATCCAGTTGTCTCTGCTTGGTCAGTAGCTGCTGCATCGCCTTGCGGGTTTCCGGATCACTGATTGTCGCCACCAATTGCTCAATTTCCTCCTGCTCCCGATCACTGAGTTCGGGCAAGACGATTTTCGGTGGCGCCGCCTGCTCCGGCTGTACGCGATGGCCACGGCGGAAGAACATGTCGGAGAGAGGTGTTTCACCAAGCTGGGCATTGAGTCGCTCAAGCAGTCGGGGTTTGAGCAGCTGCAGTTGCTGCATCCAGACGGGATGACTGACACGGACTTCGAGGATGTTGTCACGGATTCTGAGCGGACTCGCCTGGGCGGCAATTTGCGGTCCGACACATTCCTCCCAGATTAACCAGACCCGGTGTTGCTCGATTTTGTCGGCGATTCCCAGATGGGAAAACAAACTCTCAACAACGGCTCGTGCTGAACTGAGGGAAGCTGATTTTTTCGAGCGTTTGGCCATGGATCAGGCGCGCTCCATTCGTCTGCGTAAGCGGCCGCCGACGAGTTGGCCGACAATGGCACAACTCAACGTGAAAGGAATGACCCGCCAGCTGAAGTTGTAGTAGTTACGCAACAGGTAAAGAAACGGGATGGACAAGTGGACATACAGCATCCATTTGGCCGAACGCTTAGCCGCACCCTGACGCAGATACCCCAGCGGGATATTACTGAACAGGGCAAAACTGAGCAGAATTACAAGATGAAAAGTTGTGACAGTCATGCCGGGGCCTGTGTTAGGGGTGAATGCCATTGATCCGGTCACCATAGCCACTTGTGGCGGGACTGTCAATTCAAGTCAAAGGGAACAACACATGAAAATGATCGATGATCAGCACCTGCTGGTTATTTTTAACTCGGTCCATCGGGTGATGCTTGCTGAGATTCGCCTCAAAGAGAAGTTTGACATCTTATTGATCCCGGTGCCTCGTGCCTTATCGACGGACTGTGGGATGGTGATCCGATTTGATCGCAATGATCGCGAGGCGGTGGTTTTGCTGTTGACCCAGCTGGGGTTGAAACCCTTCAGTCTTTATGAACAGGATCCTGAGGGCGAGGGCTTTGTCTGCGTTGGGGAATTTTCTTGACAAGCTTCAGTGGGGTAACTATAGTCCACTATTTGCGACTTTAGCAGACGCAGGGATAACTATGTTTGATAACCTGACAGATAAATTTGACGCCGTTTTCAAGAAACTCAGTGGTAAAGGGCGCCTGACGGAAAGCCATGTTGATGAGGCAATGCGTGAGGTGCGTCTGGTCCTGCTTGAGGCGGATGTCAATTTCAAAGTTGTTAAAGATTTTGTTGCTGCGGTGCGTGAACGTGCTGTAGGGACGGATGTTCTCAAGAGTCTGACACCCGCTCAGCAGGTGATCAAGATCGTTCGTGACGAGCTTGGCCAACTGATGGGGGAGGGCGATCAGGCCGAACTGGATCTGGCGGCGCAACCGCCGGTCCCCATTATGCTGTGCGGTTTGCAGGGAGCGGGTAAAACTACCACCTGTGGCAAGTTGGCGCTGAAACTGCGGCGCGACAAGCGTGATCCGCTGCTGGTGCCGGCTGACATTTACCGCCCCGCAGCAATTGAGCAATTGAAAACCCTTGGCCGTCAACTGGGGGTGGCGGTTTTTGATACGCAGCCCGGCGACGATCCGGTGTCCATTTGTGAGCAGGCGCGGGAATATGCCCGGCTTCATGGGCATGACACGCTGATTCTTGATACCGCCGGTCGTCTGCATATTGATACCGAGCTGATGGACGAACTGGCCCGGATCAATGACTCGCTCAAGCCGCGTGAGATCCTGTTTGTTGCCGATGCCATGACCGGTCAGGATGCCGTCAATGTTGTCAAAAGCTTTGACGAGAAGCTCGACATTACCGGTGTTGTCCTGACGAAGCTTGATGGCGATGCCCGCGGAGGTGCCGCTCTGTCGGTTCGGGCCGTAACGGGTAAACCGATTAAATTTGTCGGTATGGGTGAAAAGATGGATGCCCTTGAGGTGTTCCATCCTGATCGCATGGCCCAACGTATTCTCGGTATGGGCGATGTTCTGTCGCTGATCGAGAAAGCTGAAGCGGCCATCGATAAAGACGACGCGGCGCGCATGGAAAAGAAGATGCGCAAAGAGGGCTTTACCCTCGAAACGTTCCGTGATCAGCTGCAGATGGTTAAAAAAATGGGCTCGATGGAATCGCTGCTCAAGATGATTCCCGGTGCCGGCAAGGCCATGAAAAAGGCTGGCAACATGCAACTCCCCGATAAGGAGCTGAAGCGCATTGAGGCGATTATCTCGTCGATGACGCCCGCCGAACGGCAGAATCATAAAATTATCAACGGCTCGCGTCGTCTGCGTATTGCCAACGGCAGTGGCACCCGTATCCAGGATGTCAATCAGTTGCTGAAACGGTTTACTGAAGCGCAGAAGATGATGAAAAAAATGCAGAAAATGGGCCCCAAGGGACTTAAAGGGCTCATGGGTGGCGGTGGAAACGGCCTGCCCTTTTAAAAATTTTCAGATGCCTGATGAGCAGGTATCACATTCATAGAGAGGAACAAGAAAGATGTCCGTAAAAATCAGATTGGCCCGTGGTGGTGCTAAGAAGAAACCTTTTTACCAGATTGTTGTCGCGGACGAGCGTTGTCCCCGTGACGGTCGTTACATTGAAAATCTCGGTCAGTACAATCCCCTCGTTGAGCCCAAGATGGTAACCCTCAACGAAGAGCGCGCACTGGCGTGGCTGAACAAAGGCGCACAGCCTTCTGAAACTGTTCGCCAAATTCTGCGTCAGGAAGGTGTCTGGGCCAAGTTTACCCAAAAGCCGGTTGCTTAAGCGCTGGTGGTAGACACGGTGAGCACAATGTCCCAACAACTGTTCCATGTCGGAACGATTATTGGGACCCACGGTTTGCGTGGGGATTTAAAAATACGTCCTGTGACTTCCGGGTCGCAGGCTTTGCTGGAAGCATCGCGGGTTGAACTGGTTTGTCGTGACAACCGCCGCGTTGTTGCCGATGTGGTTAAAAGTTCCTGGCACAAGCAGCTGGTGCTGCTGGTGCTTAAAGGCTTTGAGCACATCAACAAGGTTGAGTCGTTGGTCGGTGGTGAGGTGTACATGGCCATGGACGAACTGCCCGATTTGGATGACGACAGTCTGTATTGGCATCAGCTGGAAGGATTGCAGGTGGTGGACAGACGGGCTGGCGAACTCGGTGTTCTGACATCGTTGCTGGAAACCGGTGGACACGATGTCTACATCGTACATGGCCCCCATGGCGATGTGATGTTTCCGGCGGTGGCAGCGATGGTTGAAGAGATTGATCTTGAGCAGGGTATTATGTATGTCAACCTGCCTGAGGGATTGGTTGAACTCAACGGATGAATTTCGAGGTAGTGACATTATTTCCGGAGATGTTTGATTCTCCGTTTGCCGGTAGTATTATCGGTAAAGCCGTAGCGAAAGGGCTGGTCCGGATCACGGCGCACAATTTGCGTGACTGGGCTGAGGGCCGTCATCAGGTAACCGATGACACCCCCTACGGTGGTGGTGAGGGGATGGTGATGAAGCCGGAACCTTTATGCCGCGCGATCCGTAGCCTGAAACAGCAGTACCCCGCAGCACGCGTGCTGATGATGTCCCCCCAGGGGCGGCGTTTCGATCAGCAGCAGGCCCGGCAACTGGCGGATGAAGAGAGTTTGATCTTTCTCTGTGGCCGCTACGAAGGGTTCGATGAACGGGTACGCAGTTATGTCGATGCGGAATACTCCATCGGTGACTTTGTGTTAACCGGCGGAGAATTGCCGGCCATGGTGATGATTGATGCTGTGGCCCGGATGATTCCTGGGGTACTTGGGAATCAGGGAAGTGCCGAAGCCGATTCCTTTTCGGATGGTTTGCTGGAGCATCCCCATTATACGCGTCCGGCGGAGTTTGAAGGACGTCAGGTGACCGAAGTGCTGCTGTCAGGCGACCATGCCCGAATTGCAGCCTGGCGGCGGAGCCAGCAGTTGCTCAGAACGTTACAGCGACGGCCGGACCTGCTTGAGCATGTGCCGTTGACGGAGAAAGATCGAGTCGAATTGAAACGACTCAAAGAGATGCTCCGCCACGATAAAAACAACGAAAATACATAGACGTCTTGACGTGATAAACAAGGAGGCAATGATGAACATTGTTGAACAGATTGGTAACGAGCAGATGAAACAGGATATCCCCCAATTCAAGGCGGGTGATACTCTGCGCGTTCACGTAAAAATTGTTGAAGGTGACAAACAACGTATCCAGGTTTTCCAGGGTGTTTGCATCAAGCGGGTAAACCGCGGCATCGGTTCCACATTCACTGTTCGCAAAATTTCCGGCGGCATGGGTGTTGAGCGGATCTTCCCCCTTCATTCACCGATGGTTGACAAGATCGAAGTGATGATGGTGGGTCGCGTGCGTCGCGCCAAGCTGTACTACCTGCGTCAACTGCAGGGCAAGGCCGCTCGTATTCGCGAAGAGCGCCAGAACTAGTCAAAAAGCTCCCGCAGGGCCCAGCTCTGCGGGAGTTTTTTCTTCTCCCTTCCCCAGAATTATTCTTAGCGGTTTTGGCTTTGCTGGCCTATACTGAGTGGTGCCTTGCTGTGCCATCAAGTGAATGTCAGGGAGCAAAAACGTGACCTTATCGCTATTTGATGATTCCATCATCGATCCAACCTATTTTGAAAAGAAACTGCGCAGCCGTGGAACCACGCTGGTCGCTGGTATTGATGAAGCTGGACGTGGTCCGTTGGCCGGACCGGTTGTTGCCGCTGCGGTGATTCTTCCCGAGCATTTTGACCTGCCCGGTTTGACCGATTCAAAAAAGCTGACTGAAAAAAAGCGTGAGCAGTTGTTTTGGCCGATTCGCCAGCAGGCCATTGCCGTCGGTGTTGGTTTTGCCCATGCTGAGGAGGTCGACCGGATCAATATCCTTCAGGCCACAGTTCAGTCCATGTGTCGTGCCGTTAGCCGGTTGAAAATCAGTCCGGAGCATCTGTTGATCGATGGGATAACGCCTCTGCCCCTAGCGATAGAACAACAAACCATCACCAAGGGCGATTCGCGATCATTGTCTGTAGCGGCAGCTTCTGTGATTGCCAAAGTGGTCCGCGATCGCATGATGAAAGTCTACGCCCGTCATTATCCCGCCTACGGATTTGAGGGGCATAAGGGCTACGGCAGTGCCAAGCACCGCCAATTGATTGCAGAACATGGCCCGTGCCCTCTGCATCGTAAAACGTTTGCCGGCGTGCGGGAACACTGTGACTGAGCAGCGGCTGGCCCTGGGACAGTGGGGGGAGCAACAGGCCGCCCGTTACCTGCGCCGTCGTCTCTATCGTATTGTGGCCAGCAATTACCGGTGTCGCCACGGAGAGATCGATTTGATTGTCCGCCGGGGTAAGACCCTGGCCTTTGTTGAAGTAAAAACCCGCAAGAGTCGCCACTATGGCGATGCCCGTGAAGCCGTGACTTTGCGTAAGCAACAACAGATTATCGCTACAGCCCAGCATTATCTGGTCACTCATGGTGGCGAAGATACGGCCATGCGATTTGACGTCGTAACGGTTCATGTGGAAAATGACAACGTTCAGGTTGAGCATCTGATTGATGCCTTTGATGTGAGTTGAACAGCAAACAGGAAGCGAGTATGAAACGAACACAGATTGCCAGTTACGGGTACTTTCGCCTGGCGGTTGCTTCGGTGGAGCACCGTATTGCCGACCTGGAATTCAATGCCGAGCAGATCGTTTCGGCAGCGTTGCGGGCTAAAAAACAGGGCTGCCATTGCGTGGTGTTTCCCGAGCTGGGATTGACCGGTTACGGTTGCGGCGACCTGTTCTTTCAGTCGGTTCTGTTGGAGCGTAGCCGTCAGGTTCTCGGCGATCTCAAGCAGTTGACCCGTCATGAACAGATGATCCTTATTGTCGGCGCGCCGATTGCCCAGGGTGGCCGGCTGTTCAACTGTGCCGTGGTGATCAGTGGCGGCGAAATTCTCGGAGTGATTCCGAAAACCTATTTACCCAATACCCAGGAATTTTATGAAGAGCGCTGGTTCTCATCGGCTCAGGACCGAACCTCTGATCAACTGTCGCTGTGTGGCGACTTGGTTCCCTTTGGCGATGACCTGCTGTTCCGCCAACGTGATTTGCCCGGCTGTGTGATCGGTGTAGAGATCTGTGAAGATGGTTGGGTGGCGAATCCGCCCAGTGGTCAGATGGCCGTGGCCGGGGCAACGGTCCTGGTCAACCTTTCGGCCAGCCCGGAGATTCTCGGCAAGCAGGAGTACCGCCGTCAGTTGGTTCAATCCCAGTCCGCCCGCTGCTTGGCGGCCTATGCCTACGCCTCTGCCGGTCCTGGCGAATCCAGTACCGATCTGGTCTTCTCCGGGCACTCGCTGATTGCCGAAAACGGTCAGATCCTTGCTGAGACCGAGCGTTTCAGCTTCTCGACACAGTTGGCCTTCGGCGATGTGGATATCGACCGACTCTACAACGAGCGCCATAAGAACAACAGTTTTGCGGCCAGCTGTGCCAATCAATCCTATCGCGTTATCGAATTCAGCTGTGCAGAACAGGCTCATACGCCGCTGCGGCGCTCGGTGAATAAACATCCGTTTGTTCCTGCGGATCAGGCGCAACGGGCGCAACATTGCGAAGAAATTTTCATGCTGCAGACCACCGCCCTGGCTAAACGACTCAACCATATCGGTGCTCGGCGGGTCGTGATAGGGATCTCCGGTGGTCTTGATTCAACCTTAGCCTTGCTGGTCACCGTCAAGGCGTTTGACCGTCTTGGTCTGGAGCGCAGTGGCATCGTCGCGGTGACCATGCCCGGTTTCGGGACGACCTCCCGGACGCGGGGTAATGCTGAGGCGTTGATTGAGCTGCTCGGTGCTGAATGTCGGGTGATCTCCATTGATGCTGCCGTCCGTCAGCATTTTGCCGATATCGGTCACGATGAATCCGTGCATGATATCACTTACGAAAATGCCCAGGCACGTGAGCGTACCCAGTTGCTGATGGATATCGCCAACCAGCAGGGTGGAATTGTGATCGGTACGGGGGATCTGTCGGAACTGGCTCTGGGCTGGTGCACCTACAATGCGGATCATATGTCCATGTACGGTGTTAACTGCGGTGTTCCCAAAACACTGGTGCGTTATCTGGTGTCATGGTGTGCTCAGAGCAGCTTCTGTGGTGAAACCAGTCGTGTTCTGGAAGATATCTGCGCCACGCCGGTATCACCGGAACTGTTGCCGCCCGATGAAGCGGGAGAGATCAGTCAGGTGACCGAAGACCATGTTGGTCCCTACGAGTTGCATGATTTCTATCTGTTTCAGGTGGTGCGTCACCAATTCGCGCCGCGAAAAGTGTTTTTCCTCGCCCGGCAGGCCTTTGCCGACAGTTACGACGATGCCACGCTGTTGCGCTGGCTGACGGTGTTCTACCGGCGCTTCTTCTCGCAGCAGTTTAAACGCTCCTGTTTGCCCGATGGTCCCAAGGTGGGGAGTGTCGCGCTGTCACCGCGCGGCGACTGGCGGATGCCCAGCGACGCCTGTGTTCAGCTGTGGCTGGACGAGTTGGAGGGGTTGCATGTCTGAACCGACAGGGTGGGGTGCTCTTTATGTGGTTGCCACCCCCATCGGCAATCTGGAAGATATGACCTTTCGAGCGATCCGGGTGCTTAAAGAGGTGGCGCTGATTGCGGCGGAAGATACCCGGCACAGTCGCCGCTTGTGTCGCCACTTTGGGATCGAGACGCCGTTGACCTCCTGTTTTGAACACAACGAGGCCCGCAAAGGGGACTATCTTCTCGATTTGCTGCTGCAGGGCAAAGATATTGCGTTGATCAGCGATGCCGGTACTCCGGCCATTTCCGACCCCGGCAGTCTGCTGGTGCAGCGCTGCTGTGCAGCCGGAGTGACCGTGCACCCCATCCCCGGAGCAAGTGCCTGTGTTGCGGCACTGTCCATGGCGGGTCTGCCCACCGACCGTTTCTGTTTTGAAGGTTTTTTGCCCGCCAAGCATCAGGCGCGCTGCCAGATGTTGGAGCGATTTGTCGGTGAACCGCGTACGACGGTTTTTTATGAAGCCCCCCATCGCCTGCTGGCCTGTCTGCAGGATATGGCAACCGTGTTTGGTGATGCCCGGCAGATTGTCGTGGTGCGCGAATTGACCAAAATTCACGAGGAGCGCTTTGCCGGAACCGCCGCCCAGGCTCTGGACCACTTCAGCGCCGACCGAGTGCGGGGTGAGATCGTCGTGCTGGTGGCCGGTGCAGAGGAAGAAGCGCCGCAGGAGACGGTT
>PKUE01000143.1 GCA_002869685.1 Desulfuromonas sp.
CAGCTGGCCGACACCGAGCAGAAAGCCGCCGAGCACGCCATAGAGCAGCAGCATGGTCAGCGAGTTGATGGCGACCATCACCAGGGTGAGGCCGTCGTTGCCACGCGCCAGATAGCCCCATACCAGCACCATGGCGGTACAGGGGGCGATGCCGAGCAGAATGCAACCGGCAAAGTAGCTGCGCCACAGCGGGATCTGCAGCATTTTTACACCATCGTGCAGCACGACGAGTCCGGCACCGTGGCTGGCGCCCACCGGCAGGTCGAGTCCGAACGGCATTTTTACCAGATCGACGGCATCGGCACCGATGAAGCCTTTGAGCAGAACGCCGAGAAACAGCATGGCAATGGCGTACATGGTAAAGGGTTTGATCGCCCAGTTGATGAACAGAGTCAGAAACACCGGCTTGCCGCTCTTGCCGGCTTTGACCACGCTGGCAAAATCGATTTTGACCATGATCGGATACATCATGAAAAACAGGCAGATGGCAATGGGGATGGACACCACGGGCGCGCCGTTGACCTGGATCGCCATGTTGTCGAGGCTGCTGGCCAGATTGGGGGCGACTTTGCCCAGCAGGATACCGCCGATGATGCACAGGCCGACCCACAGGGTCAGGTAGCGTTCAAACAGGCTGGTCATTTTACGGGTGTTGTCCAACGGTGTTTCACTGTGCATGCGTTACTCCATGACGGATGAGGGCAGGGTTTCGACAAAGGCTTTGATCTGGTCGCGCACGGTGCGGTAACAGTCCAACTGCTGTTCTTGCGAGGCCCCTTGCTTGGCCAGCTCTTTGGCCATTTTGGGGGGATCGTCAAAGCCGACATGAACCACTTTGCAATTGGCCGGAAAATACGGACAGGTTTCGTGGGCGTGACCGCACACGGTGACCACGACATCAATGGCGATCTCTTTGAACTCATCGATATGTTGGGAGCGGTGGCCGGAAATATCGACACCGGCTTCGGCCATCACTTTAACGGCGTTAGGATTGAGGCCGTGGGTTTCAATCCCGGCGGAGTAGACGTCAATCACATCGCCTTTAAGATGGCGGGTCCAGCCTTCGGCCATCTGACTGCGGCAGGAATTGCCGGTACAGAGAAATAACAGTTTCAATTTGCCACTCATGGGCTCGACTCCTTGTTGGTCAGCACGTGTATTTTTTGCACAGCTCGTTTTTGTCACAGGAGGTGATAGCCGCGAGCTTTATGCGGTCCTGTTTGACGGTTGCGTCATTTGCCAGTTGGCGCGATAACCAATCCAGCATCTCCAGTAAAGGACGAGATTCTTGGGTCAAACGGTAATAAACCCAGCGGCTTTCCTTACGGCTGCGGACCAGACCGCAGGCTACCAGCACGCCCATATGACGCGACGCCGTGGCTGCCGTGATCTGTAAAAGCTCGGTCAACTGACAGGCACACAGCTCGTCGTATTCCATCAGGGCGGCGACCACCCGAAGGCGGTTCTGGTCGCCGAGCGCTTTAAACAGTTGTGAAATAGATTCCATATATATAGTCCTCAGCATGTCTTTTGCATAGTTAGCCAATTAGCTAACTATATAAAGTATAAAATGGGGTTGGGCAAGTTTTTTTCAGGTTAGGATTAGTCTTTTTCCGTGGATCGTTATATGGAACCTATTGATTCGGCGGAATTCATCCGTTCACGATGTTTTGTACGCACGTGACGTGGGCTTTCGCCCACGCAACGAGTGTCGTCGCTGCAGTGCGGGAGGGCAGGGGTGCTAAATAACACACTGCTGAAGGGTGGGCTCCGTCCCACCCGTTAGATCGGTGCCACACCAGAGATAGAGGGAGACGAAAGAGTGTTATCACGGTTTTACGCCAGTAATGATGAGACGCATGATTCGTCGACCTAAAGGGCGGCGAGCCGAATCAGTGAAGCATGACGGAAACAGACGCATTGCAGGTGAGTTTAGCTTCAGGAGAAGTTAAGCTGGCTTTTGCATACTTTTGAGCGGCCAGTCAAAAGTATGGCGGCTGCCGGGACGAAACCCGGCGACCTTGACCTTGACCTTGAAATATCAGACCGTATCTCAGAACATGGTCAATCCGCTTCCCCTTCCTCCTCGATCTCCGGTTCAATAAACCGTTCCGTCAACTCCGCCAAATGCTTACTATGGGTCAAAATCAGCGCCTCATCGTTCTCTTTAAGAACCATCTCCGCATCGGCAATCAAGAACTGCTTGTCGCGGTAGATGCCGATGATACGCGCCTCTTTGGGCAGGGCAAAGTCAGCGATTTTGCCCTTATTGTGCTCGGTAATCTGCACCATGATACAGCGCGCCTCGTACTTGATCATCGATGACAACTCCACGGCATCAACGCCGGACACGGTATCGGCCAGATAACGGCTGATAGTTTTGGATGGCGTGACCGTGTGTTCGAGACGCAGCTCGCGGCAGATATTGAGATAATCAACATTATGAATCTGTACCACCACGTGACCGTAACCCAGAGAGCGCCCCACCAGCGCGGCAATGATGTTGTACTGGTCGTTCTCCGTCAGGCAGAACAGATAGTCGGCGTGCTCCGGTCCGGCTTCACTGAGAATATTGGGACGACTGCCATCACCGTGGAGAAAGCTGCAGTCTAGGGTTTCCGTCAACTCTTCAATGCGTCCCTTGTCCTCTTCAATAATCACCACTTCATGCTTGCGATCAATGAGCAACGCGGCGGTTTCCACGGTGAGTTCTCCGGCACCGACAAAGACGATTCGCATCAGTTATCTCGCTTTCTACCGAACCAGGTCCGGTGATAAAAGAAAATCAGCCAGGCCACGCATTCCAGGCGGCCGAGGAACATATCGACACACAAAATACCTTTGAGCAGGCTGGGCAGATCCGCTCCGACAATGCCGGTGGACAGGCCAACGGTGGCCGTGGCTGATACCACATCAAACAGGGCATTGAGCGGATCGTAGCCGTAAGCGACAAACGGCAGCCACGACAAAATAACGGCGCCGATAAACAGCAGAATGATCATCAGCGCATCCTGCACGTCATCCTGTTCCAGCACTTTTTTGCCCACTTTCTGCCGCAGCACGGTATTGGGCGGCACACTCATGGTGCGAACGAAATGGCGGATCAGCGTCAGCAGTACCAGCAGGCGCAGCAGTTTGAAGCCACCGGCGGTTGAGCCGACACCGCCACCGATGAGCATCGACAGGATCAGCAGCAGTTTGGAGCCGGGATCGAGAGCCGCCGGATCAAGGCTGGAAAAGCCCGCCGTAGTTTGGGCCGAGCACACCATCAGTGAGGCATGATGCAGCGCCGTCGTCCACGGCGTGCCGTAACTCCACATCGACAGGGTGACCAGCAGTGTCATGGCTGCGAGGAGGAAAACAAGGAAGCGCAGTTCGACATTATCCAGCAACGGGCGTAAGCCGTTACGCCACGTCTGGTGATACAACGCCAGCGGCAAGGCGCCGCCCAGTGTGATTAAAGTGACTACCCAAGCCAGGCGTACCTGGGGCAGGTCGGCAAAACTACCCGAGGTGGGAGCGAAGCCGCCGGTGGACACGGCGGAGAGGATATAGAGGACGCCGTCACGCAGCGATCCGCCCAAGAGCAACCATAGCGTGATACCGAAAAGCGTCAGCAGGCTATAAACAGTTACCACGCGCCGGGCATGGGCGCGGGTGCCGCCGACCAGATCATCCGGTTCATCCATGGCCGCCAGACGCAGGGCCGACAGGCCGGGACGCATCACCAGTGCCAGGGAGAAGACGACAATGCCCAGTCCGCCATACCATTGCATCCAGGCGCGGGAAAAGGTGAAAATCAGCGGTTGCCCCTCCATGCCGGGCAAAGTGCTGAGGCCGGTGGTGGTTACGGCGGACACGGTTTCAAACAGAGCATCCATGAAGGCAACGCCGGACACCTGCAGGGGGATGGTCATGATAAATGGCACCACCAGAAACACCAGCGCTGCCAGCACCATGGCTTCGTTCATCTGCATGCGCTGGGAAACGTGGAGCCGTTTCAGCACCAGCCAGGCCAGCAGTAAAGCGACGATGATCAGGCCATAACTCAGAGACATTCGCCAGTCGGGGGCCGAGAACAGCGCCACCCCGAACGTGACCAGATTGAGGGCGGCCATGATCAGGCAGAACTGGCCGAAATAATGGCCGATCAGCTTTGGACGTACGGCAAAAAACAGTTCGCTGCCGGGCTGGGACATAAGGGCTCCTGAACAGGTTGAGCTTGACACAAACCGCTGCAATCCTGTTATGTTGTCAGTTATGGCGTTTATCCCGTCGGGGGATGAACGGAGGATTCATGTTGAAGTTTACCACCGATTGCCGGGATGTAAGCATGGGGGCGGGATTTCCCCGGTGTTGCACGCTCCGGGCGATCATACTTCAGGAGATGACACTCTATGATGAACCCAACGATTGGCTTTTTCGTCGTGTTGGCGACAACCCTTTGTCTGTTTGTGAGTGGTTGTGACAAAGAGGGTCCGGCAGAAAAAGCCGGCAAGAAAATTGACGAGACCATTGAACAGACCAGTGAGGCCGTTGAAGAGACGATTAATCCCAAAGGCATGTTTGAAAAGGCCGGTGAGATGGTGGATGACGCCGTAGAAGGTGTTAAAGAGGGCGCTGCTGAAATAAAAGAAGATGTGACCGATGCCATCGAAGAGCATCAGGAGCATAAATAAAAAGGAGAACATAAATGGATCTCGTTCGGATTCTTTGCGCCATTCTGCTGCCGCCGTTAGGCGTATTTCTTCAGGTCGGTATTGGTTGGCCGTTCTGGATCAACATTCTGCTGACCCTGTTTGGTTATATTCCCGGTATCGTGCATGCGGTGTGGGTGATTGCCAAGAAGTAGTTTGTTAACATTGATTTGTTTGTAAATTGGGGTGGGGTTTGCTTTGGCGAGCGCCACCTTTTTGCATTTTTTGGGTATGCACTTGACTTGTTATTCGCCCTGTTGAACGGGAGGGCTGGAGAGCTAAATAACACACTGCTGAAGGGTGGGCACCGTCCCACCCGTTTGATCGGTGCCACACCAGAGATAGATAGAGACGAACGATCATTATCAACGTTTTACGCCAGAGATAATAAGAAGCAAGATTTGCCGAGCTAAAGGGAGGCAAGCCGAATCCGTGAAGCAAAACGGAAACAGACGCATTGTCGGTGAGCTTAGGTTCAGGAGAAGTTCAGCTGGTTTTTGCATACTTTTGAGCGCCCAGTCAAAAGTATGTCGGCTGCCGGGACAAAACCCGGCGATCTTGACCTTGGTCTTCAGTGGTCCGCCATTCGGAACTAATTGTTCTAGCAAACATCATCTGTTTGCGATGGTGGTACGCACGTGACGTGGGCTTCCGCGCCCACACGTCGGGTCCCTTTTGCGTCGTCAAAAGAGACGGAAAAACGACTCCCGACCATTGCGCCCTATCGGGTTCCCTCACTCCAGTCGTTTACGCTGTGATGTCGGCAAAAACTCGCTACCGCTCAAACAGTTTGCCGACGA
>PKUE01000093.1 GCA_002869685.1 Desulfuromonas sp.
CTGAGCGCCCCGAGCTGCTCACAGACCGCGCCTTCATCCGCATAGAGACGCTCATAGCCCTGTTGACACCCGGCATACAAACGCTCGGCATATTGCAGGCGCAGGCGTTCCGTGGCCAGGCTTTCATCCTCGCCCGGTTGCAGAGCAGCACTGCGGATCTCTTCAAGCTGAAAACTCAACAGATCGATCCGCGCGGTGCGATCCCGCTCGGCCTGCTGCAACGCTTCCAACTGGTGCCGCTGCTGACGCCATTGCCGGTAGCACTGCTGATATTCCAGCAGCAGATCCTGACATTGGCCAAATCCATCAAGAAGACGCAGATGATTTTCCGCCCGTTGCAACTGCTGCTGATCGTGTTGACCGAAGATGGCCAGCATCGGTGTCACCAGTTGCTGCAACTGAGTCAAGGTCGCCAAGGCACCGTTGACATAAACGCGATTTTTCCCCTGGCGTGACAGACTGCGCCGAATCACCAGTTCGTCATCGTCGTCAAAATCCATCTCCTGCAGCAAACGACGCACCTCCGGCTGATCGGTCAGAGAGAAAACTGCTTCGACATTGGCGGTCTCTTCACCGGTTCGCACCAGATCATTCCGCATCCGCTGTCCCAGCAGCAAACCCATGGCATCAATGATAATCGATTTACCGGCACCGGTTTCGCCAGTGAGAACATTGAATCCCGGCCCGAATCGTACCTGCAGCTGTTCAATGACGGCCAGGTTCTTAATGGATAAATCTGTTAACATACGGGTTAACGCTCTCCCCAACGCAACTTGGTGCGTAAGACTTCGAAAAATTCTTTTTTTCCACTGCGGATCAGGCGGGTACACATATCCGCTTTACAGATTTCCACCACATCCTGACCCTGTAACGCCATCCCCACCTGACCATCGGCGGTGAAAAAGACCCGCTCTTCATTGAAGCGCATAATGATACGAATCAACGACTCATCCGAGACAATGATCGGTCGATTGGTCAACATGTGCGGACAAATCGGGGTGATCACCAGACAATGCAGCCCCGGATAGATGATCGGACCACCGGCAGCCAGATTATACGCCGTCGATCCGGTCGGGGACGACACGATCAGACCATCGGCTTTAAACGTGGTCAGATAGTGATCATCAACCCAGACTTCCATATCGACGATCCGTGCCAGAGCACCCTTATTGATCACCACATCATTGAGCACCTGATAGTCGGCAATCCGTGTTCCCTGTCGCTCAATCCCGGCCTGGATCATAATGCGGTCTGAGATGGTGAAATCGCCACTGAGCACGCGTTGCAGTTCGTCGTAGAGATCATCAAGGGTGATCTCCGTCAGAAACCCGAGACTGCCCAGATTGACGCCCAGAATCGGTACGCCCAGATTCCCCACTTTACGGGCAACCGAAATCAGCGTTCCATCACCGCCAAGAACGACAATGCAGTCAACCATGGCCGGCAGTTCGCGACCGGGGAATCCTTCGGCAATCCCCATATCAGCAGCCAGTTCTCTCTCCACCAGAACCCGTATATCCCGGCCAGCCAACCACTCCCTGAGTTGCTTGGCCACATGAACCGCATCGGGATTGGTCCGTTTGGCATAAATTCCTATTGATTTCATATCATTCCCCATTGCAATGCATCGAAAATTTACCACAGCGTCCGGGCAAAGTCTATCGACAGCCGGACATTGAGCACGATCCGCGAACTGTGCTACAGTGCCGTGATGTTGGCCATGTGGCACTGATTAGTGCATCTCCAGCCAAAAGTCAACCGAACTTGTTTACATCAACAACTCCGGCGGTGTACCGGAGATTTTTTCGAGGTCGTATGGATCTTTTTTCTCAAACGGTCAGCGATGACCAGACCCCTCTTGCCGAGCGTATGCGCCCCCAGCAGCTCGACGAAGTGGTCGGACAACAGCATCTGCTCGCCGAGGGCTGCCCACTACGCCAGATCATCGAAAACGACCAGCTCAGTTCGCTGATTTTCTGGGGACCACCCTGCACCGGCAAAACCACCCTCGCCCAGGTCATTGCGCAGAGCACCCGCAGTCGCTTCGTATTTTTCTCGGCGATTATGAATGGGGTCAAGGACATCCGTCATATTGTATCTCGCGCCCGTGAAGACCGGGCCATGTATGGAACACGCACCATATTATTTGTTGATGAGATTCACCGTTTCAACAAATCGCAACAGGATGCGTTTCTACCTGCGCTGGAAAAGGGGGATGTCATCCTCATCGGCGCCACCACGGAAAACCCCTCGTTTGAAGTCAACGCTGCCCTACTCTCACGGGCGCGGGTTTTCGTCCTCAAACCACTGCAACGGGCAGATATTGTCATCCTGATTGAGCGCGCTCTCACCGATTCACGCGGGTTGGCTGCCCACAACCCCCAGCTCACCCGCGAAGCCATCGATCAATTGGCCCAGCTGGCTCAGGGCGATGCCCGTGTGGCGCTGGGAAATCTACAACTTATTGTCGAAACAGCTCAGGGGCAACCGGTTGATGAGACTTTTGTTTCTCATACCCTGCAGCAAAAAGCCCTGCGCTACGATAAAGGAGCCGAAGAGCATTACAACGTCATTTCGGCGTTTATTAAAAGTGTCCGCGGCTCCAACCCCGATGGTGCCCTGTATTGGCTGGCCCGGATGATCGAGGCGGGTGAGGATCCGCTTTTTATCGCCCGCCGGCTGGTGATCCTTGCCGCCGAAGACATTGGCAATGCCGACCCGCGCGGCTTGCAGCTGGCCATGAGCGCTCAACAGGCGGTTCACTTTGTCGGCATGCCGGAGGGGCGGATTATTCTGGCCCAGGCCACCACCTATCTGGCTTGTGCGCCGAAAAGCAACGCTTCTTACATGGGAATCAACGCTGCGCTGAACGAAGTGCGCAACAGTGGCGCTCTGGAAGTTCCCTTGCATATACGCAATGCGCCAACCAAACTGATGAAAGAACTGGATTACGGCAAAGACTATCAATATGCCCATAACGACCCGAGCGGGTTCATCCCCCAGAACTATTTGCCGGAGGAACTCACGGGCCGACAGTTTTATCAACCGGTAGAACGTGGCTATGAGAAAGTGATGGCTGAACGGCTGGCGTTCTATCGCCAACAAGCCCAGAGTGACACAAAGGATAAAGAATGAGTTTCAGGACAGCGCTTTGCACACTGTTGTTCCTGCTCAGCTCGCTCCCCCCTGCCAGCGCGGCAACGTCGGTTGATCCAGCCGACTGGCCGGATACGACCTTTGCCGCTCCACACACCACAGCAGACAACACGGACTCCCTCAACCCACTGGTCCAGGGCGTGCGCTTTTTTCAGCGTTACATTTCGGTGGTAGACAGCCCCCGCTGCCCGATGTATCCCACCTGCTCAGCCTACGCACTACAAGCACTGGACAAACACGGCCCATTACTGGGCACGTTTCTTACCGTAGATCGCCTGCTCCACGAGACGAACCCCCTTGAGCAAACGCACCCCTTGACGGGCTATGAACGTGAACGCTTTTATGATCCGGTGGAATTCAACGATTTCTGGTTGGAGAAAGGCGCCTCAGAATAGCCAGCGTAATGACGCCAACCCGAATGGGACGCAGTGGCACTGCGGAGGCTGGCACCCCGCAAGCGTTCACAGGGCCTAAAGTGTCAGCACCCAGATAAAACCAATCGCCGAAACGATTGAAGACGCCAAAAGGGAAAAATAAAAGATATCTTGCTTACGCCGTCGGCGGGTAATATTCACCATAATCCCGACCAGACCGCTAAACAGCGCGGCAAATAACATCCACAGGACATAACCCATCAGGTAATAATCCCACTCACGCCGTACTGCCAGGTTATTTACCCGCTCAAAAAATGTCATCGTCTGAGGCTTGGCAAAACTGATCAAAAAGAACGACCCGACAATCAGAGCCCAACCACTGACAGCAAACCAGCGCAGCGATTTCAACCAGATATCCGCCCCCTGGCGGCGGTCCTGCCGTTGACGACGATCATTGGCATAGCGGCCATCTTCGACCCGCCGTCGATCCAAGCGTTCTCCAGCCATTGTCACCTCCCTGATCCGTCTGTTTTTCCGGCTAACGCAACGCCGGCCATCGCTGCCCCACAGTCAGGGCACCTGCCTTGATGCAGATGGTTTTCGACCACCCGGAATCTGTTACGTTCGATTAACAACGCTCCACACGCTACGCAATAACTGTGTTCCCCCCGCCCACTATCAACATTGCCCAGATAGATTGAGGTCAATCCAGATTGTCTGCCAATTTCGCTGGCGCGTTCAAGACTCGACAACGGTGTCGGCGGCACATCGGTCAGGCGGTATGTCGGATAAAAAGCGGTCACATGCCACGGGGTATTCACGCCCAACTGCTCCGCAATGAAACGGGCAATCCCTTCAAGCTGTCTGGCATCATCATTATAGCCGGGAATCAATAAGGTGGTCACTTCCAGCCAGATCCCCAGTTCTTTAAACAATTTCAGGCTCTCCAGAACCTGTCCCAGTTCGGCACCACAGATCTCGCGGTAGAAAGATTCCGAAAAGCCTTTTAAATCGATATTCGCCGCATCAAGTTGCGGAGCCAACTGACGTAACGGTGCTTCAGCCATATAACCGTTGCTGACCATCAGATTCAGCAGCCCCTCCTCCCTTGCCAGAAGAGCCGTCTCGTACATATATTCGTAAAACACTGTCGGTTCGGTGTACGTATAAGAAATGCTCTGACACTTTCCGGCCACAGCCATCCGCACAATCTGGCGAGATGAAATCGGTTCTCCGACAATTTCAGCATGAGCAGATTGCAGCTGGGAAATTGTGGCATTCTGACAATGACGACAACGGAAATTACACCCCATGGCCGCCACCGAATAACTGTGAGAACCGGGCATCACATGAAACAACGGCTTCTTCTCAATGGGGTCGATGTGGGTCGCGATCGCAAGACCATCATTCAAGCTGTACAGAACTCCGTCACGATTTTCCCGCACACGGCAACGCCCACGCTGACCATCACCGATCACACAGTGAAAGCGACACAGCTCACAACGCACCCGCCCCTGATCTTCCGTGTTCCAGAACATGGCCTCGTGCATAGTATTCCTCCATCAGGATGACAATAATATCGACATGTTCGCTTCAACAAGTTTAACAGAAATGTTTTTTGGCCAATAAAATAGATGGGCCGAGGGGGAATTTAATGGAAAAATAATTTCTGACAGATAAAGACTTGACCCCCTGTGACCTTATCTCTATAATCCGTTCTGCTTGTGCCGAAGTGGTGGAATTGGTAGACACGTCGGTCTCAAAAACCGATGGCTTCTGGCCGTGCCGGTTCGATTCCGGCCTTCGGCACCAA
>PKUE01000027.1 GCA_002869685.1 Desulfuromonas sp.
ACTCAGAACCTCAAACATCAGATCTCCTTTGATATGGACATGATTTCTCAGTACCAGCGACAATAAAAAGACCTCACATTCAGCTTTTTGCGCTGAATTAAAAAAATATGGCCTTTTTAAACTTTTTTTTGTTTCACCTTTTTTCTTGGCAAAAGTCATGCCACCTATGGCGTATACGCGCAACAATCCGTTTTTGCAGCGTTTTTGCACATTTACATATGCTAACTTTTTCGCAAAAGGGTATAGCATAAGCTATAGATTTTTTACTTATTTTCCCCGCAGACGTATAAGGAGAAAGAATTTTAGAATCGTAAACGAAAGGTGGGACTTATAGAAAAAGCTATGGGGTTTTGTCTAACACCATCCTCTTGACAAGGAGATCAGGGGCGTGCAATCTGTCACTAAACGAACGCTCTTTCTATTAAGAATCAAGTAGTTAGCACTTTCTAAATAAAAAAATTATCATCCGCTCTTGCGCGAACCATTCCCGCTAAGGAATCAGGAAGTGAGGTCGCAGTGAACCCATACCACGTATGAAATTCCAGTAAGCTCCGTGTGAGCTTAACAGGTATAAACGGCACCAAAGACGGCTTCCCTGTCAGGACACTGGTGACGCACTACTGCCGAGATCTTTCTAACGATCTTTTTCAGCCAAAAACATTCCGCCTCATACTGGCCATAGCTCTCGGTCTAATGCTGTACGCGACAACACTCTGGGCTGCACCAAAGATTGAATACGCCGGTCCATTTATCGATAAGCCACCTGTCATTATCGGAGGAATGCAAGACTTCCCCCCCTATGAGTTTCTCGATAGAAACGGCAACCCATCCGGCTTCAATGTGGAGCTAACCAGAGCAATCGCCCGCGTCATGGAAATGAACGTCGAGATCCAACTGGGCAATTGGAATGTGATGCGACAAGCTTTGGTCCATGGAGACATTGATGCCCTGCAGGGGCTGAATTTTTCCGCAGAACGCACCAAAGAAGTCGATTTTTCTCCCCCCCATTCGGTAGTCCAATATTCCATCTGGGCCCGTTTAGGAACACCGAAAATTTCCCAGCTATCCGAGATACAGGGAAAAACAGTGGTTGTCCTCAAGGGCTCCATCAGCGATGAACTGTTACAGTCCGCAGGAATCAACAATCTTATTCGCGCTGATTCTTACGGTGAAGCCTTGCGCTTAGTTGCCTCTGGAAAGTATGACTATCTGGCCGCCGCCAAGCTCCCGATTCAAGCCCTGTCTACCACCATGCGGCTGGTAAATATTGTCCCACTGATGAATATTGACTCCTTGCCTTATAGTTACGCAGTCAAACGGGGCAACCTGGCCTTGATGGGGCGATTCAGTGAGGGGCTGGCGATCCTTAAAAAAACCGGAGAATACCAGAAAATCCATCACCGCTGGCTGGGTGTACTTGAACCCCAGGCTCTGCCGATTAAGCAGATCATCAAGTACGCCACTCCTGTGGTTGGCATCTTACTTTTAATCATCTTCAGTATCGTTCTATGGTCGCGCATGTTGAAGAAACAGGTGGCCCAGCGTACAGCCGCCCTCGCTCATGAAGTCTCCGAACGAGAACGGGCCATGAAAGAACTGCAACACCATCAAAGACAACTGATTCAAGCCGACAAAATGGCATCTCTGGGTATTCTCGTCGCTGGGGTCGCTCACGAAATTAACAATCCTATCGGAGGAATACTGCTGGGGTTGCCCACATTGCATAAAGCCCACGACATGGCCAGCTCCTGCCTGGAAGAGCGCTATCGTGAATCCGGCGACTTTACGATCGGCGGTTTGAGATATTCCGTAATGCGCGAAGAAGTGCCCCTCCTTTTTGACGAAATGGTCCAAGGGGCAAAGCGAATCAAACACATTGTAGAAGATTTAAAAGATTTTTCGCGCACCATTGATCCAACCTGCACCACGCCATTGGACCTCAATACCATTGTCAAAACATCGGTTCGGCTGGCTGAACATACGATTAAAAAGACAACCGACAGCTTTGTTGAGAACTACGCAGAATCTCTGCCTCAGATTTACGGCTGCTCCCAGCGACTGGAACAGATTGTGATCAATCTGATTCTCAATGCCTGTCAGGCCCTGGAACATCGCGGTCAGTCGATTACTTTAAGAACCTATCACATCAACAATGAAGTACGCCTGGAAGTCAAAGATAAAGGTGTGGGAATTCCCAAAGAACATTTCCCCCATTTGACTGATCCTTTCTTCACGACCAAGCGAGAGGTTGGTGGCACCGGGCTCGGGCTGTCTATTTCTGCAGGAATCGTGAAAGAACACGGTGGCCAACTCAAGTTCAATTCAACTCCAGGAAAGGGAACCAAGGTCACCTTGGCTTTACCTGTTGTAAAGGAGAACGCAGCATGATGACAGAAGAAAAATATCCTGAATTCGGCGTATTGCTGGTCGATGACGAAAAACTATGGCTGCGAAGCCTGAGCATGGCGTTAGCCTGTTCCGCGGGCATTACCAACATTCATCAGTGTGAAGATAGCCGCCAGGTGATGAACTATCTGGCTACACACAACATTCGCGTGGTGTTACTTGACCTGACCATGCCCCACCTCTCTGGAGAGGAACTACTTAAACAGATTACACAAGAACACCCCGAAGTCGCCGTTATTGTAATCAGCGGCATGAACCAGCTAGAAACAGCAGTCCAGTGCATGAAACTGGGCGCTTTTGACTATTTCGTTAAAACAAACGAACAAGAACGTCTTCTCAAGGGGATCCGCCGCGCGATACGCATGATTGAGCTTCAGAATGAAAATCATAAGATGAAGGATCACTTTTTAAACGACAAACTGGACTCTCATGATGCCTTTGCTGACATTATCACCCAAGATAAGGGTGTCAGAAAAATTTTCCAGTATATGGAATCCGTTGCCCGCAGTCCCCAACCCGTGCTGATTACCGGAGAAAGTGGCGTCGGCAAAGAACTGTTTGCCCGGGCTGTACACACCCTCAGTGGGCGCAGTGGACCGATCATTGCCGTCAATGTTGCCGGTCTGGACGACAACGTGTTTGCCGACACCCTCTTCGGTCACGTCAAAGGGGCGTTTACCGGAGCGGACGTCGAACGACCTGGCATGATCGAACAAGCGGCAAACGGCACTCTGTTTCTCGATGAGATTGGCGACATGAGCATTCCATCGCAGGTTAAACTGTTACGGCTGTTACAAGAGGGGGAGTACTTTCCCCTGGGAAGAGATCAACCCAAATGGATCAACGCAAGAATTGTCGTTGCAACCCATCAGGGGCTGGAAGAGAAAATGAAAGTTGGAACCTTTCGCAAAGACCTTTATTACCGGCTCTGCACCCACCACATCCACATACCGCCACTGCGCGAAAGAAAGGAAGACCTCGCGTTGCTACTGGACCACTTCATGACCGTGGCCGCCAAGTCGCTGGAAAAGAAAAAACCCACGCCACCCAAGGAACTGGTCACACTCCTGTCATCGTATCACTTTCCCGGTAATATCCGCGAACTTAAGGCGATGGTCTTTGATGCGGTCAGTGTCCATAAATCGAAAATATTATCGATGGAAACCTTCTGCAAAGCGATTGGTAAAAAGGCGACGACGCTGGATCCCCCCCCTTCCGGTGATGACGACGAGAAACTCTTCGCCTCAAGCGAAAGCCTGCCTACGTTGACCGAGATCACTGAAGCATTGATCAACGAAGCGATAGAACGTGCTCAGGGCAATCAAACCATCGCCGCCCGGATGTTGGGAATCACCCAGCCATCATTGAGCAACAGGTTGAAGCGAACGCGAAAAAAAGTTCAGGAATAACAAGAAAACCCTCTTTTTTCTCTTAAGTTTTCCCTCGCCCCCACGGACAAAGTGGGGGTTTTTTTATCGATCTGCCTCCCACGCACAAACACCATAGAATACGAAATAGTTACCGGAAAAACTATAAAGCCGTAACTCACCGTATTAACAGGAACATTTCTCCAAACACTCATATCTCCATAGTTTTCCCTATAGCCTTTCACTTCGTAAAGCACCAAGACAAACCTCAATTACTCTTTGTTTTTCAATAACTTAGAGAAAGAAACCACGATTGGCACCCCCATTGCTCTTACCTATGACAACGGCAATGCAAATAAACAATCCTTTAGTGAGGAGAATGTACACATGGAAACATTGTATGACGTAGCAATTATTGGTGCAGGGCCAGCAGGTTTGGCGGCTGGTCTCTATGCTGCACGAGCAAAGCTGAAAACGGTCATCTTTGAAAAAAACAAGCCTGGTGGCCAGATTGCCATTACCCATGAAGTGGCAAACTACCCCGCCTCAGATGCTGGTTCTACCGGTCCCGGACTGATTGAGAAGCTGGTCGCCCAATCCGATGGTTTTGGTGCTGAGCGAAAAAAAGAAAACATCACCAGCGTCGACTTCAGCGGCCCGATAAAAGTGATCAACAGCGCCTCTGGAACGTACTATGCCAAAGCGGTCATCATCGCCAACGGTGCCCAACCACGCAAAATCAGCTGTCCGGGCGAAGCTCGATTGACCGGAAAAGGCGTTTCCTACTGCGCCACATGCGACGCCGATTTCTTTACCGGTTTTGAGGTGTTTGTTGTCGGTGGCGGCGAATCCGCCATTGAAGAAGCCATGTACCTCACTAAGTTCGCCCGCAAAGTGACCCTGGTCCATCGGCGCGAAGGATTCCGCGCAGCGCAATCTATCGTTGATAAAGCACGCAACATCGACAATCTCGAATTCCTGCTCGACACAACAGTTGAAGAGATTAAAGGCGACGGCATTGTCGAATCCGTTGTGTTTAAAAACACGGTGACCGGCGAACTGACCGAGCACTTTGCCGACGAAGAGGATGGCACATTCGGCGTCTTCGTCTTTATCGGTTTTTTACCTACCAGCGGCATGTATCAGGGAATCGTCGATATGGACGAGTCCGGTTACATCATCACCAACGACAATATGCAAACCAACATTCCCGGTGTCTTTGCCGCTGGCGACATCCGCGTTAAATCACTGCGTCAAATGGTCACGGCTACGGCTGATGGTTCCATCGCTGCGGTACAGGCGGACAAATATATCGAGAATGTTTTTGAAGAACTGATGCCCGAAATCGATCTGCAATATGCCACTGCACAAAGGAGCTAATGACCCATGTTAGTTGTCGACAAAGATACCTTTCAGCAAGAAGTTTTGGACGCCAATGGTTTTGTTCTCGTGGATTACTTCGGTGACGGCTGCGAACCCTGCAA
>PKUE01000101.1 GCA_002869685.1 Desulfuromonas sp.
GCGGCACAGAGGCCGCCATTTCAGGATATCCACCGAGCACTTCGCTCAACGGACAGTGCAGCAACCGCTTCTCCAGGCCGAGAATCCGTTGCACGGCATTGTTCATCGACGTTACCAACCCCTGACCATCCAGAGTGACGATCCCGGTGTCTATATTTTCCATGACCGTCCGCGTGAAATTGCGCTCAGCGCGAATCTCCCCGCGTGAACGACGCAGCGCCAACAAACTGTGGGCCAGACGCTCGCGCCGGGAGTACAATTCGCTCACCATTTGATTAAAGGCCTGAGTCAGGCTGGCCACCTCATCACTGCCGCGCACGGGCAACGGTGCAGAGATGCGACCATGGGCCATCTGTCGAACACTGTCTATCAGCTGGTGCAAAGGTCGGGAAACGCCGCGGGACAAAACATGAGCGGCACCCAGCAGCAACAAAACGCTGACAGCAATCAGGCTCCAGCCCTGGCGCCAGAACCGGTTAAAGCGGCTACGGATATCGGCGGACGTTGCCAGCGCCGGGCGGTGAAAACTGGCCACCTCGGCCCCGATGGTCACCCCTCCCCATACCGGCGGTGCTGTCGGATCACGGGGTTGAAACAGGATCGGAGCATAAGCCATCACCTTTTGCACCCCACCGACATTGGTGACATCGACGATTCCCGAATGACCGGACAACACCTGTTGCGCCACCACGGGATAATTGGCATGGATCTGTCCCGCTTTGAACAGATTGTAGGCCCGGCTGCCATCATCGCGATGAACAGCTTCCCCTTCAAAGGCTTCTACCCGCTGCCCGGCGGCATCCAAACCACGGATGTCCCACAACTTGGGATGAACCACCATCCAGCCATCGTGGTCAAACATAAAGGCATAGTTGCCTTCGTCGTAGCGGGCATCAAGGACAAAGGGCGTGGCGCCGGAACTGATATGGCGGGTAAACTCCATCAGATGACGATGATCAAGAGCCAACATGACCACCCCGGCCAGCTGGCCCTGCACGGTGTAGACCTTACGACTGAAACGGATCACTCCGCGATAGCGTTGTCCGGCCAATTGTTGCTGACGACTGACATGACGGCCAATCAACGCGGAGACATAGACGTCATCCCGGTTTAAATCCAGGGTACGGGCAAAAAAATCGCTGCCATCATGACTGACATCGTGACGGGAATGCTGCCGTAACACCTCGGGTTGGCCGCCACGCAAGCGAAGTTTCTCACGCCCCTGAGGGTCAACAAACACCAGTTCCGAGTACAGAGGGATCGAACGCATCAGCGGGTGGCCCTGCTCGTCGTTGTCGGTCCATAAATCACGCCGGTGGCGCTGATAAAACTGACGATACGCGGCGAGACCCGGCCCAACCAGAGCCAGGGCGTCCACATCCGATTCAACCCGGTTTAAAAAATCCGTCACCTGCAATGCCACCTGCTGCGCCCGCAGCGTCAGCCCCCGGGCCGCCTGATCATCCAGCGCCCTGGTCGCTTCATTACGCACCAGAGTCTCGACACTGTCGAGGCTGTGTGATGCCGTCAGAATCAATACCACCAAAGGGATCAGGGCCAGCAGCAGAAATGCCAGAAGTATTTTACGATGCAGGGTCAATTTCATCATGGCGGCAAGTATAGCAGTCCCCTTGGCGGAACACCACATGAGTCGACGGTGTCACGCACACTCCCGACAACTGTCTCAACTTCGCCCACATCATGCAAAAACGGCACAGTCCGCAACACCTGAAAGCGTAACGATTTTAAGCTGTTTTCGTAAGCCACTGGGAGGATCGCTAAAAGGGAGAGTGTAACTCGTTGGAATTGTTGGACGCCAAAAACAGCTTAAAATAAAAAAACGCTTTGGCAGCAACCTTGCAATTCCCCAGGCTAGTATCGCACACACCACTCATGGCCCCCTGCCACACCTCGACATAAAGGATATGGCTCGCATGTGCAAAAAGATCTTTATCGCCGCAACCGGCCAACATTGCGGTAAAACCACCATCAGCCTGTCGTTGATGCATCTCGCCCGCAAACGCTACCGCCGGGTTGGTTTCATCAAGCCACTGGGTCCAAAGCCGACCATGTATCAGGGACGGCTCATGGACAAAGATGCCGCACTGACCGCTGAGGTGTACGATCTGAATGACGATCTCGACTGCATGTCGCCTGTTGTTGTCCAACAGGGCACGACCAAGCAGGTTCTGGAGGGCCGACTGTGTGCCGAGGCCATGCGCGATTCAATTTTCAGCGCGGTCGAAGAACTGGAACGCCGGTGCGATTTTCTGATTATTGAAGGGGCCGGGCACGGCGGTGTCGGCTCGGTTGTCGGTCTGAACAATGCCCAGATAGCCCGCATGCTGAACACTCCAGTCGTCATGGTTTCCGGCGGCGGCATTGGCAATGTCATCGACCATGTGACTCTGAACCTGGCCCTGTTTGAACGGGAAGGTGCCGATGTCCGCCTGCTGCTGGCCAACAAGCTGATCGCTGATAAACGCCAGCAGACTCTTGATTATCTGCGCCGCGCCTTTGCCGACCAGCCAATGCATATTGCCGGAGGCTTCAACTTTTCCCCCATACTGGCCAATCCGACTCTGGGACGCATTTCCCGGCTGCTCAAAACCCCACTGCAAGGGGACCAGGACCAGTACAACCGGATTCTGCATAATGTTCAACTCGGTGCCGCCTCATCACAGCGCGTTGCCGATCTGCTCAAAGACTCCACCCTGCTGATTGTCACCAGCAGCCGTGACGAACTTCTGGTGATGCTGTCCTCGCTGTATCACCTGCCGGAATATCGCAAAAAGCTCGCCGGACTTGTTATCCCCGGCAGCACAGAAATGTCCAAAATCACCAAACAGATTCTGGACGAAAGCCGCATCCCCTATTTGCGGATCCCCGGCACAACAGCGGCCACCTTTGCCGCAATCAAGGATGATGTTTCAAAAATTACACCGCAGGACGATGAGAAAATCCACCTGATCCGCACACTGTCGGAGACCGAATTGGATTTTGCCACCATCGACCGCTGTTTGAACCCGTCACCAGGCCGCAAGAAAGCCGTTGCCCTGGCTTGAGTGACGGACCCAAAACGATAGACCATCTCATGTTGTCCTTGGCCCTCAACTCGGCTCCTCCGGTTGGGGGCATTTTTTTATGGAAAATTCACATTTTTTAAACACAAATGGTTTATTTCTGTGACAACCATCACTGATCTGGTATAGTGCAGCACCAAGTGATGCGTTTGACAACACCTTGTCAACACCTGTATTTCTGGTGAGATAACGCACCTTAAAGGTTTTAACCGGCTCTGAACGCCCCCGTTTTCGGACGATCCTCCGGCGTGGCCAATGCGCTGCCGTTACACATCTCAACCGCCCAGCGGCTGAGACCTCTGTAACCCTTCACGTCAAATTGTGACAGCTCATGGTGCCTCAAACGCACGGCGATCCCCTGGGGACAAGACCCGGCAACTGTTGTTAACGTTATCCCGCGCCATCGGGACGACACCATGGAACCTCTTTCTAGCCAAGAGACCATGACATCGGTATTTAAGCGTCCATCATGCACGGAGCCCAATAACGGGTTCGAACACCATGAAAGGACCGATCCGCATCAGTAGCGACGACAGCGGATCACCATCAATCATTGTGGAGTCCGTCACTCTGGCGAACTCCCCCCATTGTCTAACAAAGACAATGCATTCAAAGGTTATGCATGAGTAAAAAAATGTTGATCAACGCGACTCTTCCTGAAGAAGATCGTGTTGCTATCGTCGAAGACGGTATCCTGACAGAATTGGATATCGAGACTGCAGGTCGCCAACAAACCAAAGGCAACATCTACAAAGCAGAAGTTATCCGTGTCGAACAGGGCCTGCAGGCGGCTTTTGTCGATTATGGCGCCCAGCGCCCCGGCTTCCTGCAAATCGGTGAAATCCACCCCTCCCTGTATCCCAAACGCGACAACGAAGAAGAAGGTCACTCCAACCGGCGTCCGGCTATTACCGAGATTCTCAAACGGGGTCAGCAGATTCTGGTTCAGGTGGTCAAAGAGGAGCGCGGCACCAAAGGCGCGGCTCTGACTACTGAAATCTCGCTGCCCGGCCGGTATATGGTGCTGATCCCGCAAAGCTCGTCCCGCGGCATCTCGCGCAAAATCGACAACGATCAGGTACGCAAGGGGATCAAGCAGGCCCTGGCCAGCCTCGAACTGCCCGACAATATGGGCTACATCATCCGCACGGCAGCCATTGATCAGCCACCCGAAGAGCTCAAACGCGATTTCGACTACCTGCTCAACACCTACAACAGCATCGTCAGCCACAGCGAAAAAGCCAAGGCTCCGGCCCTGATCTATCAGGAATCCAACCTGGTGCTGCGTTCGATCCGTGATTATTTTACACCGCAGATCGATGAAGTGCTCATCGATGATCGTGAGGTATTCCAGCAGGCGCGCGACTTCTTTAAAGCGGTCATGCCCGATCATATGCACCTGGTCAAACTCCATCAGGAGCGTCGACCGATCTTTGCCCGCTATCAGATCGAAGAACAGATCTCGCAACTGTCCAGCAACACGGTCACCCTGCCGTCCGGCGGCTCCATCGTCCTCGACCAGACCGAAGCGCTGGTCGCCATTGATGTCAACTCGGGGAAAATGGGTGGCGAACAGGATGTTGAAGCGACCGCCCACCGCGTCAACCTCGAGGCCGCTGTGGAAGTAGCCCGCCAGTTACGCCTGCGCGACATGGGGGGACTGATTGTTATCGACTTTATTGACATGCGGCAACGTCGCAATGCCCGTGAAGTGGAGAAAGCGCTGAAAACCGCGCTGAAAATTGACAAAGCCCGTGTCACCGTCGGCCGGATCAGCCATCAGTTCGGCCTGCTCGAAATGAGTCGCCAGCGGATCAAGGCCAACCTCGGCGAAGGCAGCTACCATGTTTGCCCCCACTGTCAGGGCAATGGTCGTATCCGCAGCGAAGAGAGTCGCTCCATTGCACTACTTCGCCGCATTCAGGCGGGTACTGCCAAAGGTCATATTGAAGCCGTAACCTGCACCACGGCACTTGATGCCGCCAATTACCTGCTCAACAACAAGCGTCGTGAGCTGTTTGATCTCGAACAACGCTACAAGCTGACCATCGAGATCAAGGGCGATCCTCTGTATCAACCCGAACAACTCGACATCGAATTTATCAAGCAGAGTCGCGACAACCATGACGGCCAGAACAAAGAACTCGCCCCCCTGGTAGATACCGACCTGTCTGAGCGCGCCAACATCGATGTGGTGATGCCGGAAATCGTTCACAGTGAAGAAGAGAGCCCTGCAGACTCTGCGGCTGGCGAGAACACGACTGACGAACCAGCCCGTAAACCGCGCCGTCGTCGTCGCTCCAACCGCCGCCGTAATGATCGCCAGAGAAACGGTGAATCCTCGCAACCGGAAGAAAACGATGCCGATCAGACAGAGGAGAGTACCTCGTCACCAGAGACGACCGCAACCACAGTGGATGCGGCTCAAGGGGCACCGGAAACGACACCACAACCCATCACTCCAGCTAAAGAGAACACGGGCGAGAACACGCCAGTAGAACAAACCTCTGCGGGTACTGACGAAAACGCGGACAGAGACGCAACAGCAGAAGAAAAACCACGCCGCAGGACACCCCGTCGCCGAGCACCACGAAAGAAACCTGCCCCTCAAGTGGCAGAGGACACAGTCAAGGCAGAAACTGTCGGGGAGACAAGCGAGGCAACTCAAGGTTCTACGGACACGGCTCAACCGTCAACGTCGGAGGACACAGTAGCGGCAGCAGAAAAACCCAAACGTCGTACCACGCGCCGCAAACCATCCGTGAGTTCTGAGACTGCTGAACACGCTGTTGACACGACGGAAAGCAAAGAAGAGACAACGGTTCAGGAGGCTGACCCAAAGCCAACGCCACGGCGCAGAAGAACCGCCCCGCGCAAAAAAGCGACCAGTGAAGGCGCTGCGCCGACAAACGCGGGAGTAATAGCGGAAAGCCCACCGGCATCTGATACGCCTGAAGAGAAGGTGGAAAAGAAGCACACGCCACAGCGCAAAGCAGCCGAAAATCCCGGCAAAGGCGATGCGGCAGCAAGCGCACCAGTTACTGATGAGTCCGACACAGAAAAAAAGCCAGCGCCCCGCCGACGCCGTACCACGAAAAAAATGGCACCGCAAGCGAGCGAAGAAGGTTCAACGACGACCAGCCAAGAGGGCCCCACTCCTACGGAGGAGGCTCCCAAGCCGAAACGGCGTACAACCCGGCGTAAAACAACGGCCGAGCCTACCACGACTGACACAGCAACTGAAACGCCGAAAGCTGGTGCCGAAGACGCAGAGACGGTCAAAAAGCCTGTCCGTCGTCGGCGCACGACAAAAGCGAAAGAGGAAACGGCTAGCGAAGCAACCACGGCAGCAGAAGAGCCTAAAAAACGGACAACACGCCGAAAAAAGGCAGAGCCTAAGCCAGCCGAAACAGCGCCAGAAGAATAGCGCTCAAAGACAATAGGGCACAGCCCATAAAAAAACGCCGTGGTTTTCAGGAACCACGGCGTTTTTTTATGACAGGTGACAACGTAACAGATTGTGCGATTTATTTTTCCGGCCTCATTTGCCGGGAGATGATCGCCAGAGGCAACAGACGACGATGTTTTTCAAGCAGGGCTTGAATATCCGAGCCGTCATTAATAATCATATCTTCGGGGCTGAATTCGGTCATAGCAGTAAACCCATCGGCACGACGGTAAATACAGATGGTATAACTGCGATCCGAAAAATCGAAAGAGCTTTTATGGACAAGTTCTTCAATAGGCATAAACGAATACTCTCCGCTGATAGAAACACATATACTAGTGTGCCTATGCAGATAGCATTCCAACTCTGAGAACGGCCTGAAACAGCAATGCCTCTGTTAACAGGATCATAAACAGAGGCATTTAACCATTAAAAAACAGCGATTTTGCGAAAAGCTATTTAGTGCGACTCACCACATAGTCGGCCAGAATCTCCAGGGCCTGCTTCGCCTCGCCATCTTGAAAGACCGTTAACCGTTGTTTAGCGGATTCAACCAATTCTTTTGCGCGTTTACGCGTATAATCAATCCCATCGTACTGATGGATCAAAGTAATGACTTCTTCGAGATCTTCATCACTGAGGAGTTCTTTCTCAACAATGGCTTCAACCCGGTCCCGCTCCTCCTGACTGCAGTGACGCAGTGTTTCGATCAGCGGCAGGGTCATTTTCCCTTCCTCAAGGTCATGTCCACAGGCCTTGCCGAATTCGGCCTGGTCCGCAACATAATCGAGAGCATCGTCCATGAACTGGAAGGCAATCCCCAGATCCATGCCGAATTCCTGCAGTGCCTGTTCCTGATCTGCAGAGACCTCGCCGAGAATCCCACCACAGCGACAGGCGGCCGCAATCAAAACAGCCGTCTTGTCACGCACAACCTGCATGTAACGCTCTTCACTCAAATCGAGATCACAGGTACTGATCAGTTGAAGGACTTCCCCCTCAGCCATGTTGGTGGTCGCGTCGGACAATGCCTGCAAAATCGGCAGGCTGCCGGTGCGCACCATGATGGAAAATGATTTTGAGAACAGGAAGTCACCCACCAGCACCGAGGCTTCATTTCCCCAGACGCTGTTGGCGGAGGCTGCCCCGCGGCGTAGATCTGCACTATCGACAACATCGTCGTGCAACAGTGTGGCCGTATGAATAAATTCGACGACACTGGCGACACCAACGTGGAGGCTCCCCTGGTAGCCCGCCAAGCGCGCGCACAGGAGCACCAACATCGGACGCATCCGCTTGCCGCCGCTGGCCAGGACATATTCCCCGACCTTACGAATCAAGGTCACTTCGGAGTCGAGATCCTGTTTGAACTGCTGTTCAACCAGAGCCATCTCACCTTCGAGCATCTGTAATACACGTTCCATGAATAACTACCTACTTGCAGACAGGATCGCAATCGTCGTTCCATCCCTTGCTGGAACCCGACACGCGAATCAATAACATTTCAACGCTCGGCAGTATAAAACAATCTGCCGCTATTGGCATCTATAAAACGGTTCAGTTATGGGCGGGCGGTGACGGCAGAATCTGCCTGTGGCGCATAACCGGGTTTAAAGCCCTGGGAATTTTCGTCCCAATAGTAATGATCCTCGATCCACAGCTGTTCGATACTGTCGAGATCAAACGAGAATCCCGCCATATTTTCACTGAGATAAGACGCATCGAGCATCTCATCATCGTCAATCACACCATCCGCATTGAGATCAGCCCAATGGATGTGCTGAATCACCAGCTGGTCCGCGCCGATCAATTCAATGCGGGTGCGTTCGCTGGACGTATGAGCCACCAGTTCCCCCTTAAAGCGGGTCATGGTTTTCAACGCGGCATCGGGCGCAACCTGAACCAGATAATAGATGGCCATGGGTTCAGCCCCCAGCTGCACAATCCAACGGATGAGGCCTTGGTCAACATCGACACTGTCCGGCTCAGGCGTCGACGAGACAAACGTCCACCCCGGCGGAATTTGCTCGCGGACAACTCCGCGGATCGGTGAGCCGGAAAAACGCAGCTGGACGGGGAAAGTCATTCCTGGCGCCACATAACTCGGCAGCACCCGCTCGGCCAACACAACAGGTTTTGGCCACAGCCACAGTGTCAAACCGGCGATCAGAGACAGGGTCACGAATCCGGCCCATAACCAGCGCGACACAAACCACGGTTCTCCCTGAGACACCACCTCTTCTGCCGTATCTTGACGCACAATCTGCTCAAGAGGGACTTCCAGAGCTTCGGCCAGTTTTTCCGCATTCGGTCGTTTAATCGTCGGATAGCGGTTATTTTCCCAGCGCGAAATCGTATCGGTGGTCACCCCGACCATCTTTGCGACATACAGCTGCGTCAGAGCACTTTGCTCACGCACCTTTTTAATCGTCGCACCATCAATCTGAACGACAGCGTCAATTATGGGTTCTTTTTCCGGGGTCATAGTGCCCAGAGAGTAGCAGATTCGAAAAAAAAGGGCAATGGAACAGCCGTAACAAACGCAAAAACATCCGGACGTAACCTACTGAAATCAGGGCTATCCATATCGACATCGCCCTGTATACCGATCGACGTCTAATGTCGTCGGGTAAAAAACGGGGTAAAACGAAGTCACAGTTTCACACCACATTCCCATTTCTCAAGGAGGTTACACCATGAAAACGAGACTGCTGTTTACCCTGCTGTTTGTTGCCCTGTGCACCACCTCTGCCCTGGCGGCAGAAAGTTATCAGTACACCGGAAAAGGAACCGTTACCTTTAATCACAAAATGCACGGTGAAAAAATGGACTGCAGTTCCTGCCACACCACTCAGCCACCACAGAAGATTGCCATCACCAACAAGCAACAGGGACATGCACTGTGCCTGGACTGCCACAAGAGTGAGCAGAAAAAAGGGAATACCGCCGCACCGAAATCATGCAACCAGTGCCACAAGAAATAACCCAACCACTTACCAACAACGTACCTAAAGGAGATCAACCCATGAAAAAAACTCTGTACATGCTCGGCGCTCTGGCTCTCGTCACCTCCCTGGCAACAACGGTTCTGGCCCAGGGAATCTCTGGAACCGTGACCAAAGTTCGCGGTGACAAAGTAACCATCGAAGTCAGCCGCCAGGAAGCTGCAGACATTTCCGTTGGTGATCAAGCAACATTGACCATCACACCGAAAGCAGCACAAGCCCCGGCAGCGGGCAACGATATGCTCACCGGCTGCTAATCTTTTTCCACCGGGTGCCAGTACGGCACCCGGTGACTCTCTTCTCCGAACATTTTCCTGTTTACCCCTTGGGACAATTAGGCTACGACTTAAGATATGGAATCGTGGCTTGAAAACCTGTTATCTCAGTTGACCTCAACACCATGGTACTACCTGCTGATTCTGGTCATCGCCACCTGCGAGGGGATCACCCTGGTCGGCCTGCTTGTGCCGGGCAGTGCCCTATGTATCGCGATCGGTGCCCTGGCAGCCAGCGGGCATGGCCAACTTGAACTGAGCTGTGCAGCCGCAGCCACGGGTGCGCTGTGTGGCGATTTAATCAGTTACCTGCTCGGCGCACGTTTCGGCCCACCTCTGGCCCAATCCGTATTCCCCTCGCGCAGCAAACCGCTGCTGCGTCGCGCCCAGCTGTTTTTCACTGCTCATGGTGGTAAGAGTCTGGTATTCGCCCGCTTCTTCGGTCCGTTACGAGGTCTGGTGCCATTTGTCGCTGGCAGTGTTCACTTTCCCGCCGCAACGCTGGCCAGCTATACTCTACTCGCGTCAATTGCCTGGGGCATCAGTTATCCGCTCATGGGCTATGTCGGTCTGAAATCGTGGCAGCAGATCCCCTTTCTCCATGTCGGCAAAAGCCTGTTTTTTCTGACCGGATTGTGCATCATCGTCGTGCTTGCCATCCGCTTGACCCGTCATCGCAACCGGCCCAAGTAGCGCCCGCCCCCCCCACGATATACGCTTTTTTTCACCGTACAAACATGGCATAATCGCTCCATCTTTTAAGGGAGAGTAGCATGGAAACAGCAACACGACGCCTGCCCGCCGAGTGGGAAAAACAGGATGGCATTCTATTAACCTGGCCAACACCTCAAAGCGATTGGGCTCCTTACCTGGACCGGATCATTCCGGTCTTTGTTGAACTTGTCCGCCATATCAGTCGTTTTGAACAAGTGGTGATCGCTGCGCCGGACCCGGCAGAAGTCGTCGCAACGCTACAACGTGCGGAACTTTCGCTGCAATGGGTTCAATGCTATCCGATCGAAACCAACGATACCTGGAGTCGCGATTTTGGTCCAATCACCGTCATTGAGGAGGGATATCCCTGCCTCTATGATTTCGGTTTCAACGGCTGGGGCTTGAAGTTTCCGGCTGATTTCGACAACCAAATTACCCGACAACTGGACAGTGCCGGAGCATTTTCCGCCCCGGTGACAACCCAGCCTCTGATTCTTGAGGGCGGCAGTCTGGAGTCTGACGGCTGTGGCACCCTACTGACCACCAGCACCTGTCTGCTCAGCCCCAACCGCAACCCGCACCTGAAAAAACATGACATTGAACAGTTTTTTCATGACCATATGGGTATTCAGCAGACGTTGTGGCTCGACCATGGTTATCTGGCTGGAGATGACACCGACTCCCATATCGACACGCTTGCACGACTCTGCCCGAATAACACCATTGTCTATGTCCAGTGTGACGATCCGGAGGATGAACACTATTCAGCCTTGCAACAAATGGAAGAACAGCTACGCCATTTTAAAACCCTTGATGATGCGCCATACCGACTGTTGCCGCTGCCCTGGCCTCAGGCGGTCTTTGATGAGGAGGGGGACCGTCTGCCCGCCACCTACGCCAATTATCTGGTGATCAACAATGCGGTGCTGGCTCCGATCTATAACGATCCGGCGGATGAACAGGCTCTAGCGGTCCTGGCAACAGCCTATCCTGACCATGAGATCATCGCCGTGGATTGTTCTGCTGTGATCCTGCAGCACGGTTCATTACACTGTCTGACCATGCAACTGCCACAAGGAACCCTGTCATGAACACATGTCGTGTCGCCCTGATCCAACAAGCCTGTCAGAGCAATGCAGAGCAAACACGCCAGCACACCAGTCAGGCGATCCGTCAGGCCGCCGCCAGCGGTGCGCAACTGGTCGTTCTTCAAGAACTTCACAGCGGCCCCTACTTCTGTCAGCACCAGAGTTGTGAAATCTTTGATCTGGCCGAGCCGATCCCCGGCCCCACCAGTGATCATTTTTCGGCACTGGCCGGTGAATTGGGCATTGTCCTGGTCTGTAGCCTGTTTGAACGACGAGCGGCCGGAATTTATCACAACACGGCGGTCGTTTTCGAACGTGACGGCCAAACTGCCGGTATTTATCGAAAAATGCATATTCCGGACGATCCCGGCTACAATGAGAAGTTCTATTTTACTCCCGGCGATCTCGGATTCACCCCGATTAAAACCAGTGTCGGCACTCTCGGCGTTCTGGTCTGTTGGGATCAATGGTATCCAGAAGCCGCCCGACTGATGGCTCTGGCCGGTGCCGAGATATTGATCTATCCGACAGCCATAGGCTGGGACCCGAATGACAACCCAGAGGAACAACAACGCCAGCGTGAGGCCTGGACCACAGTCCAGCGGGGTCATGCGGTTGCCAATGGTCTTCCCGTCCTCAGTGTCAACCGCATCGGTTTCGAAGAGGATCCCTCGGGAAAAACAGCGGGAGCCAAGTTCTGGGGTAGCAGCTTCGTCGCGGGTCCACAGGGAGAGATCCTGGCCCAGGCGGACACGACATCAGAAACCATTCTCATCCACGATCTCGACCTGCAACGTTGTGAACAAGTACGTAGAATTTGGCCTTTTTTCCGCGATCGCCGCATTGATGCTTATGGAGAACTGACCCAACGGTTTCGCGACTGACCACAAAGCACATTTAAAAGACAGTCCAGGCAAAGTGCACCGAGATTGCGAAAGGGCACGGGCTGAGTTACGCTATTAACAGGACAAGCCCCCCAACCTTCACGAGGGCGTCATGAGCGAACTGTCTTCCCCAAATGCCGAGCACGATACCGTCCGACGACAATGGATTCCCTATGTCACGGCGTTAGTCCTGTTTCTGCTCGTCCTTTGGCTGTGGTGGGCTCTGGAAAACCGGGAAAACCAGGCACGGCAACAAGCCACGGACTCAGAAGCACACACCGTCCTCAATCTGATCGAAAGAGACCTTTCAAGTCGTATTCTTTCCCTGCAACGGTTTGTCTATCGCTGGCAGCAACGTGGTGGCATGTCCGAAGAGGAATTCAATCTCGATGCCGCCAGTTATCTGGTGGACCATCCGGGCTATCAGGCACTGGAATGGGTCGACCCTCAATTGCATGTCCGCTGGGTGATTCCGCAGCAGGGCAATGAACAGGCCATCGGTCTCAATCTGACGCTGGAAGCCAACCGCCGCGACGCGTTGAAAACAGCCCAAAACCGTCAGGAACCAACACTCAGTGCCCCTATCGAACTGGTCCAGGGTGGTACAGGGTTTCTCGTTTATGTGCCCATCACCGTTGACGGACACTTTGACGGTTTCCTGCTGGCCGTATTCCGCTGCCAATCGTGGATCAACGCCCTGCTGGACAACCGGGATACAACCGCCCTGTATCTTTCGCGCATCGAGATGGATCAGCAGGAGATCTATCGCCCCGCACAGTGGCAGCCCGACCAAAGCACGGTGCATAGCCGTCTGGAGCACCCTTTCCTCGACCATCACTTTACCATTTACAGTTATCCGACAGCCAAATTCATACGCACCAGCCATACCCCTTTGCCGCAACTTGTTTTATGTTTCGGACTTATTTTAAGTGGTTGTCTGGTTCTGATTATCTATCTGTTCCAAAAAGAGTCATCGGCAATACAACGCGTCACACAACACAAACTGGACCTGGAACGGCAGATAGACCAACGTCAGCGTATTGAAGCCGACCGGGAGATCCTGCTGAACGATATCGGCGAGCGGGTCAAGGCTCTGCACTGTCTGTATGGCCTGTCTCGGCTGGCAGAAGCCACGGGCAAGGATATCGACCAGTTTTTGGCCGAAGCGGTCGAATGCCTGCCACCCGCCTGGCAGCATGCCGAATACGCCTCGGCCCGCATTCTGTTCGATGAGCATCAATTTGTGACCAGTGATTTTCAGGAAAGTGACTGGAAGCAGGAAGCCGCAATCCAGATCAACGCGGCCACCCGTGGTTACGTACAAATTTTTTACAGCGAGCACTTCCCCGCCATCGACGAAGGCCCGTTCAGCATTGAGGAGCGTTATCTGATCAACGAAATAGCCGACCGTATCGGCTCCGTAGTACAGCAGAAAAAAGCAGCTGAAGCGTTGGTTCAGGAGCGACAGCGACTGGCTTTCATCCTCGAAGGCACCCATGTCGGCACCTGGGAGTGGAACGTCCAAACCGGGGAAACCGTTTTCAACAGCCGCTGGGCAGAACATCTGGGCTACCGTCTGGAAGAATTGACCCCGGTTTCCGTTGAAACATGGAAATCTCTGACTCACCCCGATGATCTGAAAAAAGCATACCGGGCCCTCAAGCGCCATTTTTCCGGCGAAAACCAGTACTACGAATGTGAACTGCGTCTGCGGCACAAGCAGGGCCACTGGATCTGGATTCTCGATCGAGGCAAGGTTTCGGTCTGGACCGAAGAAGGGGCACCGCTGATGATGTTTGGCACCCATATGGACATCACCGAAAAAAAACAGGCCGAATCACGAATCCAGCATCTGGCCAATCATGATGCATTGACCGGTCTGCCCAGCCTGCGCCTGGCCAGGGATCGCATCAATGTCGCTCTGGAAAGTGCCCATCGCCAGCACAAATCCTTTGCCGTACTGTTTTTCGATCTGGATGGATTCAAAGAAATCAATGACCAGTTCGGCCACGATGCCGGTGATTTCCTGCTACAGACGACGGCGGATCGCCTGCTGGAGTGTGTGCGCAAATCGGACACGGTCGCCCGAATCGGCGGCGACGAATTTATCCTGCTCTTAAGTGAAATCAAAACGCCTGCAGATGTCCAAGCCATCGCCGAAAAAGTGATTGATGCTGTTCAGCAGCCCGTGGAATTTGAACACCACATCCTCCGGGTTCAAGCCAGCATCGGCATCGCCCTTTACCCGGATCATGGCCATACAACCAAAGCCCTGATAAAACAGGCAGACATCGCCATGTACGCGGTGAAGAACAGCGGGAAAAACGGCTATCGCTTTGCTGATCTGCCCTCAGTCGTCACAACATCCGACTAATAACCTGAAATTTTTAACAGTTTTGACCGTTTAAATGCCTGCCAATGATCGACAGTATGCTTAATGTATCCTATACTTGGCGTAGACAATGATCTCAAAGGGGGAGAACATGTCCAAACAGTCTACAACGCAACAACGCCAGGTATGGCTGATTTTTTTCTGCCTTGGCATCATCATGCTGAACTTTCCATTTATGCAGATTTTCAACCGTCTTGACACTTTGTTTGGACTCCCTCTGCTGGTTTTCTACCTGCTGGTCGGCTGGCCTTTATCTATCGTGGTTATCTACCTGTTCAGCGCTTCGCTGCAGGACAAAGGTCTTCCGCATCGTGACAGCAACCCGGACCGGGAGCTTGAATAAATGTCGGTACAGTTCCTCGGCATCATTACTCTCTGCTATTTTCTGCTGCTGTTTGCCGTCGCTTTTTTGGCCGACAATCTACGGCAACGCGGGAAGAGTTTTGTCACCAACGGCACGGTATATTCCCTCTCTCTGGCCGTGTACTGCACGTCGTGGACCTATTACGGCAGTGTCGGCCGGGCAGCAACCAGCGGCCTTGATTTCCTGACCATCTATCTGGGCCCCACCCTGATCTGCTTCACCTGGTGGTTTTTGCTGCGCAAGATCATCCTGATCACCAAAGAGCAGAATATTGTCAGTATTGCCGACTTCATTGCCAGCCGCTACGGCAAGTCAACGTATCTCGGTGGCATTGTCACCATCTTTGCGGTTCTCGGCATCGTCCCTTATATCGCATTGCAACTTAAAGCGATCTCGCAGACATTCAACATGTTGTGCGGTTCCGATAACAATCTGACCGCGTCGTTTCAGCTGCAATTTCCCAACCTGCCCCTCGACACGGCTTTTCTTGCCGCACTTTTTCTCGCCACCTTCTGCATTTTGTTCGGCGCCATGAAGCTCAACAGCACTGAACGCCATGAAGGGTTGATGGCAGTCGTTGCACTGGAATCAATTATCAAGCTGTGTGCCTTTCTTGCCGTAGGTGCGTTCGTGACTTACGGTATGTTTGAGGGGTTCGGCGATCTGTTCAGCCGCTTTATAACCAGCTTCCCCGAAAAATCGGACCTGCTGTTGATTTCAGCACAGCACAATAGCAGTGGCCGCTGGTTCACAATGACCGTACTCTCCATGATGGCCGTGATGTTTCTTCCCCGCCAATTTCATGCCATGGTGATTGAGAACTCGGACCATGAGCACATCCGCCGGGCGATGTGGGCGTTTCCCGCCTACATGTTTCTGCTCAACCTGTTTGTTCTGCCCATTGCCATTGCCGGAATCCTGACCTACAGTGGCGACACGACCCTGGCGGACTACTACGTTCTGAGTCTGCCGTTACTGGAGCACCAAAAGCTGCTGGCAATTTTTGTGTTTATCGGCGGGTTCTCAGCTGCCGGTGGGATGGTCATGCTGGAATCGGTCGCCTCGGCGACTATGATCCTCAACAACCTGATTATGCCGATCATCCTGCGCTTCAACCTCAAGACCACTGACATCTCCGGATTACTGCTCAATATCAAGCGTGCAGCAATTGTGTCGGTGATTTTTCTCGGCTATTTCTACTACCGTACTCTTGGGGAAACCGAAGCCCTGGTCAACATCGGTCTTATTTCATTTATGGCGGCAACTCAATTTGCTCCGGCACTACTGGGGGGCATCTATTGGGAACGCGCCACCCAACGAGGTGCGGCCGCCGGTCTTCTCAGCGGGTTTGTCGTCTGGTTCTACACCCTGTTGGTTCCAACCTTTGTCGATGCGGGCTGGCTGTCGGATCAGATCCTCCAGCATGGACCGTTTGGTCTTGAATGGCTGCGTCCCACGGCTCTGTTCTACCTCAACAGTCTCGACATCTTGTCCCATGCCCTGTTCTGGACGCTGTTTTTCAATATCGGTCTGTTTCTCGCCATCTCCATTCTGACCACTCCATCTTCAGTAGAAGCGACCCAGGCGCTGCGTTTTGTCCGTGTCTCCACCTGGCGGGATATCCCTCAGAAGCGGACTCGCATCAGCAAAGCCCCAACCATCATGGAATTTGTCGACCTGATGACCAAATTTATTGGCGAAAAACAGGCTAATATGGCCATCGCCAGCTATCTGGGCGACCGCGAGATCGACGAAAAAGGCAGTCTGTCGGAATACGAAATTCCCAACCTGAAGCGGTTTACCGAAAAAACACTGGCCGGTTCCGTCGGTGCCGCGGCAGCACGTATCATCATCGAAAACTATCTTTCAGCCCGCGGCAGTAAGATGGAAGATGTTTTCAATATTTTCGGCACGGTCAGTTTGAGTCGAGATGCCAGCCGCGAACAACTTGGCGTTCTGTACGAATCGGCGAACATGATCGCCAGCGGTGCTGATCTGGATACGATTTTCGATAATATTCTTGAACTACTCTACCACCAGTTCCGCTTTGACCTGTGTGCCATCCGCCTTTATGACGAGGACAGTAACCTGCTCAAAGTACGCAATTTCAAAGGGATCGACACGGAGTTTCTGTCTCATGCAGACCGCGAGATCAATGAATCCACCTGCATTGGTTCGGCCTACGTTAACAATCGGGTCATTCTTGCCAACGATTCCGATTGCACGGACAAACCGGCATCCATGGAGATCATTCGGCGCGAAGGGATTAAGTCGTTTGCCCACGCCCCGATCACGATTGAAGGGCAACCCATCGGCGTGCTCTCATCCTACTCGCGCTATGCCAAAGGAATTTACACCGAAGAATTTATTGAACTCTATAAAAATCTTGCCGCCCAGATCGGGATCGCCTGGCGTAACGCCCGTCAAACCAGTCAACTTATTGAAGTCAGCGAGCAGGAAAAAGAGTTAAAGATTGCCGAAGCGATCCAGCTCAGCCTGTTGCCGGATACCATGCCCAGTCAGCCAGGCGTGGATATTGCGGGGATTTGTGTACCGGCAAAGCAGATAGGCGGCGACTATTTCGATTTCATCAACAAGCAACCCCTGCTGGATGTCATTATCGCTGACGTATCGGGGCACAATATCGGTGCCGCGCTGCTCATGGCGGAAGTGCGCACGTTTATCCAGGCTCAGGCCCGACAACTCAGTACTCCGCCAGACGTTTTACATGTTCTCAATCGTTTCATGTATGAAGATCTGACCAATGCCGAACTGTTCATCACCATGTTTTATCTGCAATATGATCCGGTCCGCGGTCAGATTGCCTACGCCAATGCCGGCCACAACCCGCCACTGCTTCTTCACCATGAAACTGGCACTTTTGAAGAACTGGATGCGGAAGGAATGATTCTCGGCATCACCCAGGAGATGGTCTTTGAAGAAAAACAGACCTTTTTCCAGCCCGGAGATATCCTAGTCCTCTATACAGATGGTATTATTGAGGCAGAGAGCAATGCCATGCAGATGTACGGCATTGAACGACTCAAGGCCGTCATTCATGAGAACCGTGAACTGACCGCTCAAGAAATTATCGACAACACCATGAATGATGCCCGCATGTTCCAGGGGCGGCGTCATTTCAATGATGATGTCACCATGATCGTTTTAAAAATCAATTCGTAGGGCCGCAACGCCCTGAAACCAGGAGAATACTACATGAATGTCGCCATTGAAGAGCATGACCACATTGTCACACTGACCCTCAATGAAGAGCGTCTCGACGCCCACAACAGCAGTGAGCTGAAAACACAGCTTCTCAGCCTATTTGAAGATGGGAAAGTGAATATCATCATCGACCTCTCTCCGGTCAGATTTATCGATTCTTCAGGGCTTGGCGCACTGGTTTCGGGATTTAAAAACGCCAGCTCCCGCGAAGGGGGGCTGAAGCTGTGCGGCCTGCAATCTCAGGTCAAATCCATGTTTGAACTGACCCGGTTGCACCGTGTTTTCGAAATTTTTCCGGGAACCGAGGAAGCTCTGGCAAGTTTTTAAGGTGGTGCACATCCAGTGCTGTTTTCTCTTTTCGAGAACAGCACTGGACGCTTGAGGAGAAAAGCTCATGGAAAACCAACTTGAAGTGGACATCAAAGTCCCCAATCAGACCAAGTATCTCAGCCTGATCGGCAAGATCGGCGAAGATGTCGCCTACACGTTGAAAAAATTCAACGATAACCGTGAAGAACTGGCGTACCACATCAATCTGGTTCTCACCGAAGCGATGGCCAACGCCATTAAACATGCCAATCAAAACGATCCGAACAAGGAAGTGCACATTACAATTTGCCTGTCGGACAATAATCTATGTATAAAAGTTTATGACCAGGGACAGGGATTTGACATCAGTGAAATCAAGCAGATTGAAGCCAAACCAGAGGACGACCATGGTCGGGGGATTTTTTTGATTCACGCGTTAATGGATACAGTCACTTACACACGCTGCTGTAATGGCCACGTTCTTGAGATGAACAAGACGTTTAACTCTGAAACAGGTCCAGAAGCTGAAGATGGTGATCTATGCGCTGACCGCCATCCCACTGATACGCAATAAACCGGCATCCGGCCCGTTCTGCCGCTTGCTGGTCGAGTTCAGAATCACCAACGAACATCAATTCTCCGGGAGTCATTCCCAGGCGCAGAGCCACTTCAAGTAATATGTCTGGATGCGGTTTGGGGCGAGCCACATCCTGATGTGTCAGCACAACTGTAAAATAATCACTCAAATTGAAATAATCGAGAATCCGCGGCATACTACTTCCGCGATTGGTTGCGATTGCCAAAGGGCACATACCGCTGAGCTGAGTCAGCACATCGACCAGCCCCGGTTCGACAGTCAACTGAGGAATAAACTGGTCATAGTCCACCTGCTGAGCGACGGCAAGAGCCTCAGCAAGATGCTGTTCTCCCAATAATCCGGCAAACACCTGAGGGCTGGAACCGGTATGACAAAGATGCGCCCGAGACTGCTGGCTCTCATCCACTTCTGCTTCGCCGAAATGGTTCAAAATAATGTTGTAGTAAGCAAGATTCGCCTGGCGACTGTTAAACATAACGCCATCGCAGTCGAACACGACTGCCGAACATTTACACTTCACAGCCCCTCCGTCGATTCAACCAGACCATGCCGACCACACCTGCAGCCGCCATGGGTAGAGACAACAATTGCCCCATACTCAATCCTGCCAGCACAGTGCCAAGATGAGCATCAGGCTGACGGAAGAACTCGACAACGAAACGGAAAACCGCATATCCGGTCACAAAGCCAAAGAATACCGTTCCATCCACTTTTTTGCCACGATAGAGGAGCAGTAAAAATAATAACAGCAGAGGCCCTTCCAGAAAGGCCTCATAAAGTTGACTCGGATGGCGTGGCAAAGGTCCTGTACCGGGAAAGACAATCCCCCAGGGTACTGTGGTCACCCTTCCCCACAGCTCACCATTGATAAAATTGCCGATACGACCAAAAAACAGACCACAACAGGCGGAGACAACCAGAATATCGGCCACAGGCGCAACGGGGAGTTTCCGCTTGCGACAAAACCACAATGCCGCAACAACCACACCGAGTAAACCGCCATGAAAGCTCATACCGCCCTCCCAGAGCGAAAAAACTTTCATCGGATGACTCAGATAAAAAGACGCATTGTAAAAAAAGACATAGCCAAGACGGCCACCAAGCACGACACCAAGGACACAGGCAAACAACAGATCCGCAACCATATCAGGAGAAAGCGGCACCCGAGACTGGCGCCCGGTCAAACGACGAATAAAGCCATACGCACAGATAAATCCCGCCAGGTACATCAGACCATACCAGCGGACAGCCACCGGACCGATCTGCACAGCAATGGGATCAATTTCAGGATAAGCAATCATAAATGTCCACCTAACTGATTGAGCAACAAACAAAAATCTTCAGGCCAGGGAGCCTCAAGCACTAACGGGGAATGGGTGACCGGATGGTCGCACATCAAACGGGAAGAGTGCAGCATCGTCCGAGAAATCGGGATACCATCAGGCTGTCGATTGCCACCATACAGACGATCACCCAGCAAAGGAGCACCTGCCTCGGAGAAGTGGACACGGATCTGATGTGTACGTCCGGTAAGAAGATCAACTTCGACCAGCGCATATCCTGAGAAACGTTGCACAACCCGATAACGGGTATGTGCATACTTGCCTCCTTTGGCAACACTTTTCATGCGATTAGTTCGCCGGTTTCTTGCCAACTCAGAGATAAATTCACCTGTATCAGCCAACCCGGGATCAGCGACCAAAGCATGATATACCTTTGTCACTTTACGCGTTTGCCAGATTTCAGTAAGAGGTTTGTGACTTCGGCGATGAATTGAAAAAATCATCACACCGGAAGTTTCACGATCCAAGCGCTGGACCATGGCCAGTTCGGGTTTGTCTAACGGCCGAAACGGATCTTTAAGATAAGTCAGCAACGCCTCGTACAACGTCCCTTTATACCGGGCCGGTGTTGGCTGGCAATCAATTCCTGCCGGTTTGTTTAACGCCAGTACATAACGATCACGAAAGATCAAAGCCTGGTCGTCAAGACGATAGACTTCAAGAGGCTGACCATCCTGGTAGATTTCCAGAGAGTCACCACATCGCAGCAATTGGCTGCATTTGCGAATTCTCCGCCCATTGAGATGAACCCCCCCAAGGTCGATGATTTTCTTCGCCAAAGTCCGTGACAGTGACTCATGCGCTGACGCCAACCACTGATCAAGGCGCATATCCGCCACGACTTCGCTGACTTTCAGGCGCAGAACCTGAGATTTTTTTGCCGTCACGACCATAAAAACGTTAACCCCTTTGACAAACCAATTATCAATGTTAGATTGATGTTAAAAGGACTCTGGGGTGAGCGAGGAAAAGATCTAAGTCGCTTGACCAACACCATCAGAATTCGGAAGAATTCGATCATAGTGAGCCTGCCTGAGTAGTCATCAGGACGCCTGAAATGGTCGCAACATCTTCCAAGCCTAAGACACGGTCAAGAACCTGTCTCAGACGCCACCCCGGAGTTGACTAATACGCAAAAGGCCCCACTTTGAAGTGAGGCCTTTTGCGTATTAGTCAACGTGATCGCCTGCTCATGCCAGAACGTGTTTTTCCAGGACAAAACAGGTAAACTCGCCCGTAAAAACGGCTTTATCGCCAACTTTCACCATGCATTCTACCTGATATTTATTTTTTTCTGAAGAAATCAGCACCGCCGTTGCAACCGCAACATCACCCAGTGTCACGGGCGCCAGAAAACGGGTTTGCGCAGCACCAAGGACTACGGTAGGTTCGTTGACGGCCAACATGGCGGCATAGTCAGCCAGGCCGAAAATAAATCCACCATGCACCAAACCATAAGAATCAGCGACCATCGTCGCATCAGTGGTTAACGAAACCACGGCTTTGCCATCACTGAGTTCGGCAGGCACCCCCACCAATGTTGGCGAAATCCCCTGATGGGTTAACGGCAAAACTTCTGAACTCATTGAGGCATCCCGTCAACACGCTCACGCAGTTCTTTTCCCGTCTTAAAAAACGGCGTTTTCTTGGACGGAATATTGATCAGGTTACCACTTTTGGGGTTGCGGGCCTGACGTGCTTCACGCTCACGAATTGAAAAAGAACCAAAACCGCGAATTTCTACTCGATCACCACCAATCAGAGCCGACCCGATACTGTCGAAGATCGTATTTACGACCAGCTCAGATTCCTTTTTATTCAATTCAGAGCCGGATTCCATCAATTTTTCAATCAATTGACTTTTCGTCATTTTATTCTCCCCAGTCGCGTTCAATAGGTCTGTGACCATAACAATTGTAAGCCTTGCGAATCCGATTTAAGCAGAACTCGCTCTATCTCTGTCGCCGTACGGCTAATAAAATAATCAATCAGTTTAAGCTCGGGCTCTGCTGGGTAAAGGACATCAGGTGTTCCTTCTATACCAGCCAATTCCCCAGCCGACCGAATTGCTGCCTGTAAGCCACCAAGTTCATCAACCAGACCAAGACTCAATGCCTGGCGTCCGGTAAAAATACGACCATCCGCAAAGGTTAAAACGTCCTGCTTATCAAGCTGGCGCCCCTCGCTGACTGCGGTGACAAACTGGTCATGAACATCATCAATCAAGCTTTGCAATAACAGACGTTCCGGCTCTGTCATTGCCCGCATGGCGGATCCGATATCTTTATGGGCACCACTTTTGATGACACTGGTTTTCAAGCCGACTTTGTCCATCAGAGCAATCACATTGGTAAACTCCATGATCACGCCGATGCTGCCCGTAATGGTGCCCGGATTTGCAAAAATCCGATTGGCAGGTGCAGAAATATAATAACCACCAGAAGCCGCCACCGACCCCATGGAAATAACTACCGGTTTAAGCTGGGTTACCCGAACCACCTCATCATAAATCTCTTGAGAGGGCCCTACCCCGCCTCCAGGTGAATCAACACGCAGGACGATGGCTTTAACGGCATTATTCTGACCAAAATCGATAAGTTGGTCAACGATACTTTTTGAGTCAGTGATGGCGCCAAGAACCTCGATCACACCGACTTTGTCCGAAAGGGCAAAATTCTGCGCCTTGCGCTGAAAGGGTGTCATGAACAGGATGATTCCGGCAAAAAAAACAAATATCACAAAGAACACCACGAAGGCTATTGCAAAAGGTCTTTTTTTCATACCAATCCTGACAAAAAAGCCCCTGCTACAGCTGTAGCAGGGGCTCAGTATTGCAAAACGTTAGTTAGTTCTCGTCGTTTGCATTATTGAAAGCACCCTGCAGCAAATCTCCAAGGCTGGAGGTTGCTTTTTTCTGGGCGCCCATGAAGGCATCAACTTCTGCCTTCTCTTTACGATCAGACAGATGTTTGATCGACAGAGCAATTTTATGCTCATTGGTATCAACATGAAGCACAACCGCCTCAAGCTCATCACCAACTTTAGCGAAATCCTTCGGTGAATCCACTTTATCTTTGCTGATCTCAGACACGTGAATCAGACCTTCAACACCCTCTTCAACTTCGAGGAAGATACCGAATTCAGTAACCGAAGTCACTTTACCTCGAATGATGGTACCCGGAGCATATTGCTCGGGAATGATCTGCCAGGGATCCTGAGTCAGTTGCTTGACGCCGAGGGAGAAACGCTCATTCTCGCGGTCAATGTTCAGAACAACGGCCTTAACCAGATCACCTTTTTTATACAGCTCGGAAGGATGCTTGATGCGCTTGGTCCAAGACAAATCGGAGATATGAACCAGACCGTCGATCCCTTCATCAACACCAACGAAGATACCGAAATCGGTAATATTCTTCACTTGGCCTTCAATGATGGTTCCTGCCGGGAATTTCTCACCAATCACTTCCCAAGGGTTCGGCTCAACTTGCTTGAGGCCCAAGGAGATGCGGCGATTCTCGGTATCCATGGCGAGTACAACAGTTTCAACTTCGTCACCAATGGAGAGCAGTTTATTGGGGTGCTTGATGCGCTTGGTCCAGCTCATTTCAGAAACGTGGATCAGACCTTCTACGCCTTCTTCCAGTTCAATGAATGCACCATAGTCGGTCAGGCTGACAACCTTACCGGTAACACGAGCATCGGTAGGATATTTTTCCTGAACACTCAACCAAGGATCAGGCGTAATCTGCTTCAGGCCCAGGGATACACGCTCTTTGTCACGGTCAAACTTGAGAACCTTGACATTGATGCTGTCGCCCACAGCCAGGATATCGGACGGATGGGAAACACGGCCCCAAGACATATCCGTAATATGCAGCAGACCGTCAATGCCCCCGAGGTCGATAAACGCACCGTAATCGGTGAGGTTCTTGACCACACCTTCAACGATTTGACTCTCTTCGAGAGTTTTGAGCGTATCGGAACGTTGGCTTTCGCGCTCGGTCTCAAGCAGAACACGACGGGACAGTACAATGTTGCCACGACGCTTGTTGAGCTTGATAATTTTAAATTCAAACGTTTCGCCGATCAGTTTGTCAAGGTTGCGTACCGGACGCAGATCCACTTGAGAACCAGGCAGAAAGGCGTTAACACCGATATCAACAGAGAGTCCACCCTTGATACGGGAAACAATACGACCTTCGACAACAGCGTCTTCCTCAAGGGCATTCCAGACTTTCTGACGGTCTGCTTTTTCCTTGGAAAGGCCGATCAGGCCACTTTCGTTTTCGGCACGCTCAAACAGAACGTCAACCTTGTCACCCACTTCAAGAGTTGCGGGCTTGCCATCGACGGCAAATTCTGCCAGAGGAATCACCCCTTCAGATTTGTATCCGACATCGACAACAACGGAATCAGGATTCACCTGAACAACCGTACCTTCAACAACATCACCTACGGCGAGGTTGCCCTGAAGACTGTTTTCAAACAGATCCTTGAAACACTCGTCTCCAAACTCTTCGTCAAACTCTTCTTCGAACTCATCATCCATCATGTCGAGTTCTTCTGTGTTAACTGTTTCGTTGTTTTCAGACATTAACCAATGTACCCCCTAAAAGAATACGTCCAATCAAGGACGTTTTTTCTCGGCCCAAGCCGCGAAAAGGAACCCTATCATACACTCCTAAAAAAAAAAATAATTATTTTCCCGCGCCCTGCAATCTTTCAACAACATCACGAATAATCCATTCCGGTGTCGAGGCTCCGGCAGTCACCCCAACCGTTGCTACGTCCTTCACCCAGTTCAGATCAATTTCATCCGCTGTTTCGATATGGTGGGTTTGGGGCTGTATTTCGGAGCATATCCGTGCCAGTCGGGTCGTGTTGGCACTGTTCAGTCCACCGATCACCAGCATCAGGTCAACCCGTCCAGCGATGCTTCTCGCCTCATTCTGACGCACGGAGGTTGCATCACAGATGGTATTGAAAATACGCAACTCTTTATTGTTCGCCAGCAACGCCTGAACGATTTCACTGAAATTGTCAAACGACTGAGTGGTCTGGGCCACCAGACCAATCTTCTTGTGTGCCGGAATCTGCAGGGCCTCTTCCGGATTGGCAACGACCCAGGTCTCTCCGCTGGTAGCATAAGAGATAATTCCCTGGACTTCAGGATGCTCTTGCTCACCGACAATCACCACCGCATAGCCTTCTCGGCTCAGAAGTGCGGCATACTGCTGTGCTTTTTTGACGAATGGACAGGTTGCATCAACAATTGTCAACTCCTTGAGAGTCAAAGCGTCCTCTTCTTCACGGGTGATCCCGTGAGAGCGGATAATCACGGTTTCATCTGTCATCGATTTGACATCATTGACAACCCGAATTCCTTTTCCCTCCAACCGTTCAACCAGTTGAGGAGAATGAATCAATGGCCCCAGCGAACAGATATGTTCGGCCCCTTCGGCGGCATTAAAAGCCATATTGACCGCTCTCTTCACGCCAAAGCAAAATCCGGCGCTCTTTGCCAGAATAATCTCCATCACGCCTCCTGCCCGTCATTGATACGTTGTTCGATAACCGCAAGCATTTGTGTCAGAACCTCTTCTATGCTCATCGTTGTTGAATCGATACCAACAGCGTCTTCGGGTCGCAACAATGGTGCATGTTCCCGCGCCGAATCAGCGGAATCACGAGCCTTGACCTCGTCGATAGTCTGCTGCAGGTCAACCTCCAGGCCATTGGCTGTCAACTCATCGTAGCGCCTTTTCCCCCGAGCCTCGGCACTGGCTTCCAGGTAAAATTTCACTTCGGCCTGCGGGAAAACAACACTGCCGATATCACGCCCTTCGAGCACCACCCCCCCCTGCGCTCCCATCTGCCGCTGCAAACCGACCATAGCCTGCCGCACTTCAGCACAGGCTGCCACCGCAGAAGTCAACAGACTCATTTGCGGCGTGCGAATAGCTTCGGAAACATCCTCACCATCCAGCCACACCCGTTCTACACCATTATCACGATGGAATTCAATGCGGATACAACGACAGAGTGCTTCAAGAGCCTGACAATCATCACTGGCAATACCGGCTCGGCTTGCCGCCAGAGCAACGGCACGATACATGGCTCCGGTATTGATATTGATATAGTCCAGACGTCGTGCCAGAAGCTGACTCAAAGTACTTTTACCGGCTCCGGACGGACCATCGATGGCAATGATCAGTTTTCGTTTCATAACGCCTTCCTCTATTTATTTACAGGGCCCTCAATCACACCACGCCCCGTTTTTTTACAATTGATTCGGTAACGCAAAAAAGGGGAGGTCATCATGGACCTCACCCTTTTTAAAACACCAGATTCGATGAATTACCTCAGGAACTGATTCTTTCGAGCAATTGCCAGAAATTGGGAAATGACGTGGCCGTGCACTGGGTATCATCAATCGTAACATCCTGATCGGCGCACAAAGCGGCAATTGCCGAACTCATGGCAATCCGATGATCACCGCACGAGTTGACCCGACCGCCACGAAGCGTTTCACAGCCATGGACAGTCATGCCATCTTCAGCGGTTTCCACCGAAACCCCGAAGGTGGTCAGAACATCAGCCATGGCAGCAATTCGATCGGTTTCCTTAACGCGCAGCTCCTTGGCATCACGAATAATGGTCGTGCCCTCGGCACAGGCTGCAGCGATACTGATGACGGGGAATTCGTCGATCGCCCGGGGAACATCTTCTCCACCAATCTCAATCCCCTTAAGTTGACTGCTGGTTACCAGCAGATCGGCAACCGGCTCACCGGCCATTTCCCGCTGATCAACCAGCTCAATTGAGCCATTCATCTTCTTGAGGATATCAATCACGCCACTGCGGGTCGGGTTGATGCCGACATTCCGAATCAGCAACTGCGATCCGGGCACAATCAGTGCAGCAACAATAAAGAAAGCCGCCGAGGAGATATCACCGGGCACCAGCAGATCGCTGGCGATCAATTCCTGACCGCCAGCAAGAGAGACACCACCGTCGAAAGATTCCACGTTCACCCCGAAATGGCGCAACATGCGCTCAGAGTGATCCCGTGACAGATGGGGTTCATAAACCGTCGTCATCCCCTGAGCATAAAGTCCGGCCAGAAGGATCGCCGACTTCACCTGGGCACTGGCCACGGGCGAATGGTAGGTCAGCGGCTGCAACGGGCACCCCTGGATTGCCAGCGGAGCACATTGGCCCTGTTGGCGACCGGTAATCTTTGCCCCCATTTCCGCCAGGGGATTAACCACGCGTCCCATGGGGCGCTTACGCAGATACTGATCGCCTGTCAGAACCGAGAAAAAATTCTGCCCGGCCAGCAAACCACTCATCAGGCGGATTGTTGTTCCCGAATTACCGCAATCAAGCACATCTTCCGGTTCTTTCAAACCGTGCACGCCCTGGCCATGAATAATCAGCTCACCGTCGCCGTGCTGTTCGATCGTCACTCCCATGGCACGAAAGGCATTCAGGGTGGACAGGTTATCCTCCCCTTCCAGAAAACCACTGACCCGGGTCACGCCTTTGGCCAGACTACCAAACATGATAGAGCGATGTGAAATGGACTTATCACCGGGAACGGTGATCTCCCCACGTAAAGCAGGACGGGCTGAAACAGTTTTACTCTGCATTGTTATCGTACCTTTGGTTGAATAAGGGCGTCACGGGTGACCTTGGAACGCAAAAAAAATTCGTAAAGCCGTTTCCCGTCCCCCTGCTGAATATCGTTTTTCAATTCACGCAGAAAACCTTCAAACTGATCAATCATTTCGATCAGCGATTGTTGATTGGTTAAAGCAATGTCCCGCCACATCACCGGATCCGATGATGCAATCCGGGTAAAATCACGAAACCCGCCTGCTGAATAATCCAGAATATTCTCTTCGTACCGGTCATACGAACTGACGGAATTGACCAGTGAATAGGCAATCATATGCGGCAAGTGACTGATCGCCGCCAGAATCCGGTCATGCTTCTGCACATCCATTAACACAACATCACTGCCTGCGCACTGCCAGGCGCGTTGGACAGTGGCCAACGCATCTGGATCGGTTGCCGCCGACGGAGTGAGAATACAGCGCTTACCCTGATAGAGTTCGGCAAATGCGGCACCGGCACCACTGCGTTCAGTCCCTGAAATCGGATGACCGGCAACATAGCGGATGCCCTGAGAGGCGGCCAAAGGTTCAATCGCCTCGAGAACACACTGTTTAACACTTCCAGAATCAGTGAGAATTGCCCCGCGATCCATCAACGGCAAGACCTCTCTGGCTGCAGCTTCCATCGCACCAACCGGGACAGCTAACATCACCAGCTCCGCACCATGAACGGCATCCGCCAGACTTGCCGAATGCTGATCGACAATCTGCAGCTGATTAGCCAGTGACAGATTTTCAGGATTTGCATCCCATCCGGATACGGTAGCCACCACACCAGCCCGTTTCAGTGCCAGGGCAAAGGATCCCCCGATCAGACCGACCCCGATAATGGTGATTTTATGCAAATAAAATCCACTTGTCGCTTTATCGAGCTTCGACATCACCGTTAGACCGCCCGCGGATAGGAACCAAGAACCTTGAGGAACTGGCAATAGCCCGCCAACTCTTCCACAGCATCATGCACTGCCGGAGTTTCAACATGCCCCTCAATATCAAGGAAGAAAATATATTCCCATGCCCGCTTTTTCAGCGGCCGACTCTCAATCTTTGACAGGTTGATTCCCCGTTTGCTGAACGGTTCGAGCATTTTCAGCAAAATCCCCGGTTCATCCTTGATCAAAAACAGAATACTGGTTTTATCGTGCCCGCCCGGAGCCGGGATCTGATTACTGATCACCAGAAAACGGGTAAAGTTGCTTGGATTGTCGGCAATGCTGGCCTTGACCTGTTTAAGATCATATTGCGCTCCGGCTGAAGCACTGGCAATCGCCGCAGAACTTTTATCGCCCGCAGCCAATTGTGCGGCAGCGGCAGTACTGGCGACATCAATCAGGGGGACATCCGGTAAATTTTCTTCCAACCATTTACGACACTGGGCCAGGGCCTGGGGGTGGGAATATACCCGTTCAATGTCTGCCATCCGTGCCGTAAGAGATAACAGGTCATGGGAAATTTCCTGCAAAATCTCGGCATAGATTTTCAGATCTGATTCCATAAACATGTCAAGGGTGTGCGTTACCACCCCTTCGTTGGAATTTTCAACCGGCACTACCCCGTAATGGGCGCGCCCCCGAGCCACTTCATCGAAGACAGCCGAGATACTTTTTTGCGGCACCAGCTGGGCAGAAAGTCCAAACTGCTGCATAGCCGCCACATGGGTAAAAGTCGCCTGCGGTCCAAGAAACGCCACCTTCATCGGCTGCTCTAGCGATAAAGACGCAGAAATAATTTCACGGAACACCCGCTGGATCGCCTCAGAAGGGAACGGTCCCTCATTTTTCTGCCTCAGTCGTTCATAAATAGCCTGTTCACGACTGGGGACATAATAGGCGGACCGACTGCCTTTTTTCGTTTTGCCCACTTCGAGCACAACTTTGGCACGTTCATTGAGCAACTCGAGAATCCGGTCATCCAGAGAATCGATTTTTTCGCGCAACGGCTGTAATTTATCACTCATAACATCCCCGCTCCTTCTCGGGCTTTCACTTGCCGCGGTTGCTGTTGGCAACGATGAATCGAACAGTATTTTACGGCGCTGTGAATTTACCTCATGCCGCCAAGAAAATCAATGGAACTGCCCGAACACTAATCACCAATAATTTTCACCAGCACCCGTTTAGCCCGTCGACCATCGAATTCACCATAAAAAATCTGCTCCCAGGGACCAAAATCAAGACGCCCTTCGCTGATGGCAACAACGACCTCCCGTCCCATGATTGTCCGCTTGAGATGTGCGTCGCCATTATCCTCACCGGTTCGATGGTGCGCATACCCTTTGACATCATATGGAGCCAACTGCTCCAACCAGGCACCAAAATCTTCGTGCAACCCGCATTCATCATCATTGATAAAAACGGATGCTGTAATGTGCATGGCATTCACCAGACACAACCCCTCCCGAATGCCACTTTCCCGCAGACAGTTCTCAACTTCTCGGGTGATATTGACAAACCCCTTCCGCTGCGGATGTTCAAACCACAATTCCCGACGATAAGACTTCACCGCAATGTCTCCTCTGGTTAAGATTAGAATTATGATGATTATTCAACACCTTGCATTGTTTCGACGGCTATGATAATGTGCGTCGCCGTTCCTAGCAAACAGTTTAAAGCGGCTTCATGATACAAACAAAGAGTTCATTATGACAAATAGAATGCGTTTTATTTCAACAATTTACGTTACATCCCTGTTTATCTTATGCGGTTGCGATGTCAACACGACTAATTCGGCACAAAGCGGAATCCATCTCCA
>PKUE01000162.1 GCA_002869685.1 Desulfuromonas sp.
CTGGCTGCCGCCCATCTTGCCGGCGTGGATCGTATTTTCCGCGTTGGCGGCGCACAAGCTGTCGCCGCACTGGCCTACGGTACCGCTACCATCCCGCGGGTGGACAAAATTACCGGACCCGGCAATATCTATGTGGCCACGGCCAAAAAGATGGTGTTCGGTCAGGTGGATATCGACATGATCGCCGGTCCCAGCGAGATTCTGGTGGTCAACGACGGTAGCGGTTGTGCCCGCCATATTGCTGCCGACCTGCTGTCGCAGGCTGAGCACGATGAGCTGGCGTCCGCCGTACTGGTGACCAGCTGCGACACCATGGCCAAAGAGGTTGCCACAGAGGTGGAAAAACAGCTGGCGCTGCTGCCGCGCAATGCCATTGCCCGTTCCTCCATTGATGAGTACGGCGCCATCATTGTCGCTGATAATCTCGATCAGGTGCTGGAGTTCTGCAACCGCATTGCCACCGAGCATCTGGAGCTGGCCGTGGACAACCCCTTCGACCTGTTGCCGAAGGTGCGCCATGCCGGAGCTATTTTTATGGGGCATCATACCCCTGAGGCGTTGGGCGATTATCTGGCCGGGCCGAATCACACCCTGCCCACTGGTGGCACGGCGCGCTTCTTTTCGCCGTTGTCGCTGGATGACTTTGTCAAAAAATCGAGCCTGATCTGCTGTTCACCGGCTGGGTTGAAACGGCTGGGGCCGCAGACGGTACAGATCGCTCAACTGGAGGGGCTGGACGCCCACGCCCGTTCGGTCAGTCACCGGCTGGATGACGACGCGTAACTATTTCGCCACGTTGCGATTCACCTTTTTTGCTGTCAGGAGTGTTTATGTCACGAACTGCTCGCATTGAACGCCGCACGGCTGAGACAGCCATCGATTTGAGTCTCGATCTCGATGGCTGTGGCCAGGGCGAAATCAGTACCTCGGTGCCGTTTCTCGACCACATGCTGATCCTGCTCAAAGGCCATGGTTTTTTTGACCTGACCATTGCCGCGCAGGGCGATGTTGAGATCGATGATCATCACACGGTCGAAGACATGGGGATCTGCCTCGGTGAGGCGTTCAAGCAAGCGCTGGGCGACAAACAGGGGATTCGCCGGTATGGCCGTTTTACCATGCCGATGCATGAAGCACTGGCTTCGGTGATTCTCGATTTCTCCGGCCGTCCCCATCTGGTGTTCAACGTGGATATGCCCAAGGCTAAAGTAGGGCAGTTTGACACCGAACTGGTGGAAGAGTTTTTTGTCGCTTTCTGCAATCACGCCGGGGTCAACATGCATATCAACCTGGCCTATGGCAGCAACCTGCACCACATTATTGAAGCGATTTTCAAGGGCTTCGGTCGTGCCCTCGACGAAGCCACCCAGATCGACCCGCGCATCAGCGGTGTCATGTCGACCAAAGGAAAACTGGAATAGCATGATTACAATTATCGATTACGGTATGGGCAATCTGCGCAGTGTGCAGAAAGGCTTTGAAAAAGTGGGCTACTGCGCGCAGGTTACCGATGATCCGCGCGTGGTGGAAAAAGCCGACCGCCTGGTGCTGCCCGGTGTCGGTGCCTTTCGTGATTGCATGAATAACCTGCGCGACGGTGGTTTTATCGAGCCGATCCATCAGTTTATCGCGACTGGGCGGCCGTTTCTCGGCATCTGTCTTGGTTTGCAGATGCTGCTGAGCGAGAGCGAAGAGTTCGGTCAGCACGAAGGGCTGGGTATTATTCCCGGCCGGGTCACCCGCTTTGCCGACGATATGGTGGTGGATGGTGAAACCCTCAAGGTGCCGCACATGGGCTGGAACCGCATCCAGCATCGCGATATTCCACTGTTTAAATCGGTACCGCAGGACAGTTTTGTCTACTTCGTTCACTCCTACTATGTGCAGCCGGAGGATTCTCAACTGGTTGCGGCAACGACGGAGTACGGCATTGAGTTCTGCAGTGCCATCTGTCGTGACAACGTCATGGCCACCCAGTTTCACCCGGAAAAAAGCCAACAGGTCGGACTGACCATGCTGAAAAATTTTGGAGAGCTGTAAATGATCGTCATCCCAGCAATTGATTTGAAAGATGGTGCCTGTGTTCGATTGGAACAGGGCCTGATGGACCGCGATACTGTTTATTCTGACGACCCCGGCGCTCAGGCCCGCATCTGGCAGGATCAAGGCGGCGAACTGCTGCATATCGTCGATCTCGACGGGGCTTTTGCCGGTGAGCCGAAAAATCGCCATGCCATTGAAGCCATTGTCAAAGCGTTGGATATCCCGACGGAGCTCGGTGGTGGTATCCGCGATATGGAAACCATCGAATGTTATCTCAAACTCGGCGTCAGCCGGGTGATCCTTGGCACCATTGCCAAGGAAAATCCGCAGTTTGTCAAAGAGGCGTGTAAAGCGTTTCCCGGCCAGATTGTTGTCGGCATCGATGCCAAACAGGGGTTGGTTGCCGTGCGCGGTTGGGCGGATGTGACCGAGAAAAAAGCCATTGATCTGGCCCGTGAGATGGAAGATTTCGGAGTCGAAGCGATCATCTACACCGATATCGCCCGCGATGGCATGATGCAGGGCCCCAATCTCAAAGAGACCGGTGATCTGGCCGAAGCGATCAACATTCCGGTGATTGCCTCCGGTGGCGTCTCCAGTCTGGCCGATATTGAAAACCTGCTGACCATTGAAGATAAAGGGGTGGCAGGTGTGATTACCGGCAAGGCGATTTATACCGGCGCACTCGATTTGCAACAGGCCGTGGCGCTGACACGCAGAAAGGGCTAACCATGTTGACACGACGTATTATCCCCTGTCTGGATGTCAAGGATGGTCGCGTGGTCAAAGGGGTGCAGTTTGTCGATCTGATCGATGCCGGTGATCCGGTCGAGGCCGCCATTGCTTACGACGAGCAGGGCGCTGACGAGCTGACATTCCTCGACATCACCGCTTCCAGCGACAAGCGCGGCATCATTCTTGATGTGGTGGCCCGCACCGCCGAGCAGGTGTTCATGCCGTTGACCGTTGGTGGTGGCATCCGTGAGATTGCCGACATCCGCAATCTGCTCAACGCCGGTGCAGACAAAGTCAGTATCAACACGGCGGCGGTGCACCGTCCTGAATTCGTTCGTGAGGCAGCCGAGCGTTTTGGCACCCAATGTATTGTTGTGGCCATTGACGCACGGCGCGTGCCCGACAGCAATCCGCAACGCTGGGAAGTTTATACCCACGGTGGTCGCAACGCGACCGGCATTGATGCCATTGAATGGGCGTTGAAAATGGAAGCGTTTGGTGCTGGAGAAATCCTTCTCACCTCCATGGATTGCGACGGCACCAAGGATGGTTACGATCTGGAGTTGACGCGCGCGATCAGTGATGCCGTGCATATCCCGGTGGTCGCTTCGGGAGGTGTCGGCAACCTTGAGCATATCAAAGATGGTTTGACTGAAGGTGGTGCCAGCGCCGCGTTGGCGGCGAGTATTTTCCATTTTCGCGAGTACACCATTGCCGAATGCAAAGAGTATTTACAGCAACATCAGGTCCCGGTGCGGATCTGAACAGCAGGAGACAACATGCGTCTGGTTGAGCAGTTAAAATTTGACGACAACGGTCTGGTGCCATGCATTACCCAGGATGTTGAGAGTGGCGAAGTACTGATGCTCGCCTACATGAATGAACAGGCGGTGGAAAACACCCTGACCACCGGTAAGGTGCACTACTACAGCCGCTCACGCGGCAAGCAGTGGATGAAGGGCGAATCTTCCGGTCATGTGCAGAAGGTGCGCGAAATCCGCTACGACTGTGACGGCGATACCCTGCTGATCAAGGTTGAGCAGGTGGGTGCGGCCTGTCATACCGGTCGCCGTTCCTGTTTCTACAGTGTCTGGGACGACAAGCGCCTGGTGATCGATGGCGAACCGGAAGTGGACGCCACCGCCGTGTACGGCGAAAAGGATATCCTTGATGCCGTTTATCATGTCATTCAGGACCGTCGCCGTAATCCCAATGAAAAATCCTACGTTCATTCCCTGTTCACCAAGGGGCTGGACAAGATCCTCAGCAAAATCGGCGAAGAAGCCACTGAGGCCGCCGTGGCCGGTAAGGGTGGTGATCGCGATGAGGTGATCTACGAGGTGGCGGATCTGTTTTTCCATACCCTGATTCTGTTGGGGTATTACGACCTGCCGCCCGAACGCATTTACGCCGAGCTGCGCCGCCGCTTCGGCCTGTCAGGCATTGAGGAAAAAGAGTCTCGGACGAAATAAGCATTTTGCTCACAGTGCAAGATGGCTTTTGGTAAAAATAATCTCCAGGAGTTTACCATGGATTTACAACAACGCCTCACCGAGGCGATGAAAGAAGCAATGAAAGCCAAGCAGACCGAACGCCTCGGCGTCATCCGTCTGATTCGCACTGCAGTTAAAAATGCAGAGATCGACCAACGCAAAGAGATGGACGACGACGCAATTATTGTCGTCATGTCGACCCTGCTCAAGCAGCGGCGTGAATCGGCCCAGATTTATCGCGACAATGAGCGTCTTGATCTGGCCGAGAAAGAGGAGCGGGAAATTGAGGTGCTCCAGGAATTTTTGCCACAGGCGTTGAGCGAAGAGGAGATCAAGCAGTTGATTGCGCAAGCTGTCGCCGAAGTGGGTGCGACATCGATGAAAGAGATGGGCGCCGTGATGAAGCTGGTGACCGCTCAGACCGTTGGTCGCGCCGATGGCCGTCAGGTCAGTGAGCTGGTCAAGGCCAGCCTGATGAACGGCTAACGCTGAATTACAACAGAGGGGACACTTTTCATGAACGGACTCGACATTGCCATCCTGATCATCCTGGCCCTGTTTGTGATCAAGGGAGCGCTGCGCGGCCTGATCAAGGAACTGTGCTCGCTGCTGGGACTGGTGGCTGCAGCCGGGACCGCTTTTCATTACTATGTGCCCCTGGCAAAGACATTGGCCGAAATGAGCCAATTGCCGATGCAGTTGTGTGTGATTATCGCCCTGGTCCTTTTATTTGTCGCCACAATGATTATCTTTACGGTAATCGGAGTGGTGCTGTCACGCTTTGTCCGCCTGTTGTTTCTCGGCGGATTTAACCGCGTGCTCGGCGCTTTGTTCAGTTTGTTTCAAGGTGTTTTCGTGCTGGCGCTGGTGTTATACGGGTTGTCTCTCAC
>PKUE01000111.1 GCA_002869685.1 Desulfuromonas sp.
AAGATGATTACCACGGCTGGCGACGGGCTGTCGGTTTGTACCCGCTGTTTGTCCTGCCGGTCAGCTGGCTGGCAGACAATGCCCATGAAGAGATTCAGCGCAGTGTCGCGACCTTTGACGAGAGCATGCTCACACCGGAAACAACCCTGGTCTACCGCCCCCACAGCCGCCAACCGTTGGCCGCCAAGGCGATCCGTGCCATGCTCACCGCGTCACGTAACAACATCGCAGGACTCCATCAGCTCGATGACGGCGACCGTCAGCGTCTGGCCGACAGTTTTGCCCCGATACTGCGTCAGGTCCGTCAGAGTGACAGTGACCGAATCGGCACCATGATCGCCCTCGGGCAGGATAACGACACCCCGTTGTTTCATGTAGATACCGACCAGGCAACGGTCTATTACTATTTCAGCGAAACACTGCTTCAAAACACACCGGCCCTGCAGATCAACTACGTTTTCTGGTATCCGGGACGCTACAATGGCGCATCATCATGGATTGAACGCGGTCACCTTGACGGCATCACGCTTCGCTATACGCTCAACCACCAGGGCGAGGTGGTGATGGTCGACCTGATCAACAACTGTGGCTGCTATCATGGCATGGTGCCGGATCCGCAGTTTTTTGACCTGACCACTCTGAAACAGGCGGACAAAACAGAACAGATTCTTCAACCGCTGACAGCGACCGCAGAACGGCAACGACGACTGTTCACCTTCAGTCCCCGCCATCTGCTGCTGAACGCAACCGTCGACATCCCGGTTGCCGGTGAAGAACACTCCTATCAACTGTTACCCTACGAACAATTGGAGCAACTGCCGACAGAGCAAGGCGCTGTCACCAGCCTGTTTGATCCACAGGGGATCGTTCCCGGCACGCGGCGGGTCGAAGCAGGACTGTTGTTTTCAATGGGAATTCAATCGGTAGGGAGCATGCGGCAGCGTGGTCATCAACCGATCACGCTGATTGGACGGGAACATTTTGATGACCCCGAATTGTTTGACACCATCTTCAATTACCGTCAACCGCCTCCAGCGCAGGAGCATTTCTCCCGCTAACAGGGCAGCGGTCTGACACGGCGGGTCAACACCATCAAAGCCCTGTCGCAACCACGCGGCTAAAGGGGATCACTCGGCGGGCTGAGTCAGAGACACGACTGCGGCACGACCGGTCAAGACCACTTCAGTCAGTTCCGGTTCGCCACGGTAAAGAATTTCCGCAATGCCGCTGGCATGAACGGAGAGGCTTTTTTTGACCTGAAGTTGCGTCACGGTCGTCCCGTTGGCCGTAATGCTGGCGTCACAGCAGATCAGATCCTGAGCTTCGAGAGTTGAAACACCGTACATTTCGGCATCAAGCAACGACACTTCGCCACGGACAATTCCGCGACAGGCCCCGTTGAAAACCAGTTCCAAAGCAGAAGACAGCACCCCGTCAACCTCAACCACGTGGGCTCCTTCGGCGTGAATTGCCGTCAAGGTCGGCGTCTGCACTTCCACCACCAGCGGTTGTTTGAGGCCCAGAGCCGTACGTGGTGCAATCAACAGCTCCCCATCATCAACAAGGGTGGCAACTTCATCGAGCAGGTTATTGTCGCCACGCACCAGACAGGACGTCTCTGCGCCAATCCGAACTTGCACGGTAAACGCCCCCTGGACGACAATCCGCTCAAAATCGGCCAGTGTGCGGGACTGTTCCCCTGGCAGGCCATTGCCCTGCAAACAACCCGTCGCCCAAACGGGCAGCGGCAATAAAACAACCACGAAAACGACTGTGAACAGCCAAGAAATCAGATGACGACGTCGCATAGATCAACCCTTGTCTTCAATACGTCAGCCCAACCGCTGCATCCATTAGTATCATCCGCCGCAAAATCTGGCCAGAGCAGAAACACAACGAGGCCCCGATATCAGGGCCTCGCCGGTAAAACAAACAGGAGCGGGTAAGCCTACCCTGCCACTTGAGTCTTGGTGAAGATGGCGTAAAAAGGCACGTTGTTCTCGTCAAAGAACTCACGGCCACCCTCTTCGCGGTCCACCAGGGTAACAACTCCCAGCACGTCCAGGCCTTCAGCCTGAGCGCGCTCAATGGCTTTCATCGACGAACCGCCGGTGGTCACAACATCCTCAACAATCACCACCTTGGAACCGGGGGGAACATTCTTGCGCCCTTCCAGCCACTGGCCGGTGCCGTGCCCTTTTGGCTCTTTGCGAATAATAAAGGCGGGAATCGGCGTCCCTTCGATGGAACTGATCAATGAGGTTGCCGTGGCAATGGGATCTGCTCCCATGGTCAGTCCACCTACCCCGTCAACAATGCCGTCAAAGTTCTCCAGCGCAGCATAAAACGCCTTGCCGACCAACACCGAACCACGCGGATGCAGAGTGGTCTGTTTGCCGTCAAAGTAGAAGTTGCTCTTACGCCCGGAAGCCAGGGTGACTTCACGCTGCTCGTAGGACAACTCGCGGATAATCTCCATCAGTTCACTGCGTTCGTTTTCAGTCATTCTCTTCTCCTTAAAACAGACCCAACTGTTTATCCGCTTTGAGGCGGGGGAATTTCACCGGGTAAGAACCGCTGAAACAGGCGGTGCAGAACTGCCCTTCACAACTGCCGCCGTCGCAACCGCCGGTCGCCTTATGCAACCCTTCAACAGACAGGTAGCCCAGACTGTCGGAGGTGACATAACGATTGATCTCCTCAACACTGTGGGACGAGGCGATCAATTCGGTCCGGGTCGGCGTATCGATGCCGTAGTAACAGGGATAGCTGGTCGGCGGACTGGAGATGCGCACATGCACCTCCTTGGCTCCGGCATTGCGGATCATTTTGATGATCTTGCGCGCCGTGGTGCCGCGGACGATGGAGTCATCAATGACCACCACCCGTTTGCCTTCAATCACTTCGCGCACCGGGTTGAGCTTGATCTTGACACCGAAGTGACGGATCGACTGTTGCGGCTCGATAAACGTCCGCCCCACATAGTGGTTGCGGATCAACCCCAGCTCAAAAGGGATACCGGACTCTTCGGCATAACCGATGGCCGCTGGCACCCCGGAATCGGGAATCGCCACCACCACGTCGGCGTCCACCGGATACTCACGCGCCAACTGACGGCCATACTCTTTACGCACGCCGTACACTTCGCGGCCAAAGATGGTGCTGTCGGGACGGGCAAAGTAGATGTATTCAAAGATACAGGGCGACGGCTTAGTTTCCTCCAGTGGATGGTAGGAATGCAGACCATCCTTATCGACGACGATCATCTCGCCGGGATCAAGCTCACGAATAAACTCGGCCTCGATCAGGTCGAGAGCACAGGTTTCCGACGCCACCACATAAGCGCCATCCAGTTTACCGAGGATCAACGGCCGGAAACCGTTGGGATCACGCACGGCCACCATGCGCGTTTCGGTGAGGAAGACCAGACTGTAGGCGCCACGCACCCGCCGCAAGGCATCGACAACGCGATCGGCCAGGCTGTCGCTCTGCGCCCGGGCTAACAGGTGAATGATGACTTCGGTGTCAGCGATGGTGGAGAAGATCGACCCAAGTTGCTCCAGCTCGTTACGCAACTCCTGGGCATTGACCAGATTGCCGTTGTGAGCAATGGCAATGCTGCCGCGCACGTAATCCACCATGATCGGCTGAACGTTTTTGATATCGTTGCCACCTGCGGTGGAGTAACGGACATGGCCGATAGCACTGTTGCCGGGCAGCTTGTCGAACACCGCATTGTTTTTGAAGGCATCGGCGACCAGCCCTTTTTTGCGGTAGGCACGCAGCGAAATGCCGTCAGAAGCGACAATGCCGCAGCTTTCCTGACCACGATGCTGCAGGGCATAGAGACCGAGATAGGTCAGATTGGCCGCTTCGGGGTGGCCGTAAATACCAAACACGCCACATTCATCTTCAAACTTGTCAAACATCGGGTTGGTTCTCCCTGATAAGATCGGATCAAATTCCGCCTAAAGCAGATTTTCACGAATAAAGGTCACGGCATTCTGGTACAGCCACAGGCCCATCCCCTCTTCCGGCAGTTCCTCACGGGTCCAGCGCGGATGATGGGTGCGATGGACATAGGCTTCCGGGTGCGGCATCAGACCAAACAGGCGCCCACTCGGATCACAGATCCCGGCAATGGCGGCCGTTGAGCCATTAGGATTGAGCGGATAGTCCATGGTCGGTGCCTGATAAGCGGCATCGCAATATTTGAGAACCGTCAGGTGACGCGACTCAAGTTCATCGAGAATCGCCTGGGATTCCGTAACAAATTTCCCTTCGCCGTGACGTACCGGCAGGTAAATCCCCTTCAGCCCCTTGGTAAACACACACGGAGAGTCAGGGTCCACCTTGAGGTAAGTCCAGCGATCTTCAAAACGACCGCCATCATTGAAGGTCAGTGTCGTGGTCTGGGATTGCTGGCCATCCAGAGAAGGCAGCAGGCCCATTTTGACCATCAGCTGAAAACCGTTACACACCCCCATCACCAATTTGCCGGAAGCGACAAAAGCGCGGATAGAATCGGCCAGGGTCTGATCGGTACCGGCGATCACGGCATTGTTGAGGCGATTGGCACCCGCCTTGGCGCTGCCGAGGTCATCACCGTCGAGAAAGCCGCCGGCGAAATTAAGAAAGTGATAGTCGTTGAGGTCAACCTCACCGGCCAGCAGGCGGGAGATATGGACGATATCCGCGACATCCGCCCCGGCCAGACGGCAGGCGTTGGCGACTTCGCGCTCACAGTTGGTTCCGTTTCCGGAAATGACAATTGCCCGAACCTGTTGTGCCATATTACATCTCCCTCAGAGGCGCTTGCCAGGCCTCTTTTAAGACAGCGTTTTCACGATCAATAATCACCGAACCGTCGAGACCGGTCACTTTCAGACGCGGCTCAGCAGTGACTTCACCCAGCAGGCTGACCTCCTGACCGGCGAACAGCTTGTAGAACTCCTCAGCCTTGTCCGGAGCAACCGTCACCAGCAGGCGACTTTGCGATTCGGAATAGAGAATCTCCAGATCACTGAGCGTGCCGTCACAGCGCACCTGACTCAAATCGATAGCAAGGCCGAA
>PKUE01000017.1 GCA_002869685.1 Desulfuromonas sp.
GGACAATCTCTACCTTGATAGTTAGAATGAAGAAATTAACATAAACAAACTTTTTGCATGCCAAAGAAAGTTCCCAGTCGTGCTCAAGCAATTTATTTTCAGTTTCCTTCTCGTCGTGCTTGCGACCACCAGTGCAGCCTCTGGACACGGAGCAGAATATCACTGCGATTTTACCACTTTTGGCGAACAGCCAACAGAACAGATGGTATGCCTGCGCGGGACCTGCTCCAGCGATCCGGCGGAGCAAGGGATGATTATCGCATCATATACTCGAATTACGGACGCACCGAGGTTCTGCGGATACAAAATTGCATCGCCCCAGTATGATTACTATCAGGACAAATTATTTCGGATCCATTTCAGATTTATCAATTGTGGGAGTAACCCAGATGAGTATCTGGAGACCATTGAGGACCGACTGACTGAGCTCGGCATGTGCTATGTTGAGGAAAAGGAAACAAACCCCAGCGAAGGGCAATCGACACTGAAACTGGTTTATGAATCTGCAGATGGCATTGTTGCCCAAATCATCATTCGCAGATATGGAAGCTGCTGGGGCCTGCCCTTAATCAAATTTCAGAGTATCGAATTAATAGATGCTCTCAATAAAGAGATGAACCCTCGCTACGTTTCTAAATTTCCCCACAGGAATTAGCCCTGCTCACGGCAAATCTGTCCAGCAGGTTACCCGTTCTCATTTACCCGTCTCATCCGGGTTGTCAGCTCAGCGATAAGAGCATCACCCGTCAATTCGGCAACCAGCGCGTCACCTTCTGCCCGTTGACAGCCTGCGTCGCGCAACAACTCACACTGTGCGGTGGTTTCAATACCTTGCGCCACAACATCAAATCCCAGGCAATGCCCTGCAGCAATGATCGCTTCACACAGCTTCAGCGACGTCGGGGACTGCTCCAGCTGCTGGATATAACTTTGATCGATCTTTAGAGCCCGTAACGGCATATCTTTGAGCTTTCCAAGACACGAGCTCCCGGCCCCAAAATCCGCCAAAGCGACATGGATACCATTCCGCCACAGGGAATGGACACGTTGACTCGCCCGCTCAACATCGACCATGAGAATCTCTTCGCGAACATCGAATTGCAATTGATATCGGGTAACCTCGCCCCCTTTACCAGCAGTAATGACCCGATCGAGTAATTCCTGCTGGTAAAAACGGCGCATAGAGATGTCGATTGCAACGTACTCCAATCGATCAGAACCCACAAGTGCCGGAAGTTTCGCCATCACCTGCTCAAGCATCCAGCGTTCGACAGCCTCCATCTCCAGCGAACGTTCGACTTGGGGATAAAAATCTTTTTTCTTCAACGCGCCATGTTGTGGATGATTCCAGTGTAATCGTACCTTTGCTCCAACCCACCCGTTATTTTGCAAGTCGATGATTGGCTGAAAGAGCAGTTCAAACTGCCCTTCTGCCAACGCTATGGCAAGCTCTGTGGGTTCGATTATTCGCTTAACTTCATCCTGTTTGGCAATCTCATTGTAGAAAAAATAGCGTCCTAAGCCGGTTTTTTTGGCCCGGTACATCGCAACATCAGCGCAATGCATTAAGCCATCGGCATCCGCACTGTCATCGGGATAAATAGCAATGCCCAGACTGGTAGAGAGTTTTATGTCCTGGTTTTGGACCTGTAATGGCACCTGAAAGTGATTGATAATTTTTTCTGCAACGATGCTGGCCTGCTTTAGCGTATCGTTCTGTTCCAGCAACACGACGAATTCATCACCACCCAACCGTGCCACAGTGTCGGTCTGCCGCAGCACCTTCCTGAGCCGCTCGGCAACCTCGATGAGCACCTTATCCCCAGCTTCATGGCCCAAGCTGTCGTTGATGGATTTAAAGTTATTCAGATCAAGAAACATCAAGGCAGTTTTGCGCTTCTGTCGTGCCGCCAATCCCAATGCGTGTTCCAAACAGGAATGAAACATCAGCCGATTGGGCAAACCTGTCAGCGGATCATGATTGGCCAGATAAGTTTGACGCGCTTCGTTTTCACGTAACGTTTGCTCAAGTAATCGCTGTTCAGTGATATCGTGAATGGTGCCACTGATTCTCAGCATGTTTCTATTCTTACGCACGCGACCAAGAATCGACAACTTGCGAACCCGTCGATCTCCACGCAACATCCCGAATTCAAACTCAAAGTGACAATGTTCACCGGAAAGAATCTTGCGCAACTCGCCAAACAGCTTATTGCGGTCCGGCTTAACAACCCGCGGCAACACTTTTTTGAACGCGAACAGCGTCGTCTCGTCTCCCTCCAATTCCAAAATTCGATAAAACTCACGCGATCCCCACAACCAGTTGGTCTGAGGAGTATATTCCCAACTCCCAAGCTGTGCTATGCGTTGAGCATGTTCAAGCCGAGCCTCACTCTGTTGCAGGTCCTTAACCAATTCACAGGCACGCAATACATAACGAATTCGGTGCTCCAAAATCAGCCAGTTGATCGGTTTAATTGCAAAATCTGTCGCACCTACTTCATAAGCCTGCTCGATTGAATTGACATCGTCCATTCCCGTCATTAACAGCACAGGAACATTTTCACCACCCGGCACTTCTCGCAGCTTTCGACAACAGTCGAAGCCATTCATCCCCGGCATCATGACATCCATCAAAACCAGTTGAGCACGGCAAGTTTGAAACTGACGTAAGGCATCTTCACCATTGCCGGCAACATGTATTTCGAAACCGCAACTCTGCAGTGATTCTTCGGCCAGAAATTGCACCATCGGATCATCATCGACGACTAGCAGTACGGTTTTCTCATCAGTCTTCTTCATACACTTATCACCTTGCGTTCTTTCTTTATAGCCTGCTCGGGCCGGACCTCGGAACCACCATCAGTGCCAGTACTGGTACTGCCTGTTCTGGATAGTATCAGAATTGGGACAGCGTCGCACCACCCCTCTCACACTCTCAGATCTCTGCATTGAGGGTTGGATGAGGTTTCTGTTTGCGATTGCAATAATGGGATTAGAAGCCCGCAGAGAACATTAACATATCATCAACAAATCCTCATCAACTATGTCTCAGCATCATTAATTCAGCTCCCACCACGAAACTTTACTGGCTCTCCCTCCGACGGATTGCTAGAATGAAGCCATGATGACACGACCTCACGTTGAAATTTTTAGCGATGGCGCCTGCCGTGGCAATCCCGGTCCCGGCGGCTATGGAACCCTGTTACGTTGCGGACAGCACACCAAAGAGCTTAATGGCTATGACCCTGATACGACTAACAATCGCATGGAACTTTTGGGCGCGATTATAGGCCTTGAATCTCTTAATAAACCTTGCAATGTCACCTTGACGACGGACTCTCAGTATGTCTACAAAGGGATGACAGAGTGGATCACCGGCTGGAAAAAGAAGGGCTGGAAGAATTCACAAAAAAAAGACGTTCTCAATCGCGATCTTTGGGAGCGCTTGGACAAAGCGGCTTCGATCCACCAAGTCACTTGGAAATGGGTCAAGGGGCATGCCGGTCACGAGGAGAATGAACGGTGCGACGAATTGGCCCGTGCTGCAATTGACCAGGCGCTATAATTTTTTGCATCAAGGAGGAACCATGGATGCCGTTCAGACTTTTCTAGCTGCCAGCCATTTTGCTGTCGCTGGCGCATCAACCAATCGTGACAAATATGGCAACAAAGTTCTGCGTTGTTACCTGCAAAACAATAAATCGGTCACCCCGATCAACCCGCGCGCTGATGAGATTGAAGGCGTTGCCTGCGTTGCCAGCGTGAGCGACCTGCCTGACAACATTGAAAGCCTGTCAATTATCACCCCGCCGAAGATCACCACTGAAGTGGTCAAACAGGCCATCAGCAAAGGGATCAAAAACATCTGGATGCAACCCGGAGCTCAGAGTGATGAAGGGATCGATCTGTGTCAGAAAAATGGCATCAATGTGATTGCCGACGGCAGTTGTGTGTTGGTGGTAATGCATTATCACGAGCACTAATATTTGCGGTCATTGACCACAATCTAAGTCCATAAAAAAAGCCCCGATGCTAAGCACCGGGGCTTTTTAGTGGTCTTGGTAGGACACGCTATTTGGTTAATTCCACGCTGGTATAGTTTGCACCAGCGGGCATAATTTGCTGGATGTTGAGCTCAGCAAAATGGTACGGAGCAAACAACACCCCTTGCGGGAGATAACTGCTGACACGTGCCTTGCCTTGAGCAGTCCCCTGGGCTGATTTCACCGTGACAACCGCTCCATCACTGACCCCGAGGTTGTCGGCATCGCCGCTACTGATCTCAATATATCCTTCAGGAGCAATTTCAAGAGCACCTGCAGCATAGGTCGAGGTCACGCCGGTATGGGCGTGCATTTTCCCAGCAATCAAAGTCAAGCCATTCGCGGCAGCACCATCGCCACAATCCGAGAACGTCAGCGCAGCAGCGGCGGGAGCATAAGCCTTCTTACTGCAGCTCGCCAGATAACGACTACCGGTCAACCCAACAGCGCTGAACAGCTCACACGAACCGGCCATTTCAGCCAGAATCTTTTCGTTACACAAAGTCTGTGTTTTCCCGGTAACTGTTTCAAACAGCTGGGCAAAAATCGCTTTGTCGCTTTGTGACGCCCCTTTGGGAGCCACGGCTTTTGTCAGCACACCTGCACGGTGGTCACACGCGATATAGGTACCTGATTTCTCAGAATAAGCAGCAGCAGGCAAAACGACATTGGCCATTTCCGTCAATTCTGAAGCCAGGATATCCTGCACAACCAGCAATTCAACTTTCTCCAATGCCGCTTTCCAGCGTGCACTTTCAGGATAACTGACCAGAGGATTGGTCCCGGCAACATACAGCATCTTCACAGCGCCGGACTCAATGCCTTCAAGAATCTGCTGAGCAGTCATACCGGCTTCAGTACAGGCAACATAACCGGGCAGATATTCGGCAGCAACACCAGCATCAAGCAGTCCCTGCATATTCGGCTTTTCATCAACCGGGTACAGACCACCACTTTCACAACCCAGAGCACCGCTAACCATTGCGAGATTTGCCAGAGCTTTGACTGTTTCTTCGCAATTCGCCGATTTTGTTACATCACCGCCAAAGACAATGGCAACATTCTCAGCACTGCCGAGTCTTTCGGCCACTTCAACGATCAACGCAGCATCAACACCACACGCCTCAGCTGTCTTGGCCACATCGACCTTGGCCAACGCTTTTTTAACATCAGCACTGTTTTTGACATACTGCTTGAGGAACGCTTCATCTGCCTGACCATTGTCGACAATCAACTTCGTCAACGCTGAAACCAAAGCGACCTCGCTGCCCGGAGCATAGTTCAGGAAACAATGGGACTCTTTGGCAATGCGTACTTTACGCATATTGGCCACCAGCAAGCTGGCATCATTCTGACGATAGGCTTTCTGGATCAGATAGTTGATCTGCGGCTGCTCGGATGTGATATCCGATCCAAATACCAGCACAGCATCAGCACCGGCAATTTGTTCGGCAGCGGCACTTGCACCACGCAGGCCCAGAACCTGGTTGAGAGTCTCTGAGGCACGCAGCATCCCAAAACGCGCTTCACTATCAATATTGTTACTCTTGAAAGCGGTGCGGAACAGCTTTTGAAACAGATAGTTCTCTTCAACAGTCAATCGAGCTGAAGAAAGTCCGGCAACAGCTGAGCCACCCAGTTCGCCAGCTTTGGCTGCAACTATCTTGAGAGCCTCTGCCATTGCAACTTCTTCACCGTTTACAGAAGCGCTGAGCAGTCGTTTGTCCGAGTTGACAAAGCCATAACCAAAACTGGAATCAAAGCCAAGCAGGCCATTGTTGATCGTCGCATCATCCTGAGAGGTAATGCGAAACAGTTTGTCCTGTTTTACATTGAGATCAACCTGCTCCAGGCTGCCACCAGCAAAACCGATGGAAGGAACTTTGTCGAGGGTCCAGCTGCGTGCAGAGTGCTTAAACGGCTTGGAGATCATGGCTCCAACCGGACAGACCTCAACAGCATTGCCTTCAATGTAGGGATCGATATCATTGCCGGGCTTGCGGCCGATATAGGCCATATCACCGCGTTCGACAACCGTGAAATCACCAATGCCGGTGAGTTCATGACCGACTTTGACACATTTTTCGCACAGAACACAGCGTGAAGGAACGTTTTCAATTAAAGGCCAGTCGGTAATTTTTCCGGCGGCCACGTCCTCTGCGGTAAAAGGCTGGTCCAGGATACCATGCTCAAAGCAGATATCCTGCAGATCACACTCACCAGCTGCATCGCAAACCGGGCAGTCGAGAGGATGGTTAACCAGCATCAAGCGGATCATGTCCTTACGTTTTTTAACCAGTTCCTCACCGGTCGTCGTAACAACAATCCCTTCGGTTGCCACGGTATTACAGGCAGTAACCGGAGCGCCCACACCTTCAACATCAACCAGGCAGACCCGGCAGGCCCCGGTTGTGGATACCTTTTTCAGGTAGCACATCGTCGGGATCTTGATGCCAAGTTTTTCTGCAGCAGCAATGATGGTTTGGCCTTGTTCTACCTGAACTTGCTGACCATCGATTGTGAGGTTGACCATTGACTTTTCACCTTTATGACTCATATGAAAATCCTAACGCTAGTGTCCGTTTTCAGCTCATCGGCAAGTCTGATATCGACTACTTTTCGACGGCAACCATCGCCACCCGGTAGCAACGTAAACAACGATCTGCTTCAACCACTGCCTGGCTTTCAGGCATGGCCAATTCAATCTCTCCGTAGTTGGTTGCCCGTTCGGCACCATCGATCTTGGGCTGGTGCTCACGGTGCAAGCCACCAAGAACGGGAACCTGCTCGTTGTCGTCAAACACACCCAGGCGATTGACGATATCTTCCAGAGCTTCTTCATCATCAAGAACCGCCTGACCATCCGTCAGATAGCGGTGCATGACACTGGCAGCCCGCTTACCGTGCCCTACGGCCAGAACAACCGTCATGGCACCATATTCACAGTCACCACCGGCAAATACGCCTTCGTTATCTGTCATCATGGTCCCGCCATGGGTGACAATACTGTTCCAGCGGGTCTGCTGAATGCCGTAATCCGCATCGCCGAGATAGCTAAGATCCGGATCCTGACCAATGGCCGGGATAACCATGTCACAAGGGATGACATACTCTGACCCTTCAACAGGTTGAGGACGACGACGCCCGGATTCATCAGGCTCACCCAGAGCCATCTTAATGACTTCAACACCGGTGATTTTATTATTTTCCGTCACCAGGCGGGTCGGGTTGACGAGGAACTCAAAACGTACATTTTCCTCTTCAGCATCATCAACTTCGTAGGACTCCGCCGGCATTTCGTTACGGGTACGACGATAAACCAGAATTGACTCTTCAGCACCTTCACGCAGTGCAACGCGAACACAGTCAATGGCGGTATTACCACCACCAACAACCACAACGCGCTTCGGTGTCACCATCCCCTGCCCCAGTGCAACCGCACGCAGATAGTGGATACCGCCTTCGGAGAATCCTTCATAGCCAGCATCCTCACCTTCAACACCCATCGGCTTGGACTTGAATGCGCCGGTGCCAAGGAAAACGGCATCGTATTGTTCTTTAATTTCCTTCAGGGAAATATCACGACCCAGTTTGACACCGTACTCGATCTCAACGCCAAGCGAGGCAACAACGTCAGCTTCACGCTGCAGCAGAGGACGCGGCATCCGGTAGTCAGGGATACCGACTGCAACCGTACCACCCGGCTCTGAGAGCATGTCGATAATTTTAACTTTATGCCCCTGGAGAGCAAGATAGAACGCACAGGTCAATCCCGCCGGACCGGCTCCGACGACCATGACTTTCTTACCTGTCGGGGCGTTGGGAATCATCGGCGGTGTTTTGTGGTGCATCCATTCGTGGTCGGAAGCGACACGCTTCATCACCATGATGCTGACCGGCTCATCGACCAGCGCTCGGCGACAGGCGGTCTCACACGGATGGGGACATACGCGACCACAAACTGCTGCGATCGGCATGCGCTCACGAATGACCGACAGAGACTCTTCAAAACGATAGTTTTTGATCTCTTCAATGTAGGCGGGAATATCGATATGGGCCGGGCAGCGGTCCATACAGGGAGCGGTGAGCTTATCATGATAGCTGGCGGCCAGCTTCGGTTTTTTACCACCGCGAATGTAAGCCATGTAATCATCACGGAAATACTGAATCGTATCGAGTACTGGAATCGCCGAGGTCATACACAAGGTGCATTTGCACCCTTCGAGCAGCGACTTGAGACTCTCCAGAATTTCGAGATCACGCTCTTCACCATGCCCCTGAAGAATCCGGGCCAGTGTGTCCTGCATCACGCGTGTCCCCTTTTTACCCGGGGTACATTTACCGCAGCAGTGTTTTTCCTGAACCCGCTTCATGTATTCAGCGGCCATCGCCACGACATCGGTTTCGCCGTCGAGAAGCACGACACCATCCCAGCCCATGAAGGCACCGACTTTACCGTTCAGATACTCTGTGGGAAGCTTGAGCTTGAGAGAAGCTAAATCAGCATCACCGCCGTTACGGTTATCAACGACATTTCTTCCCCAGCTGGAAAAAACTATATCAGACAATATGACCTCCTGTTATACCCATGCCCTCGCCAGCAAGAGAGCCCTTATTCCGCACAAAAAAGAGCGACTAGCCGCCCTTTTTGTCGTAAATCACCACTGACATTTTGTATACAGTATGCAGCTAAATACCACAATTGCCTGTCGCAAATCAAGGATAAATTTACCCGATGACGGCCTGCCGTCGGCCAGATTCACTCGAAAAGAGCATTGGAAGGGAAGCCCCTCGACCACGACACCGAGGTCAGGGGGCTGTAGAAGAAATAGATCTTATATTTTCAATAAGTTCAATTGCCATATCCACCTTGCCGAAGGGGGGCATGATGTAGTATCCATCGGCCTGAGCGGCACAGTTTCGGATCAGATCTGTCGCAATGGCCATCCCGGCGTCGACACCGGACTTACCGCTTGTCCCGCGCATCCGTTTTCGCACCTCATCAGGCAGGACAATCCCCGGAACCTCATTGTGAAGAAATTCGGCATTTCGCTCACTGACCAACGGCAATAGCCCCAGATAAACCGGTGCGGAAACATCCGTCAGAGCCTCGGTCATACGATGAAAAACCTGCACAGAATAAACCGGTTGCGTCTGAAAAAACTGGGCCCCGGCGGCCCATTTCTTTTTCAACTTTCGCACCTGACCATCCAGTTGCGCAACATTGGGATTAAAGGCGCCCCCCAGACAGAAACACGTTCCTTCACCCAGTTCGGCACCAAGCATATTGCGCCCCTGGTTAAGACCACTGAGTAACTGTAACAACCCCACCGAATTAAGGTCGAACACGCTGGTTGCGCCACTGGCTTCTCCAACGGAAACGGGGTCTCCGGTCACGGCAAGGATATGGCGCAGCCCCAGCAAATGAGCTCCCATCAGATCGGAATGCAGACCGATCAGGTTCCGATCCCGACAAGTCACATGGGCAATGACTGGAACGCCAGTGGCATCCTGAATTTTTGCCGCCAGGGCCAGGTTCCCCATTCTGATCCGCGCCAGCGGGTTCTCAGCCAGATTAATGGCATCAACACCACTACGTGCCAACAGTTTGGCACGTTCAATTGTCACCGAACAGTCCAGACCGCGCGGCGGGTCAAGCTCCACAGTAACCGGCACGCTTTTTCGTGCCGGATCCAGCAACGGTGACACCGTCATCCGCCGCGGTTCTGCGACACGAACAGGCGTCGGCTTGGAAACTTCCGTCTGAAGAGGAACGACACTACGACTCGGCTTTACCCCACGAATCAGCGCCGTCAGAGCGGCAATATGTTCCGGGGTTGTTCCACAACAACCACCAACCAGCCCCGCGCCGGCTTCAACCATTTCGAGACCACGCGCAGCAAAATATTCAGGCGTAGCCAGATAGACATGACGCCCGTTAACATATTGGGGAAATCCCGAATTGGCAAAAGCGGAGACGGGTGTTGTCGTCGCGCCTGTCATCTGGCGAACCAATTGCAGCATTTCGTGGGGCCCTACCCCGCAATTCGCTCCAATAACATCGACGGTTCCTTCGAGGGCACGGGCAAAAGCCTTTCCGTCAAGACCTTCACGGGTTCGCCCCTCGGCAAAAAACGCCATCTGGGCAACGACGGGCAAACCAAATTCGGCAGCAACGCACGCTGCGGTCTGCAACTCGGCCAGACTGGCAAAGGTTTCCAGCAACAGCAGATCTACGCCGCCATCGACCAGGCCGGTCATCTGTTCCCGAAACAACGCCTTCTGATCGTCAACAGACAGATTCTCTTCGCTATCCCGATGCCCCAACGGACCAACCGAACCGGCGACAAAGCACCCATTGCTGCCAACGGCTTGACGCGCCAGCCGGGCGCCAGACTCGTTGATCTGGCGCACCTGCCGATCAAGTCCAACCCCGCCAAGGCGCACCCCATTGGCCGTAAAGGTGTTAGTCTCCAGCAGTTGTGCTCCGGCTTGAACATAGGCTTCATGAACAGACACTACCAGATCGGGCTGGATCAGATTGAGCCGCTCAAAACAGCTGTCGGCGGGCACACCTCGACTGTACAGCTGGGTCCCCATGGCGCCGTCGCCGACTATGACCGCTTCCCGCAGTCGTTGTAAAAAATCAGCGTTTCCCATCAACACGCCTAACCAACATTGTCACGCAATGCCGTGATGGCCGCAGTGTAATCGGGAGCATTAAACACCGCACTGCCTGCCACAAACACATCGGCACCGGCCGCGGCGATCTCACCGATATTATCCGCTTTGACACCACCATCCACTTCAAGCTCGATGGCACGACCACTACGATCAATCATCGCGCGCAGCTGGCGAATTTTATCCAAAGTCGCCGGGATAAAACTCTGCCCGCCAAAACCGGGGTTCACGGTCATCACCAGAACCAGATCCACTTCGGCGAGGATAACCTCCAACGTGTTGACCGGCGTTGCCGGATTGATGGAAACACCGGCTTTTTTACCGAGACTGTGAATCAGCTGGACGGTGCGATGCAGATGGGGGACAGCTTCCTGGTGTACGGTGATAATGTCGGAACCGGCCTTGGCGAAATCAGGAATATACAGATCAGGATTTTCAATCATCAGATGCACATCCAGCGGCAATGCGGTAACGTCTCGCAGCGACTGAACCACGGGGGCACCGATGGTGATATTGGGAACGAAATGGCCGTCCATCACATCAACATGGATATAATCGGCACCCGCCTGTTCGACGGTACGGATCTCCGCCCCGAGGCGGGCGAAATCGGCAGAGAGGATTGAGGGGGAAATCTTGATCATGGTTCAGCTCCTTCCCATCACGGGAGTCAATACGTAGCGTGTTCAAAAAACATCGGCAGCACTTTCCTGCCGGAAAATTAACCTAAAATGAGCACTCCGGCTGACAGTAAAAACCGACAGCAAAAAAACAATCCATCTGATCATGGACCCCGGTCCGGGTGACCAACTGCCCTTTGTCATCAAACAACGGCTGCCACGCTTCAGCAACCAGGCTGGACAGGTCGATGGGAGTGAACATCGGATGCCGTTGTAAAAAGTCAGCGACCACATCCTGCGACTCTTCCTTTGTTGTGGTGCACAAAGAATAGAGGAGCATCCCTCCGGGAGCAACCAGAGTGCTGGCATGATGGAGAATTTTTTGCTGTTGATGGGCCAACGTGCGGATATCCCCCTCCTGGCGCCGCCAGCGCGATTCGGGGTTACGACGCAGAACACCCAACCCACTACAGGGGGCATCGACCAGAACCCGTTGGAAACTGTGCGGTTCAAGAAATGAGCATGCCTTGCTCATATCGCATGGGCGCACATCAATCCGCTCACATCCCAAACGCCGCGCCCCTTCGGAAAGCAATTCCAGCCGTTGCGCATGCAGATCCAGAGCAACAATTTCAGACCGGTTTTCTGTCAGAGCCGCTACATGCGTCGTCTTCCCGCCAGGGGCCGCACACACATCGAGAATCCGGTCTCCAGCCTTGGCAGACAGCAGATGGGCAATGAGCATACTGGCTTCATCCTGCACCTGATACCAGCCCTGGTCACGCCCGGGAAGGCGTTGCAAGTCGCCGGCAGCAGGCAAAACAACCCCTTCAGGAGCAAAACGCGTTGGCTCAGCCTCAATTCCCTGTTCCGCAAGGTGGTCAAGAAACGTCTGCCGGTCTATTCTCAATGTGTTCACCCGCACCGTCACCGGCGCCGAAGTCAATTGCGTCTCAGCCAGAGCCAGAGCTTCGGCAACACCATAGTCCGCCAGCCATCGCTGAGTCAACCAGCGTGGCATTGACAATCCGTGTTCCATCCAGCCAAGCGGATCTCGCTCCGGGTGCGGCCACACGACACGCTCGGGCTCACGCAACATCGTCCGCAACACCCCGTTAACCAGACCGCTGACACGGTCGAGGCCACAGCGGCGGGCCAACTCGACCATACTGTGCACAACAGCGCGGTCCGGAATACGATCCAGATAACGTAGCTGATAGGTCCCCATCCGCAGCAGACACAATACGGCGGGCTGCAGTTTTTTCAGCGGCTGTCGACTGTATGCCTTGAGAATAAAGTCCAGGCTGCCACGTCGTCGCAGCACACCGTAGACCAACTCTGTCGCCAAGGCCCGGTCGCGCGGGTCCAGGGCTGGCACAGCCTTCAATGCGGCATCCAGCACCAGATCCGAATAGCCTCCTTCTTCGACACGGCACAGCACATCATAGGCAATTCGCCGGGCATCTTTTTGAAATCCGTTATGGGAGTCGGTCACACAAACCTCGAACAACAAAGCGGGGGTATGCTAGTCGGCATACCCCCGCAACCTTTATCAAACACCTCTGCACAGAATGTGCAGTCTCCGGTCAAGCCATCTCTTCCAGACGTTTTACCCGTTCCTCCATGGGAGGATGGGTTGAAAACAGGCTCTGCAACCCTTTGCCACTCAGCGGGTTGACAATAAACATATGTGCCGTGGCATCATTGACATCATGCATGGGCCGCTGATGGTTCGCCATCTCCAGTTTGCGCAGAGCGCTGGCCAGATAGTGTGGATTTCCGCACAGTTCTGCGCCGCCACGATCAGCAGCATATTCACGCGAGCGGGATACCGCCATCTGCACCAGCATGGCGGCCATCGGTGCAAAAATCATGGTGATCAACATGACGAACATATTGCCACCACCATCTTCATCGTCATTGCCTCCCATGCCGAACAGCATGGCCCATTGCCCCATCTGAGCCAAGTAGGAAATGGCTCCGGCAATAGTTGCTGCAACGGAACCGATGAGAATATCGCGATGACGCACATGGCTGAGTTCATGGGCCATGACTCCCATCAACTCGTCACGACTGAGCAGATGAACAATCCCCTGGGTCGCGGCAACAACCGCATGTTGCGGATTTCGTCCGGTCGCAAAAGCGTTCGGGGTGTCCTGAGGAATCATGTAAACCCGCGGCATAATCAGGTTATTGCGTTCACACAGTTCACGTACGACATCGTAAAGCATGCCGCTGGTTACTTCCTGTCCTTTATACATCCGAATGACGATTTTATCGGAAAACCAATAGGAACCGATATTCATCACTCCCGCCAGAACCAGTGCCACAATGGCACCGCCACGGCCGCCGATTGCACCACCAATCACCATCAGGATGATGGTCAATAAGGCCATCAGGCCAACGGTCTTCAAATTGTTCAGCATTATTTCCTCTTTTTTGTAGGTCCGGTTAGTTGCTACGGCGCCAAACGCCCCATTTGAGCGACAATCTAACCATCCCTGAAGGGCTTTTCAAGGGAGATGTCCCCGGAAACAAACTGTGCAAATAACCGGCTCACCCTCAACGGCCAAGCAGGGTTCCTGTTTCCAACCCGCGGCCACGCAGAAAATCGGCGGCACTGAGCATTTTTTTACCCGGCAACTGTAACGCTCCCAACTGCAACGCACCCTGCCCACAGGCCACAACCACCCGACCGCCTTCGGCCTCCAGAACTTGGCCCGGCTCCCCTTGTCCCTCGACACAACAGGTCTTTGCCACCTTAAGCGTCTGACCATCGAGCAGCGTATAGGCACTCGGCCAGGGATCAAGACCACGCACCAGATTGTGAATCCGTTGCGCAGGACTGTTCCAGTCGATCAGGCCATCTTCTTTTTTCATCATGGATGCATAGGTACTCAGGTTGTCGTCCTGCTTCTCACGTACCAGCGTTCCGGCACACAAACGCGCCAGGGTTTCCTCCATGGCTTCGCGGCCAAGGGGAGCCAAACGATCGTGAAGCTGACCTGCGGTTTCATCGGGATGGATCGTCAAAGATTTTTTCACCAGCATATCGCCGGTATCCAGTCCGATATCCATCATCATGGTGGTCACTCCGGTCATCGGATCACCATCGATAATGGCCTTGTTAATCGGGGCCGCACCACGGTGACGGGGCAGCAACGACGCATGCACATTAATACAGCCGTATTTGGGAATATCAAGAACGGACTGCGGCAAGATCTGCCCATAAGCCACCACCACGATAAGATCCGGAGCAAGAGCACGCAACTGCTTGACCGCCTCTTCCTGGCGCAGTTTCTGCGGCTGGAAAACCGGGATATTATGCTCCAGCGCCAGCTCTTTAACTGGCGGTGCAGCGAGCTTCTTGCCCCGTCCCTTCGGACGATCAGGCTGGGTATAGACGCCAACAAGCTGGACTCCCGAATCAATCAAGCCCTGCAATGTCGAGAGAGCAAAGTCGGGAGTCCCCATGAATACGGTGCGAATGGTTCGAATGTTAATCACAACTGCTCCTGCTGTTGTTCAAGGATTTTCGGATATTTCTTACGGAACATCCCTTTTTTCAGCGACGACAGCCGATCAACAAACAGTTTGCCGTCGAGGTGGTCAATTTCATGTTGAAAACAGATCGCCAACAAGCCCTCGGCTTCCCGTTCAACGACAGTTCCGTCCATATCCTGATAACGTACTTTTACCCACGAACTGCGTTTAATCCGGGCATAAAAACCAGGTACCGAGAGACAGCCTTCCTCTTCGAGGCATTCCCCGTCTCGCTCCAGGATCTCGGGATTTGCTGCCTTGATCAACTCCGGCTCCTCCTCAGAGCCGCAGTCCAAGACAATCAGACGGCGCAGAATCCCCACCTGGGGCGCCGCCAGCCCGACACCGGGAGCAGCATACATGGTCTCGACCATATCCTCTGCCAGCTGTCTGACTTCATCGTCAATTTCATCAATTGGCTTTGATATGCCGGACAGGACAGAATCGGGATAGTGATATATTTTCAACAGGGCCATAACAACAGCTCCTTTCTTTTGGGCAAAATTGCGTGACGGCATGATAATACGCCCCCCCAGCCAAGTCAACCGATGGTCATCGGACATAAAAAAGGGGGAAGAAGCAACGCTTCTCCCCCCATGATCTTCATTTTATTGTCACAATTTTTATTCAGTCGTCTTTCGAACTGTGGCAAACAAAACAGCCACTGCTGTTGCCACCGCCACCCGCGACCATTTCTGAATAATCCCAACGCAACATATCCGGATAAGGTGATCCATGTGGGCGATGGCAGGAAATGCAGGTCACCACGTCACTGCCCGGCGTCACCGTTGCGCTGTTTTTTTGCCCGGTCAAAGAGGTTTTGGCCACAGGGACCAGTGGATTATAGGTTTTGTAATACTGATATTCCCCATCGACGGGGAGAACCACATCGGACGGATGGCGAATCCAGGCGCCACTCAAATCGGTGGACTCTTCATTCATAGCGTGATGAAAATTGCCGTGACACCCCGCACAAAACTGCCCAATCGACTCTGTTCGCATGTAGGAGTTGACACTTTTCACATAGGGCTCAGTGGTGCCCATATAGGTATTGTGTTGATTTGATGACGGATTCTGTTCCCAGTTCTCATCTTCAATCCCGGTAACCCCATAGGTTCCGCTATCACCAACCATGGCAACGTTTTCGCCAAGAAAGCGATACCAGCCCCCAGCGCCATCGACAATTTCCTGACAATCGTCCGCATGATGCTTCGGCACATGACAACCGGTGCAGCCACTTACCGGATTACTGCTGGCCAGCGTTGCATGACAATCGGCACACCCCCCGGCACCGCCACCACTGGCACCCAAGGAGGTTCCTGGTGCTGTTGCCAGGTCATTATCCTGCCCGGAAATTCCATACACATTGTGGCCATAGGCATCCCCACCTTCCTGAGACACCCAGAAGAAATTGCCACCAGCCAAAGTGGACGTTGGAGAACCCGTTGCCGGGTAAGTCGGTTTACTGTGGGTAAAAACAATCGGAATGCGCGTTTCGCCCACCACAACAATGGTATCTGTAGCGTGGCTGTGACACCCCACGCAACTGGTGGTGAGTAAATGGCTCGACGGTCCATCGGAATCAACCGCCGAGCCATTTTGGCTGTTATGCATAGTATGACAGTTTGAACAAGGTCCAGACACCATCCCCCAGACTGTATCGGCCCCCATCAACAAAAGACATAAAATCACAATGCCACGCATACAACCCTCAACCATCAAACGCACATCAATCAGAGTGTTAACAGGTTTTAGCAAAACGTGGGCCAATTTTTAGGAAATTATTAGGGCACCAGCAGATAACGACCTATCCATCTGATTTCACAGGGATTACTTTAAATGATTCGCCACACAGATCCTTCTCTAATCTTACGCCTTGTTTCATGTGGGGGACATCCAACACTGTCTGGGCAAATCCCCCATAAAAAAAGGCGTGGGAAAACCCACGCCTTTTTCAATCCTCTCGCAGCTCTAATATCTATCAGGCGACAATCACACGAATTTTGTCGCTGAGATGATCTTGGAGCATTGTTTGAACAAAGCCCAGCGTACCGGCAACACTTCCGGCACAGCCTTTACAGGCCCCTTTGTATTGAATGTGCACATAAACATGATCGTCGTTTTCACCCGGCTGAACGTCATCAAGCTCAATTCCGCCACCATCACCCGCCAATGCAGGACGCACGTGACGATCAAGCACAGCCTCAATCTCCTTGATCTGTTTGACGATGGACAAGTTCACGAAATCATCCACTTTGGCCCCTTCCGGGTTGCGCTCCGCTTCCATTTCTGCACGAACCCGTGCCAGGATATCGACCAGATACAGGTCACGTTTTTCATGACCACCCGGCTCAACACATGATTTGCAAAACGCACCGGCTTTGGTGTAATCGGCAATCTCCTCGACGGTATGCAGATCGTTAATCCGAATCGCATCCTCGACCATCTGCAGTGACACCCGGGCACATTCACAGACAATATCTTTTTCCTGTAATGTCGCAACATCAACATTGCGATAGATGGCCGTTGCCTGCTTAATAACTTCGTAGGCCATGACGCTACAGTGCATTTTCTGTGGCGGCACCGCGGCCTGATCTTCCGTATCGCGCAGAGCCATCTCAACATCAAGGTTGGTGATTTTTGTGGCTTCTTCAACCGTTTTGCCGATACACATCTCAGCCATCATATCGGTGGAGGCAATGGCGGTGCCGCAACCAAATGACTTGAATTTCGCCGCCTTGATCACTTCGTCTTCATCGCCAACAATCCAGAACAGGCGCACCGTGTCACCACAGGATTCGGCCCCTTCGTTGGCAATGACCAGACGCCCCCCCAGACGCTTGGCATCCTCTTCGGTCAACTCACCGAAATGGCGCGGATTGTTCATCCGGTCTGAAACTTTTTGCGAATACTGCTCCCAGAGCGAGCCACCAATCAGATCATTCTTACCCATAAGTCAAACTCCTATACCACCGGCTTGCGCCGTTTTTTTTAATATGATGTCGACAATTGACGCAAACGAACCACGGCTTTATTTACCACCTCAATGGTAAAATCGATCTCTTTTTCCGTCGTAAAGCGTGACAGGCTGAAACGCACGCCGGTATGTGCAAGTTCTTTATCTGCGCCAATGGCAGTCAAAATCGGACTGGCTTCAAGTGATTCGGAAGCACAAGCGCTTCCGGTCGATGCGGCGATGCCGTTCTGATTCAGATCCCAGATCATCGCTTCCCCCTCGACACCACGGATACTGACATAAACCGTGTTGGGTGTGCGCAGGTTGCGATCACCGACTACCAGAACATCATCGATTTTCAGCAGAGCGTCCTCCAGTTTGTCACGCAGACGACGTACATGGGAATTCTCGTAGCCCAGGCTGTCGACAGCCAGCTCCATCGCCTTGCCCATGCCGACCATACCTGCCACATCCACAGTCCCGGCACGATGGCCGCCCATTTGCTCACCGCCATGCAGCAACGGCGGCAACATGGCGCCCTTGCGGACAAACAGGCCACCAGCACCTTTGGGGCCATGGAATTTATGCGCACTGAAGGTCAGAAAATCTGCCGGGACATCCTGCAGATCGACCTTACATTTGCCAATAGCCTGAACCGCATCCGTATGGAAGTAGACCCCTTTTTCCTTACAGATTTCAGCAATCTCTTTTACCGGCAGAATCAGGCCGGTTTCGTTGTTGGCCCACATGACCGACACCAGCGCTGTTTTGTCGCTGATCACCTCTTTGACCATTTCCGGAGTAATCAGCCCCTGGCGATCCGGTGCCAGATAGGTCACCTTAACCCCTTGGGTTTCCAAAAAACGACAGGCCTCACGGATACAGGGATGCTCGAGTTGCGTCGTGACAATCCGCTTTTTGCGCGTTTCCTTGAGCAGGCTGAAGTACATCCCCATGATCACCGTGTTGTTCCCCTCGGTGGCACAGGAATTGATGATGATATCATCGTCGTCACCCGCATTGAGTGCCGAGTACATCTGCTCCATCGCCTGATGAAGATAGGGTCGCACTTCAATACCGTAAGAGTGCAGGGAGTTGGGGTTGCCATACATATGACAATAAAAGGGATCCATCGCCTCGCGAACTGCCGGATCAACGAGTGTTGTTGCATTGTTATCAAGATAGATACGTTCCATAAACTTGCCACCTTAGTCTTGAAATAAAAAAATAGCGCTCTCTACGGCACGCCATTGTGTCCGACCCGTTAAATATAACCTTAAAGGTTTACCTTTGCCTACCATAGACGAAAAAGAGCAGGCCGTCAACATAGTTGATCGAACTGCTCAAGTATAGCTTTTTCTCTCCCGTTCGTAACGAATCAGAGGCTCAGATGCTGTTCAAGCCCTTTAGCAGAAGGCCATTCGAGACGATGATCATCCAGAGTCAGTATGGCCACATCGGGCTGAACATTGAGTTCAATGTTCGCCTGCGGGTAGCGTGCCCGCCAGATATCAGCCAGACACAGGGCCCGCTCGACACCATCACCACGCTGAAAGTTCCATACTTCATCCGGCTGCGCCAGGCGCCCTGCCGAATAGATCGACTCGTTCTCCATCCCCTCGAGACAATGGATCACCGCGTCATCCGAGAGTTCCTCCGTTGCCACCACGGCTACCGGGTTTCGCTCCATCGCCGCTTTGACAAAAGGCTGCCAGTCACAATAGCGCATATCGCGCAGAGCATAAAAGCCCAGATCAACCATCGGGTTGTCGTGACGAATACCGACCAGGCTGTCAATCACCTGTTCCCGGCTCATTTCACCCGTCAGCACAATGGGGGCAATGACAACCTTCTGGGGCTTTTCATCATAGATCGGCAGGCGGGGATCAATCTGAATAAACGCGCGCAGTTTGTCGATCAACTGACAGGCATTCTGCTCGGCACATTTAAACTCGGCGATCAATTCACGCTGAATTTTTTCCTTGTCCAGATCAATGCGCGGGTTCTTTTTGAAAAACGTTTCAAATCGCTCCAGATCAATCCGTCCCTCCAGAGGGTGGGAACAGTAATCGTAGGCATCAATCTCATCCAGGAGCTTTTCCCGAGTGCGATCACTGACCTTAAAGGAGCTGCCATGTTCATAACTGTAAACTTTCTCCGCGGCAATCCAGCGTTTCTTACCATGACGCTCCTGACCAATCTGAAAACATTTCTGCATCGAACTGTGTTCGCGCAAAAAGTTACACAGGATTTCCTGATCCATTTCGGTTTTCAGGTAGCGTACCAGCTTGTCGGAGAAACGTTGATACGCCTTTTGATCAATACTGACATCCGGATAGACAGCATGGATATGACCGGTGCAGTGCGCCACCATGGTCACCTGCTCATTGCGCAGAGCCCGTTGGGCACGTGAAGACAACTCGGTACCGTTAAACCACATGTTCTTGGTAACAATACGGCGGTTATTGGTAATCAGGCCACCTTTAACATCGACAAAATTCTGCGAATGCAGCGGGGTTGCCATCAGAAAGATATCTTCCAGAGGAATTTTACACACGACAAACAGGGCCGCCGCATACAGTGTTGATAATGAAACACATTCGCCGGCACCGTTTCGATACCCTTCACGATGGCAAAAAGCATCCATCGCCTCAACGGTTTCAGTCTTCCAATACGGAATCAGTTCACTGTCGTATTTATCAAGACCGAAATGCTTGCGGATATTCATGTCAAAGTAGTAACGATCACCGGTATAACCAAACAGCGCATTACTGTCCGCAATGATCTCCGGGTCCATCACATCTTTGAACCGGGCCAGTTCGGTGTCCTTGTGAGTCAAACCCCAGGTATCCAGATCAAGATTGAAATCGTAGTGATCCATGATGAATTGCTTCAGACGCAGAATCCGCCGGTACGGATTCATTGAATCGATTTTGGCAAACCAGGGATCGTCTCGCCATTGCCACACCACCGGTGACATGATATTCGCCAGCACCAGGCTGTAAAGCAGTTCGGGGTAAATGAAGATTTCCATGTCCGACAGCGTGATGGCCGAAGAGTACTTTTCAAGCTGCTCCGGGGCAACAACTGACGGCTTCTGTGAATTGTGGTTATTTATCGTAGTCATGGGCGCAACTTTACCCCGTCTACAGCGGATTGGCAACCCGGTTAATTAACCAAAGTGGTTAGGATTTAGCGATCCCCTCCAACGCTTGCAACCTTCACTTTCCCCACTTTTTCGCCACTGTTGCCCTGATAACGATCCGCCTTGACGACATATGGTTATTCATATAAGCTGCACAACGAATATTCTTTCTATATCAAAAAACAGGAGCGAGTTATTATGATGACCCCGGAAATTGCTATTATCGGCGGCTCGGCGGCCGGCCTTACCGCCGCCATCAATCTGAAAATGCGCAGTCCCGAAAAGGGGCTGCTGGTGATCCGCAATGTGCGCAACACCGTGGTCCCCTGCGGTATCCCGTACATTTTCGGCACCATGAAAGCGGTGGAGAAAAACATCATTCCCGACAGCATGTTTGAACAGATGAACATTCCCATTCTTAACCAGAATGTCGAGGACATCGATACCGACAGCAAAACAATTACCCTGCAAAACGGTGAACAAGTGTGCTACAGCAAGCTGATTCTGGCCACTGGTTCTAAACCGTTACTGCCGCAAATGCCCGGCATTCACCTGAAAAACGTCCACGCCATCCGAAAAGACCCGGATTACCTGGAGCAGCTGTTCACAGCATTTCGTCAAGCCCGCAACATCGTTGTGGTCGGCGGTGGCTTTATCGGTGTTGAAGTTACAGAACAACTGGCACGCATGGACGAAACCCCGCGCCAACTGACCATTGTCGAGGCATTGCCTCACTGCCTGATGCAGGCGGTAGAGGAAGAATTCTGCCGCGACGCTGAAAGCCAGCTGCGCAACGCCGGCATTACCATCAAGACCGGCAGCCGGGTGGAAGCCCTCGAAGGCGACGACAGTGTCAAAGCCGTGCGTCTGGCCAACGGTGATGTGATTGAGGCGGACCTCGTTCTGATCGGACTGGGTGCAACACCGAACATTGACCTGGCCAGGCAGATCGGCCTGGAGTGTAATGCACGTGACGGCATCCTTGTTGATGAATGGATGCAGACCAGCGGTAAAGACATTTTTGCCGCCGGAGACTGTGCCAGCAAATTTTCGCCGTTGACCAAACAGCCGTCATCGGTTCGGCTGGGTTCCACCGCCTGCACCGAAGGGATGATTGCCGCCAGTAATCTGTTCGGCCTGCAGCGCACCACCGCCGGAGCCGTCGGAGCCTTCGCTACCGTCGTCGGTTCCATCTGCATCGGTTCGGTCGGCTTCACCAGTCACGCTGCAAAACAACAGGGGATTGAAATCCTCACCGGTGCAGCAGCAGGGCCAAACCGCCATCCGGCTCATTTGCCCGGCGGTATTCCTGATATGAAGGCCATTCTTCACTTCCGCCGTGAGGATGGGGTTCTCGTCGGTGGCCACATCCGCGGCACCGACGCCACGGCCGAGATTGTCAACATCCTCGCCGTTGCAACCCAGGCGGGTTTGACTGCTGAACAGCTGGCCACGATGCAGTACGCCACCCATCCGTTGCTGACCGCCTCACCTTCGGCCTATCAGATCATGATGGCCGCCGAACAGGTCGTCATCCAAAGAGGCCATTAATGGCATCACGCGCCTGCCCTTCACTTCGGGCAGGCGCAAACAGCTCACTCTATGCCGTTAGAACCATGAGAGAGTGAATAGATTATCTGACGATAAGCCGACTGTTGGGGATCGATCATAGCAGCCCGTTCAAAACACTGCATGGCCTCCGTCCTCTTGCCGACTAGCACATAAATTTGCCCCAGCCAATACCACGACTCTCCACTCTCAGGGCAATTCTCTACGGCGACGCGGGCACTTTCAACCGCCTCAGCAAGAGTCTTTTCGGCATGCTGCCGTTGCCCTAATTGAGCATAATCTTCAAACAGAGAAAGTCGCCGTGAAACCTGTTGTGGTGATTTTCTGAGCTGTTCAAGGTCGTAATCAACCGCCCGCTGCAAGATCTGTTTCCAACGCTCCGTTGCGGGTTCGCGTAATCGTTGATTCTTCGCCTGAGCGCGAAGGACCCAGGCCTTATCAGCCCCTGTATCCAGCAGAGAGTCCAACAACTGATCACTCTGCAACAGCCATCCCTTCTGTTGGTAACGCTCTACAAACAAGCGCTTGCCATTCTCAAGCCGTTGCAGAACAGGACCCGCCATTACAGGCCGGGCCAGCATAGCCGCACAGATCATGCCCGCCAGGGCCAGCCCGACAAACATCAACATAACGCTCTGGCCACGCACCTCGCGACCACGCCGGTAACAATACAGTGCGTAAGAAACCAGCGAGAAATATATAAGCGTCTCGGCCCACTCTGACTCGTTCATTGCCCACGGCTCTAATTCCAATACCGCCGAAGCCAAAAGATAAAAACCAAGATATCGTGCTGGCCAATAAGGAATGAGCCTATAAATTTCTTTCCTGTTCCCATCCGGTCGAAAAAACAGAATAACCACGCCACAACAACCGAACAATATTGCCAGCCCCCATTGACTGACATGTTTGATCAACGTGCCATACGGCCCAATCAGAAAATTGTGCAGATTGGTTTCCTGCTGTAAATTCCCCCGTATGAACAGTTCTGGAACCTCAAACCCCAGCAACCGCTGGCCCCAGGAAAGTTCCTCTCCCAAAAGATAGACACAACCAACGGCCATAAGCAGGTAGAATTTTCGCCCAGCCGGGCCTCTTCGCACCAACACAACAAACAACATCAATGCCGTCAGACAATATAGCGCCTGCGCCCATTCAACCAAGCAGTCCTCATAAGTCAGCCACACATATCCATGCGGCCACCAGATCAACATGCCAGCAAAAAGCATCAGCCATGCCCCACCAACAATGTACCCGGCAGGGTCGTGATGAGGGGAATCACTCTTCATTTCAACTCCACATCTCTGCAGACAACAAAGCCCCGCCATGATTTTCATGGCGGGGCTTTGCCGTTACTTAGTTACACGCATTGTTAAAACTTGAAGCGTACTTTCCCAGTGAAGCTATGCGCATCGAAATCCTGCCGTCCGCTGTAATCATAACCCAGACGCAGGCTACAGTTCTGCTCACCGAGCGAGGTCAGCGTAATTGCCGCACCCAGCTCCCAGCTTGTCTCAGAGGGCTCAATACCACGAGCAACAAAAGAAGTGCTGCCACCGACGAAGCTTGCCGTACTGACAATCCGGTCATTTTCAAGATCGTAATAGACCATACCGCTGACTTCCGGTGTGATCTGTCCCCAGCTTCGTTGGATCTCTTTTTCAATCCGGGCGCCACCACCAACATTAAACACTTGGTAATCATCGGAGGCAACATGCAGGGCCAGACTGCCGCCAGATTCCGTGTAGCTGTCGTAATCCTTGCTGGAATATTCCATGGCCAATAAGGGTTGAACCGACCAACCGGCAACATCCAGCACACAACCACTTTCAAGCCGCGCGTTGTAGCTCTCGCTGTCGTAATCGGCTACATAGGCATCCCCGCCCAGGTAACGGACGCTGTCAACATTGCCAAAGCCATAACTCAAAACAAGTTCACTGTACCACTTACCTGCATCGTAGCTACCATACAGGCTGAACAGGTTATCTTTCATATCAAACTTGGCACTATGATCATTTGCCTTGGCATCAGTATTGCCGCGTGTATAGGCAACACCAAGAATCACATTGCCGAATTCACGGTCATAGCCAATACTCAAACCGCTGGTATCCGCATCAAAACCCTCGATCCCATCACGGCGATCTTGATCGGCGTCGGTAAAGCGAGCGCTGAACCACATCCCGTTATCGGCAACAATATCATCACCGCTGTTAAGCCCCAGCAATTGACCGACACGATTACCAACGTTGTGATTACCAATCATCAAAGTCTGAGTCATACCGGCAACAAAGGCACCACTGACATTGGGAACCCATTCTTCCGGATCCGTTGCAAAAGTGAACAACCCTGCGTCGGTAGCGGCCTCATAAGCTGCAGTACCGTTGTCCGACAACCCAGCCTCCTCCGGGCTCAGGAACGTCGCGGTCAAAATAAGGCTTTCACCTTCAACAGAGCGCTCATCCCAACTTAACCCCAGCATGGAAGAAGAGGCGTTGCTGGTCAGAACCATCTGGTCCTGGGTCCAAGCACTGCCTTCTCCGCCAACTAACAGGGCATAGCTCGCCGAGTCACCTTCGCTGACAAGACCAAGATCGTCTGTCGCGTTGACAAAAAATGCTGTGCCATCGGCCAGTTGGGCAGTTCCTGCCGTAAAGTAGAAATCCTCGTATTCAAAATACCCGATTCCGTCTTCACCGACGACAACATCATCACTGCCAAAGATGGAACCAAGAACACCTGTGCTACTATTACTCAGTTCCGTAACAACGAGGCGCCCGCCAATAAGTCCGCTGTTCTCCACGCTGACAACACAATCACTATCGGCCCAAACCGCCCAGTCGGCAAGAATGCCAGACGTTCCATCAATGCTGACACCCACCGTTGGGCCATCATCATAATCACCAACCATAATGCCAAACGATGCGGCATCGCCACTTTGAGCTGATGCCGCGGCAATAATGGCCGAACCGTTGTTCAAGGCAATATTTTCTGCAATGGCATCGGTACCATCAACAGTGATCCCAACAGCATAAGCATCGCCAACATATTCACCAACATCGGATGCCATGGCACTGGCAAAGATCACGGACTGATCCAAGGTCAGACTGTTGACCGTTGTGTAGCCATGAATGCTGACACCAACAGCCAGAGCATCATCGCCAGCCGCTTCAGATGAAGCCATCACAACGGAACCTTCTGTAAGATCGAGATCGAGATCTGTACCACCACTGATATAAAGACCATACGCCTCGGCGCCATTACCTTCAACGTCGGCAGATCCTGATACGGCTTTGGCATGGAATGTCGCGCTACTTGCATCAATATTGACATCAACATAGCCACGCGAGTAAAAAGCCCGAGCTTCGGCATAACTCTCAGACGATTGAGCAATAGCCTCCAGGGTTGAACCTGAAGCAACTTCAAGATCGATACTTGCCGGGTCCTCTTCCTGACCGACATCCATACCGCGGGCTTCAGCATCATAAAGAGCAATAGCTTCTGCTGTAACTACGGAGCCATTGGTCAATGAAACCGTGGAAATCGATCCGGGATGGATCCGCACTCCCCAGGTATCGGCATATCCGTCTACAGCCGACGCTAAAGCATCAATGGTTGACCCGTCCAGAGACAAGGCAACATTGGAATACCCTCCCGTTTGAAAACCACGAGCATCGGCATCTTCCTCACTGCTGATCGCTTCGACCTCTATTGAACTGTTAACCAGAGTCGCTGTGACATCACTGTAACCGTAAAATTTAACGCCAAACACATCAGCATAGCTTGTCGCAATGGCGCTGGCTGTCATCGACGAATCACTGATATCAAGCTGGCAAATTGCCGAATCATCGACTTCCAAAACCATGGCTTCAGCGTAGCCGTCTCCGGAAACGGCCTCAGCCGACAACGACGAACCACTTTCCATTGTCAGAGTAACTTGGCTATCCTCGTAGTCAGGATCAACATAAATGGCATGGGACGTCGCACCTGTGTAGCCATCAATTGCCTCTCCGCCAACTTCAGCGGTTGATGACGCCTGAATATAGGATTCATTCTTCAGGGTAATATCCACAATGTCTGCATAATCCGAATAGACACCGTAACTTGTTGCCCCGGCGGAAACACTGTCGCCCAATGCGCCTACGGCAGTTGCCTGGGCATCGGCAGTAATCCCTGAACCATTCTCGAGGCTGAGACTATCGTGAACGTCATCGGCAAATACCACACCGAGGGCAGAGGCTTGGGCGTCATAAACACCTTCAGCAGCACTATTGTCTGCAGTGACTGCAACCTGAATAACGCTGCCATTATCCAATGTGACCGCAGCGGTTTCCGGCGACAGGGTCTGCACCATCTCAATACCAACACCTGAAGCATCTTGCACCGTTGCCAAGGTAATATTGACAGCAGAAGCATCAAGCGTAACGTATGATTCATCAAACGAATCGAGAGCAATCCCATTTAATGCAAAAAACGTCTCTTCGGTGTCCACGTTCAAAGACAGGGTGGACCCTGTCAATGCAACCGATGCATCCACCAGATCGATCTGGTCAAGATCATATTCCATCCAAATACCGCTGCCGATCTGATCAAATTCCTCCAGCAAAGTCATGTCAACATCAATCGACACACCATCCAGCGTCAATTCCGGGCTGGTAAGCTCTTCACCAAGCACCGTCACATAACTGTTGCTGCCGTAATAATATCCGGCAAATTCACCATAACCAACGGCCCAGCCTGTACAGACCCCCATCAGACTTAGCGCCACCACAAGGGCACAACACCCCCTCCACTTCCCTCTTACTGAAACCATGAAGCCTCCCTTTAACTCAACAATAGTCATAAGCTACATGAACAATAGTTCACGATTAATCCATAAGAGCAAAAAGCTAAGCAAACTTCAACAAAGTTTCAGCGATCTTATTAAAAAATCTGCATCAAATGTGACAAAACGTTACAATTAATAACCATATTGGTAACCATGCAAAAAGAAACAATTGTCCCTTCTCGTTCAATCCAATACACTTGCAAATCATTACTCTCTTCAGTGTGAGCTTAGACCTTGAAAAAATCGTGAACAGACATGGCTCAGTGGTCTCACCATTTTTCCGAAAAATCCTTCAGACTTGATGATCTGGCGATTGACCTGACCGCAGGCCGCGGACACGACAGCCTGTTCCTGTCCCAGTGAGTTGGCAGAAACAGCCGCAGCATGTAGTGCGCCACCCGTCCATTCCTGACCGCCTCATCTTCTGCCTCCGTCACTCGATCCTGGCAACCACAATGAACAACGAGACCATGAAGTGTTTTCGTGTCATCTGCCGCAGTGGTGAGACACGCGTGGTATTAACAACGTTGACATAACAATCGAATTCAAAAAGGCTTTTCCATGTAGTTTACACATCGTAAAATCGCCCACCCTCACTGCTATAATTTGAACAAGACAACAAAGCCCCGCAACCAGAAATGGAAGACGGGGCTTCATTGAAACACTGTCGGATCAAAAACTAGAATTCAAATCGTACCTTACCAGTGAAGCTGTGGGCTTCAAAGTCCTGGCGCCCGGCATAGTCATAACCAAGACGCAGGCTGACACTTTGCTCTCCGAGGCTGGCAATGGTCAAAGCCCCGCCAAGATCCCAGCTGGTCTCTGCGGGTTCGATCCCTTTGGCGACAAAGGAGGTCGTGCCACCGACAAAATTAGCCGTACTGACAATGCGATCATTTTTCACATCGTAGGCAAGTTGGCCGGAGACTTCGGGAGTGACAATGCCCCAACTGCGCTGGAAATCTTTCTGCAGTCGGGCTCCGACTCCAGCTGTGAACACCTCATAGTCTTTCGAGCGGACATGTAATGCCAGGCTCCCTCCGGTTTCAGTGTAACTGTCGTAGTCTTTGCTGGAGTATTCCAGGGTCAGATAGGGATAAATCTCCCAACCGGCCGCACTGATTTTGCAGCCGGATTCAACCAGAGCACTGTAACTCGTGCTGTCGTAATCTCCCGCGTAGTCGTCAGAACCAACGCTACGCAAACTGTCGACGCTGCCGAAACCAACGCTGATAACGGCTTCGCTGTACCATGTACCACCATCGTAATGACCATAGAGGCTGAACAGGTTATCACTCATCTCAAAGTCGGCACTGTCGTCATTGGCTTTGGCATCGGTATTGCCGCGGGTATAAGCAAAACCGAGAATCACATTGTCAAATTCACGGTCAAAACCGAAACTCAAGGCGTCGGTGTCGGCATCAAAGCCTTCAATACCGTCACGGCGATCCTGCTCGGCATCGGTAAAGCGTGCGCTGAACCACATGCCGTTACTGGCGGCGATTTCATCACCGCTGTTCATACCGCTGTTCATACCGCTGAGCATGCCAAGACGGTTGCCGATATTCATGTTGGAGACCCTCAGGGTATGGGCCATTCCGGCGACAAAGGCACCGCTGACGTTCGGGCTCCATTCTTCCGGACTACTGGTGGGGGTAAACAGTCCGCCATCAACAGCGGCTTCATAGGCCGCAGTCGCGTTGGCGCTAAGCCCGGCCTGCTCCGGGGTCAAAAAGGTTGCCGTGGCTATCAGCTGATTTCCTGCGGCGTTTTCAGTTAATTCCAGTCCGATCATCGGCGTATCAAAGGGAGTTTCCAGAGACAGGTTCTCCAACGTCCAGTCTCCTTCACCGGCAGACAGCAACGCGATGGAGGTCGAATCTCCTTCAGAGACAATACCGAGATTATCAGAGGGATAAACCAGAAAGGTCGTCCCGTCAGCAAGCTCGGCACGGTCTGCTACGCTGAAATAGAAATCCTCGTCTTCAAAGTAGCCGACGCCGTCCTCACCAATCAGCAGGTCATCACTATCCAGTAAAAGCATAAAACGGCCCCCGACATTGTTGGTCAGGTCACTGACCAGCAAACGGCCAGCAAGGGTTCCGCTGTTGTTCAGGTGAACCACACCATCAGCGGTGTACACCGCCCAATCGGCAAGGATACCGGAGTGGGCATCAAGGTTCAGGGTCACTTCCGGCGTCCCGCCATAATAATCTTCGACAAAGACACCATAAGAAACCGCCTCGCCCGTTTGAGCATGAGCACTCGACATGAGATGCGAACCAACCAACGAAATATTCTCCGCGACCGTATCCACACCAATAACCAAACCGGCAGCATAGGCCTCGCCGACAGACGCATCGCTATCGGTGGCGACTGCGGAGCTCAAAATATAGGAGCGATCCAACACCAAACTGCTGATCGTGGTTGAGCCAACCAAACTAAAACCGACGGCCTCGGCTTCTCCCCCGGCTGCTTGAGCAAAAGTATCCACAGTAGAATCCGCAATATCGATATCCAGGTTTGTGGCACCGATGATCATGACACCAGTGGCATTGGCAAAATCACCTTGCGTCTGCGCCAAAACATCAATGGTCGCC
>PKUE01000102.1 GCA_002869685.1 Desulfuromonas sp.
ATGATGTATAGAGTAATGGCGCCTCATTCTTTTAGCCCCGGAGACCTCTTTCATGAAGAACCTGTCCATCAAGATTAAAGTTATCGGTGTCAGTATTCTGCTGCCGACCCTGTTGTTGTGTGGTTTGTTTGCCGCTTATGTGATGCAGGAGAAGCGTGCTGCCGTTGAGACCTTTGTCGATAAGGCACGGACGATCACGGTGACCGTGGAATCCACCCGTGAAGGGATGGAGGATCTTTATCAGAAGAGTGTTTTTACGCCGGAAATGCTGCGTGAGTTTGCCGATGGCGGTCATGCTGATAAGCTGTTTGCCGCAGTTCCGGTTGTTTCTTCATGGAATGCGGCGATGCGTAAGGCCCGTGAAGGTGGCTACGAATTCAAGGTGCCCAAATTCAGCCCGCGCAACCCGGCGAACGAGCCCGATCAAGTGGAAGCACGCGCGCTGAAAACGCTTAAAGCGCAAAAGTTGACTGAATATTACGAAATTGATGAATCCCTCAATGCGGTGCGTTATTTCCGCCCGGTTGTGTTAAGTGAAATCTGTCTGGCGTGTCACGGTGACCCGGCGACTTCCGCTCAGATGTGGGGCAATGATAAAGGTCTCGACCCCACTGGGGCACGCATGGAAAACTGGCAGGTGGGCGAGATTCATGGTGCCTTTGAAGTGATTCAATCGCTGGATGCCGCTGATGCGCAGCTGGCCGCTTCATTGTGGAAAGGTGGCAGTGCCGTAATTGGCGGACTGATCCTCTACGCGGTCTTGTTGACCCTGTTTGTCATGGGCAACCTGATTCGTCCGCTGGGTAAAAGTGTTGCCATGATCGAAGCCATGGGCGAGGGGAAACTCGACCAGCGACTGCGCTTTGAAAACAACGATGAGATGGGGCGTATGGGCCGGGCTATGGATGCCTTTGCCGACAGTCTGCAACATGAGATTCTCACGGCATTCAACAAGCTGGCCCAGGGTGACTTTACGTTTGCGGCTCAGGGGCTGATCAAACACCCCTTGGCCCAGGCCAATGACGCACTCAACGACAGCATGGGACAGGTACAGTTGGCGGGTGACCAGATCTCCTCTGGTGCGGATCAGATTTCCGATACCAGTCAGACTCTGTCTCAGGCCGCGACGGAGCAGGCCAGTTCTCTCGAAGAGATCACCAGTTCCATGGCCGAAATGGCGTCGCGTACGAAGCAGAATGCTGACAATGCCGTTCAGGCCAATCAGCTGGCAGCCGAGGCGTGTACCGCAGCGTCAAAAGGCAACAGTCAGATGCAGGAGATGGTCAATGCCATGGGTGAGATCAATGAGTCTGCCCAGAACATTTCCCGGATTATCAAGGTTATCGACGAGATCGCCTTCCAGACCAATTTGCTGGCCCTGAATGCTGCCGTTGAGGCCGCCCGCGCGGGTCAGCATGGTAAAGGCTTCGCCGTTGTTGCTGAAGAAGTGCGCAACCTGGCGGCACGGAGTGCCAAAGCGGCCAGCGAGACGGCTGAATTGATCGAAGGAGCCGTACAAAAAGCCGGGAACGGAACCCAGATTGCCGAAAGTACCGCAGATGCTCTCAATGGCATTGTGGTCGGCATTACCAAGGTTTCTGATCTGGTTGGTGAAATCGCATCGGCCTCTGATGAGCAGACCCAGGGTATTTCCCAGGTGAGCATTGGTCTGAGTCAGATTGACGAAGTAACCCAGCAGAATACCGCAAATGCGATTCAGTGCGCGGCAACCTCAGAGCAGTTGGCGGCACAGGCAACTCAGCTTCAGGAGATGCTGGCCGGCTTTACCCTGTACTCCTCGCAGCAGCGCATGAGCATGCCGAAGGCTCCGGTCAAGAGAGCGGCTCAGCCAGCACTTTCAGCACCTGCTGCTGCCAAGCCAATGGCGAGACCGGTTGCTAAAGCGCAACCGCAAAACAGTGGCTGGGGAGGCGCCAGCAATGAGCCGAAAGATGTCATTGCTCTGGATGATGACGAGTTCGGACGCTATTAAGTCGAACGAAGCGTTGAACTGAAAAAAGGCCCGCACTGAGTGCGGGCCTTTTTTATTGGTCAGGTCAGGGCGTGTAAGAAGATACCGTGATGGGGGGTAATGCTCCACTTACGGGTGGCCAGAATGATTTCGTCTTGTCGTAAAAAGAAACGGTCGGGCGACGGGTGCGGTTTCTTGCTGCGCAGGATGATAGCCGGTCGTGAATTACAGTGCCGCCAGTTTTTCGCTGCGGTTCTTGCCGTTGTGTTTGGCAATGTACAGAGCCTGATCAACTCGCTTCAGTAACGAGTCACGATTATCATCGGCAAGATGATCGACGACGCCGAAACTGGCCGTGGTGTAGATCGTCTGCTGGTCGTGTTCAATGGGCAGTGACTGAATGGCCAGACGGATGGATTCGGCGCGCTTCATGGCATCTTCAAGGCTGCATTGCTTGAGGATAATAAGGAACTCTTCGCCCCCCCAGCGCCCGAAAACATCACAGCTGCGCAACAGCTTCTGCGTGGCGCGAGCCACCTCGACCAGAGTGAGGTCGCCAGCCAGATGGCCATGCGTGTCATTGATCTGTTTGAAATTATCGAGGTCGAACAGGATCAACGAGAAAGCAATGCCGTCACGCTGCTGTTCCTTGAAGGTTTGTTCCAGATGGAGATCTATCGCCTGACGGTTGGCAATGTTAGTCAGTTTGTCGGTCAGGGCCATCTCTTCAAGACGGCGCTGATAACGGCTAATGGTCAACTGGGTGAGAAACAGCACAATGATCGTGATTGTGGCGCACAGAGCCAGATTGATCAGCAACGTCAGCCGGATCTGTTGCGTCACGGCGGTTTCAGACTGTTCCACCATCAGATACCAGTTGAATTCCGGAATGAAGCGGGTATTGAGGTGGAGTGTTTCGCCATTGCGCTGATAAACCAGGGTCGTTTGTTCTTCCGTAAGCAGTGATTTTGCGTGGGGCGCCAAGCCTTCAATGTCGGATAAGGCGTGAATTTGCGCGGGGAATTGTGACCCGGCCAGAGTGACGGTGCCGTGCGGGTCGACAAAGAAAATCGTGCGATCATAACGTTGCTGATAGCTCTCGATCAACGTTTTTACCGCCGAGACGGTCAGGCCGACACCGGTTGCACCGATAAAGCGGTTCTGATAATCCTTCACCCGGTAATTGATGAAGATGGTCATGCTGTCGTGATTGGCCAGGTCCGGATCGACGTTGATTTCGTAATCCTTATCCATATCCCGGACGCGAAAGTACCAGACATCGCGGGGCTCGTCGATGGCGACGGTTTTGAGGATGCCGTTGGCGTGGTAATAGCGGCGGCTGTGTTCCGAAACGAAGAAGCTGGTAAAGGTACCGTAGTGGCGCTTGATTTCGCTGAGATAGCGGACAACTTTATCGCTGTCCTGCTCCCCTTCCGTGACCCAGTCGCGCAAGAAGGTGTCGTTGGCCATCAGTGATGAAATGAACAGCGGGCGTAACAGGTCGCGCTGGATCTCCGAGTAAATCGTGTCGCTGGTCAGCGGCAGTTCGTTGTCGTCGATGCGCACGCGCAGGGAATTTAAAGAAGCGTAATAGCTGGCTAGACTGGTGAGCAGGAAGCCACACACCAACAGCAGACTCAGCGTGACAATCAGTTTTCGTTTACTAATCATGACAGCCTCAGCTTTCGGGAAAATTAGAAAATCGAGGCGATTCGTTCGTACGATTTGCTCAACCGTTTACTGGTCATTTTAAACAGTCCTTTGAGCAGTTTTAGTCCCAGGGTCGGGTTGTCGTGAATCAATGCTTCAAAGTCGTCATTCGCCAATACCAGCAATTCCACATCCGTAATTGCTTCGGCGCTGACCGAACGGACATTATCGGTCAGCAAGCATAATTCACCGACGACAGATCCCGGTCCATAAGTGCCGACGATAATGTGGCGATCGGAAAACTCGGTCATTTTCTTGATGCCAAGACGGCCATTGAGAATAAAGGCGACCTGGTTGTCCTCATCGCCTTCGTGCCAGAGGATTTCACCTGCTGCAGCCCGGTGGTGAGAGCAGAAATGCAACAGCGTGGCAATCTCCTCTTTGGGCATGTTGCGGAAAAAGCGAAATTTGTCTTGCGCAAGGGTCGGTAAAGACGTCATGGTTACAATCCATCATGAATGTTAAATGCAGCCAAATGTTAACCCTATTTGCGCAGATGTCAATGAAAACCCCGTTTCAATAGGTGTTTACGGGAAAATCAGGGAGCCCTTTGTGGAAAACGACAGCCACGATGAAAAATATATGCGACAGGCGCTTGAACTGGCCCATCAGGCTGAGCAACTGGGAGAAGTGCCGGTTGGTGCTGTCATTGTACTGGATGGTCGTGTTATTGCTGCTGCCGGCAACCGTCGCGAGACCTGGCAGGATCCGACCGCCCATGCTGAGCTGATCGCCTTGCGTGAAGCCGCCAAACGCATCAATTCCTGGCGCCTTGAAGGTGCCACACTTTACGTAACTTTGGAGCCTTGCGTTATGTGTATGGGCGGTATCATCCTGTCGCGCGTCCCGCGCCTGGTGTTCGGTGCCCGTGACCCGCGGGTCGGCGCTGTTGGTTCGGTCTTTGATCTGGCCGATGACGATCGTTTCAATCACCGGGTCGAGGTATGTGAAGGGGTGCTGGCCGAAGAGTGCGGTGAAATTCTATCCAATTTTTTTCGTCAATTGCGTGAAAAGAAAAAGGCTGCTAAAATGCGCCGCGCAAAAGACGAGTAATTCACAGATTGCGGAGAGGTGTCCGAGCGGCCGAAGGTGACAGACTCGAAATCTGTTGTGGGGCAACCCACCGTGGGTTCAAATCCCACCCTCTCCGCCATTTCAAATAAAAAAGGACGTTGCCAGAAGGGGTGACGTCCTTTTTTTGTCTAAAATGTCATGGTACGAGATATGGAGCTATTCCTCGGGAGCTTGCAATCTCCCGGCCAGCTGTTCAACAACGTTCAGCACCGTTTCCTTATCCTCATCTGCCAGGCGGTAAAGGTCCTCATATAGACTGTGTAGTGCCGCCATGCGTACCCATTGCACCTGGTAGGGCAGGTCTTCGCACAGCGGTTCTTCAACGGGCCCCATCAGTTCCTCGCTGGCTTCAATCAACAAATCAGCGAGTTCCGGGCTTCTCAATAGCCCTTCGTACAATCCGCCGAGGGCGTTCATGCGTGCGGCCTGAACGCTGTTGTTGAATGTCGCCGGGTCTCCTGTCGGGCCGGTCAGCTGCAGTGCCGTGGCCAGCAGTTCGTTGTAGGTGCCCGGATTACGGACAATATTGGAGAAAAACGTTGAAAAAGAGGCCATTCGTGCGGCAACAACCGTTTGATTGCTAATGGCCCGATCATAGGTGATGGTACCGGATAGCGCTGTGACGGCTTCCAATATGACTGAAATAGCTTCGGGGTTACGCGCCTGACCCTCATAGACCTGGTCAAATGAGGCAAGGCGTGCTGCCTGTACCGTGAAACTGAAGGTGCTGGGTGCCGGAGTCGGGCCGGTCAGGGCCAATGCGGTGGCCACGAGGTCGTCTTTCGCGGCGGGATTTCGGGCGACACCGGCGTAGAGCGTGTCAAAAGAGGCCATGCGCGCGGCGAGCACCGTCTGGTCGGTGATAGCTTGTGAATAGACGTTGGTACCGCAAAGTTCCGCTACAGCCTCGAAAATGATCGGCAACGCTTCCGGGTTGCGTGCTTGCCCCTCATAGATCGTTGAGAAGGAGGCCAGACGTGCTGCTTGCACGCTGACGGGGAAAGATGTCGTCTTTGGGGTGGGGCCGGTCAGAGCAAGGGCGGTTGCGACCAGGTCGTCTTTCATGGCGGGATTCCGGGCGATGCTGTAATACACGCCGCTCAAGGAAGCCATTCGGGCGGCAAGGAGCGTTGGGGTTTCGATAGGTTGGTCGTAGTGGACGTCCCCAGCCAAGGCCGACACCGCTTCAAGGACCGCATCCAATGCGTCAGGATTGCGGGCCTGCGCCATGTAAACCGTTTCCAGTGATGCGAGGCGGGCTGCCTCCACCTCGATACTCCATGAAGCCGGATCGCCGGGAGGACCAAACAGTTGTAAGGCATAGGCGATCAACTCGTTCTTGCGTTCGGGATTGAGCGTGATGGCGGTATAAACCCGGCTCACGGCCATCATGCGCGCCGCCTGAACCTCATCGCACAGGTTCTGGACAGAATCTCCCAGTTGGCCGATCAGTTGATCCCTGAGTTGGATGAGTTGTAACTCCAGGGTATCGTCAGGAATCTCTCCGCCGTCAATATGGGCCTGGAGCAAATCACCGCACGCGGTGATCCAGGCGGTTTGTTCTTCACAGCTATTGGGTTGTTTTTCCAGGGCGCCGGACAGGCGTGTTCCCGTGGTGAGCAGCTCTTCCATTGTTGAACCGGATTCCAACGACAGGAATGTGCCGCTCAGGCCAAGGATCCGTTGCGCATTGACGTAGTTCTGATCGTAAGGACTGTCGTGGTGGCCGTCGTCGCCACAACCGGACAGTAGACATGTCATCAACAGTGTCAGAACAGTAAAAAGAGCAGACGTCTGGTGTCGGCGTGAACGCATAAAGTGATTCCCTCCTGAAGAATAAATAGCAGCAAACGGCCATCTAAGCATACTTTCAGGCAGTATACAATCGGCCTACGCTTCTGTTAGCGCGGGCACAATGGGGTGAAATACCCGTTGCAACCGGTTCTTCCCTGGTCATCTTCAGACCCCCCTCGTCGGCGGTTATGGCATCGATATTTTGGAGAATTAACTGATGACAGTTTTATTGCCGCAAGGGATGTTGGTGATTAAACACTCGACAAATCGAAGCGCGGGGCATTAATCTTTTTACTCATGCACCTCTAACAGGGAGATTTCCATGGGGTTGGAAGGACCGATGGTTAATAGTCAGCTGATGTTGATTTTAA
>PKUE01000005.1 GCA_002869685.1 Desulfuromonas sp.
AATTGTGCGGACCACAACAGAATGTCTGAAACACAGGGATCTTCATTATGCACATTGTCGCCAGTTTAGCGCAAAAATAGTTCGTTGTTGGTCAAATCTCGATATTGATTTGTTTATCGGCGTAAAGGACATAAGAGTCGTCTGCCCTACGGTAGATAAATGCGCGCCGACCTCTGTCATCCATTTCAACAACACCCAGAGAAACAGAGAGGTCAAGTTGCAACCCTTCTTGAACTGAAAGGGCCGTTTCTTCGGTGTTGGTGTTGATGACCGAAAGCAGCAGGTTGTTATGGCTGGCCATTAGGCGGCGCTGGTTACAGCGCTCCGCCAGGGCGACACAGGACAGGTCAATCAAGGGGATTTTGAGGTCTGAAATCGATAGCCCAAGGGCTTTTAAGCCGGGTGTCAATCTGCTGTAAAGCTGGTGGTCAAGATGCGCTGTTGGGGCATTGGTGATCAGTTTGAATTGATCGGCCCGGGCCAGAATCTTTTTGACCGTTTCAGCACTGGCCGAAGTGGTCAGATCCAAGCCGGCCAGAAGGTCGCCGAGGTCGGTGTGAATTTTATCCAAGCCGAGTTGGATGATTTCCTGTTCCGCACTGGCGTGATTCGTGCGGGTGAACGGGTGGTCTTTTTTCAGAGCCGTAACCAGTTTGCGCAAGGCAATAAAGCGCCGTTCCGGGCGTTGTCTGCCGGAATCGTTGGGGTGTTGATCAGGTTCCTTACGCCGCTCTACCGGCAGGTGTCGCTCGTTAAGACGCTGATACTCGTTTATGGGGGCAACCCATTGGCTGGGTTGGATGTCAATTCGTCTTGCCATGTCAGATACTGGCTCAAAGTGACATCTCCCTGTTTGTGGTGAACGGTAGATTACATTTCTATGTTTTATCGACAGGTTAGAGGAAAGACTTTAATGCGCTTGCCGAGTGTTTCATGAGGGATGTATGTGGTGGCTGTGTATGGAGTCTCCAGCCGATGGTGCCAAGAGTCTCTTTTATCGGTGCCGCTGACGGCGATAGATCAGCGGATAGGACATAATTTTCTTGATAATCGTGAGCGATTGTTTTTTACTTCTTGCGACTGAAAAGGGCTTGTGAACTAAGGAAGACGGTGCAAATCCGTCGCGGACCCGCCACTGTGAGGAAAGTTTTTCTTTCCAAGTCAGATACTTATTTCACCGGCTACAACTGGCTGCACCTCGTGGATACAGGTACTCAGACAGGTAATACAGGTACGTCTACCCGGATTCGGGCGCTCTTTCCTTGTGACAGAGGCCTCGCCGTTTCTCGTGTGTTCGTTGTTATTCCCTTGCATCCTGGTATTGATTCCCGTTGGCGCAGTTCTAACTCCGGTGGCACGGGAGCTTTGTGAGGAGCCGCATGAATTACGATATAGGTACAAAAGTCAGAGAATTACGCAAAACCATGGGGATCACCTTGCAGCATGTGGCAAAGCAAACCGGTTTTTCTCCTGCCTTGATTTCACAAATCGAGAACAACAACATTACGCCGCCCATTGCGACCCTGTCGCGCCTTTCGACATTTTTTGATGTCAAGATCAGCTATTTCTTTGAAGAGGAAGTACCGGCACGTTATGAAGTAGTGCGTGCCAGCAAGGGGTATGTTTCCAATAATCCCCATTTTATCTACAAGTCTTTGATGGCACACCGGCAGCAAAAACACATGAAAGCCTTTTCGATTTCGCTGTCGTCGTCGGATCATCCCTACAATTTGCCTGACAATGGCCGGGACAAGTTTGTCTTTGTTAAAACAGCCAGTGTAACCGTTGAAATCGGTCAGAACGTGATTGAGCTGTTCAGCGGCGATTCCATCTATCTCGATGCGACGGTCACCTGTCAGGTGTGTTCGCGGGAAGAAAGCTCTCAATTTATCGTTGTTCTCTGCCTGTAATTTCTGACGTTGTTCCGTCGCGGGCTTACGGTGTCAGGTTCTTTTCAGGAGGGAAATCGATCCGACGGGGTTCAGCGAGATCCTTGCCAGGGGGGGGGGCAGAGTCTTGATGGAAGCCCCGTCGAATTACTGGATCAATTCCGGATATAGGTAAGGAGTTGTCCTTTAAAGGGGGCAGTCAGATAGTCGGCATTCTCCAGTTTCTTCTGGCTGTGCTCAAATCCCAGTGTGATCATCTTTTTGCTGAACTGGGCATGGTGTCCTCGTCCGGGATCGACAAGGATAACGGTACATTTTGTTTTGGCATGTTGGTTGATAAAGGCAGACAACAGTGCGATATGCTCACGTTCGTAGAGAATGTCACTGCCGATGATCAGGTCGAACAGCCCCAGTGCACTTTCGTCATCATCCCAGCCGGTACGGGTAAAGGGGATCTTTTCATCCTTGTTGAGTTGGGCATTTTCGTCGAGAAATCCCTCAACTTCGGGGTGATAATCGGTGGCTGTGATATCGGCCTGGCGGTGGTTGAGAACCAGGCTGGACAGGCCAATGCCGCAGCCCACTTCCAGGATCCGTTGACCGCTCAGCGGATAATCGAACATGTGGTGGGCGAGAACGTTGCCCGATGGCCAGACTTGACCGAAAATCGGCCAGGTGGCAGAAGAGATGCCGAGTTCTTCCGCCTTTCCCTGATCGTCACTGAATTGCTGACGGTCACGCAGGACACGGACGTGGATGTCGACATCACCAAATTCGATGGTCTGGTACTTTACTCGAAACGTTGCCATGAAACACTCGTCGTGTAATTCATACGCAACGCATCAACCGCATGCGAATTCGCTACGTAGAAACAGCCATCACACTGATGCGTGTGGCCTGGGAAGGGATAATGCCAGGGATCGATTCGTGAGGGGAAAGATGGGGCGAATCATGTCACAAGTATCCGTCTATACGGGTCCAGCATAGACGGTTTAATGTCAAAAAGATATGTTCTATTCCTTTTCGCTTGTGTCATGGCGGCAAATCGGACCATGGTCACAGGTGAAGTTGTCACGGTGAGATCGCTATGAGCCCCCTGAAACATGCCATCGGTCATGCTGTCAGACGGTTGTGATTTTCTATTACTCAAACGGTTGCCCTGATGAATCGTCTTGAATACAACATTCATAAGATCTATCTGATAAAAGCGGCACGCTGGCTGATGTTGACGACACCTTTTGTGCCGTTGTTTATCGGCGCCAACGGCGTTGAGAAAAGCGGCTATAGTTTACTTGCGTCCATCCAGGCTCTGGCCATCGTCTTTTTTGAAATCCCCTCTGGATATCTGGCCGATGCCATTGGGCGTAAGAAAACTCTGGTGCTGGGATCTGTGCTCGGGGCTCTCGGCTATCTGATTTATTCTCTGTCCTTTTCTTTCAGCGGGTTTCTGGTGGCCATGGTGGTGCTGGGAATAGGACAAAGCATGATCTCCGGTTCCGACTCGGCGATGCTGTATGAATCACTGGTGGCTATCAATAAAACCGGCGAATATTCCCGTTACGAGGGGCGAGTGATAGCGCTGGGCAGTTTGTTGGAAACCATCGGTGCCCCTCTGGGTGGTTTACTGGCTGTTGCCAGTTTGCGCTACCCGTTCATTGCTCAGGCTGTGGTGGCTTTGATTGCCGTACCCGCGGCCTTGACCCTGGTGGAACCGGACCAGGAGGCGCATCTTCGTGGTCGGACAATGAACCTGTTGCCCGCTCTGAAAAGATCTCTGTTGCTGGATCGTACTCTGTTGTTGCTGGTGGTTTATGCGGCTCTGGTTGGTGGCGGTACCTATACCATGGCTAAGGCGATCCCCTATTGGTACAGTGATTCGTTCGGAAACTCCGCGATGCAGCTGGGGATTTTCTGGAGTGTGCTTAATCTGAGTGCGGCGTTTTTTTCCCACCATGCCTACAAGGTGGAGCGTCGGTTTAATCCTGCTGTGTTCATGTCCATCATCGGAGCGGTGGTGTCAGCTAGTTTTATCGCTCTGGGGCTGTTGTCCGCCTATCCGGCCATGGTCGTGCTGATTTTGTTTTATTGCACGCGGGGGCTGGCCACGCCGATTCTGAAAAATTACATCAACGAACAAACGGAGTCGCAAGTGCGTGCCACCGTGCTGTCGGTGCGGATGTTTCTGGTCTATGTGCTGTTTGCGGCCTTATTTCCGGTGATGGGTTGGGTCGGTGACGCCTCAGGATGGAGCACGGCGCTGGTTCTGGCTGGAATCTGTTTTGCCGTGATTTACGGCAGTGCCTTAGTCGCATTCACGGTGACAAAAAAGTCTGCGTGAGACGAACACCCATCCACGCGCGTGTGATGGATGGATTAGTGCTGCTGGTAACGAACCGGCATCACCAGCACTGCTGCAATCGGTGGTGGGGGAAATGGTGCTGCACGTCTGACTGTTTTGACGGCATTTTTATCCAGGATGCTGTGACCACAACTTTCGACGACCTCGATGTCCCGAACGCTGCCATCCGAGCAGATCTTAAAGCGCACTTTAACCTGACCGCCGAGCCCTTTGCGTTGTGCCTGTCGTGGATAGCGCAAGGCCCGTTGAATCTGTTTGCTGATATAGGCGAAATGGGCGACCAGATAGTTGTTTAATGCCTCTGCGCGTTGCGTTTTATCATGACTTTCTCCGCCTGAACCGGGCGTGCCTTGTTGTGGAGACAGGGGCGCTGTTTCAACACGGTGCAAAGTGTCTGTGTTCGTGGCGCTTTGTTCAAGGTGACGGTCAACGGGATCGGACTGGCGCTGGTCCAGATTATTTTCATTTTGCGGTTCCGGTTGCGGTTCCGGTTGCGGCTCCGGTTGCGGCTCCGGTTGCGGCTCCAGTTGCGGCTCCGGTTGCGG
>PKUE01000018.1 GCA_002869685.1 Desulfuromonas sp.
ACGGCTGTAGAGTCTAGTGCGACGTCAGGATCATCATTCCCCGCATTTGCGCCAGAACCAACGGCCGTGTTATTGTTATAATCATGATCATCGGCAGTACCTATTGTCACTGTATTAGCAACCCCATTCCCCCCGGCAGCCAGAGCGAAACACTCTTGCGGCTTAACCAGCACCGCCAACAAAACCATCATCACAAACCAACTCCACAGCTTGACACAACGCGTCATTGCTCTTCTCCTTTTTTGGGTAAACAATTCGACGCCACGCTAGCAGCACGGCGGTAAAAAAGGGCAAAAAGCTACTGTTAAAAACTGTGAAACCAGTTTGTAACCAGCTGATAAATCGTGACTTTACAGCAATGGAAAAATGGCAACTTTCAAATGACAAGCCTTGTAAAGCAGTGCCGAAAGAAGCGACTATTCTTGCAGGCGCAGGGCGGCAAGGGCGTGTTCCAGACGATCACGCAAGGGGGATGGTGTCGTGCAGGCGGCGAGCACATAGACGGCGGTGTTGCTGATGGATTTCCAGCGCGGGCGACGGGGGAAGGTCTCTTCGCTGAGGTATTTGTCAAGGGTCTGGGCGCGGGTGTAGCCGTTGCGGTCTGTGTAGAGTTTCCAGATGCCGGATTCACGCGCCAGATCGACCTTGCCCAGGTCGGTGGCTTCGTACCAATAGTCGATACTGAGTTGCATCACCTGTACGGCCAGGCGGCGGCGTTCATTTTCGGCGCTGGTGTGGAGATTTTTTTCCACATCGGCCAGGGCCTGATCAAGGGTGCGGATCTCGTTGACCACTTCCGGGGCATCGGATTGCAAGCGGGGCAGCAGACCGTTAAGGGCATTTTCCAGACCGCGCAGGCGTTGCTGATGGCGGTTCACGGCGGCAATGACGTTAACGGTCACGGGTGACGGTGCCGGAGCAATCTCTTGCGACGCGCGCAGAATCAGGGTCTGCAACGCTTCATCCTCCAAGGTGAGCATGGTGGCAATCACATCAACCTGTTGCGTGTGGCCATCGGCTTTGATGACATCGACCCCGGTCAAGGAGCAGGCGGCGACATGGTCATCTCCCCCCGGATGCGGACAGTCCGACAAGGCATCGAGTTGCTCCACCCAGGCATTTGTGAACACATCTTCGAGGCCATGGCCGAGCAAGGTGTCGTCATCAACACCGAGCAGTTGGGCGGCGCTGTGGTTGTAAAAGGAAATCTCGCGACTTTCGTTGACGGTGATCACCATGTCATCGACGCTGTCGAGCAATTGGGCGAGGCGGCGCTGGGTCTGGCGCAGTTCGAGTTCGGTCTGCTGACGTTGTTCCAGCTCTTTTTTCAGGCGCATATTTTCGGCCAGGGTCTGGTAGGCGCGGCCAAGTTGCAGCTGTGTGCGTACCCGCGCCAGCAGGACATCGCGGGGAAACGGTTTGGCCACATAGTCGTTGGCTCCGGCCTGAAAACCTTGCACGACATCGGAAACCCGGCTGCGCGCGGTGAGCATGATCACCGGCAGTTGCGCGGCGTTGTAGGTGCGGCGCAGGCGCTGACACACCTCGTAACCGGTCATGTGCGGCATCATGATATCGAGCAGAATCAGATCCGGGGTTTCCTCGTCGACCAGAGCAAGGGCCTGCCTACCGCTGTTGGCAATGCGCACCCGGTAGCGGGCAACATGGAGCTGATTGACCAATACTTGCAGGTTGACCGGTTCGTCATCGACGACCAGGATGCTGAAGTCGCCCTCTTCTTGCGTATGCGTCGGCGGCGTTGACTCTTCTGCCGTGTGTTCGGGCAGCAGGACACTGCTGGGCAAAGGCGCAGATAAGGGTTGAAGGGTCGCGATTGAGCTTGCAGCGGTTTGCGCAGCCCACTCACTCACCGGCAGAGTAAAGCGAAACGTGCTGCCCTGGCCGGGTTGGGAATCGACGCTGAGATCGCCGCCATGCAACTGCACCAGATTACGGGTGATGGCCAGCCCGAGTCCGGCCCCCTGGCTGATGCGTTCGGCCCCGGAATCGATCTGTTCAAAGGGTTCGAAGATGGTTTTAAGGCCCTCAGCGTCGATACCGATCCCCTGATCGCGCACGCTGAGTTCCAACCCGTCATTGACCTGCTGACCTGTAACGACAATCTCTCCCTGATCGGTAAATTTGATGGCGTTGCCGAGCAGGTTGTAAAAAATCTGCTGGAGGCGATCTTCATCGGCACGGACACAGGGCAGCGTATCATCGATCTGATTCACCAGTGTCAGCTGCTTGGCCTCAGCCAGTGGAGTGAGCAGGGAGATCACCACATCGGCAATGGCTTTGGCATCGACGGCTTTGAGGTTCAGGGGCAAATCGCGGTTGCGCAGCCGGGTAAAATCGAGAATATCGTTGATGAGCGAGGTCAGGCGGCGACCACTGGTGACCACCATGTGCAGGTTGTGGCGGGCCAGTTCGGAAAGTTGCCCGCCACTGCCAGCGAGCAGGGATTCGGCAATGCCGATAATCCCGGCCAGCGGCGTACGCAGTTCATGCGAGGTGTTGGCGAGAAACTCATCTTTAAGCTGGTCCATGCGCGACAGGGCGATGTTTTTCTCCTGCAATTCCACAGACAGCCGCTCGGTGGTGGCAAACGCATTGGAAAAACGCTGTGCCAGGGCCAGCGCCTGAAAGACGATGAACAACAGCATGCCGAATGGCATAAAAAACCCGCTGTTGATCACTTTGATATCGAACAGCATGTCGTTGACGCCAACCATGGTCATGAGGATAAAGCCGACCAGAATCAGCTCGGCACCACTGCGTTGGTGTTGCCAGGCCTTGATCAGTCCATAGGCAGACCAGAGGATAAACAGGATGGAGAACAGATGGTAGAGTTGCGGGCCACTGCCCTGCAACGGATGCAGTCCGACAAATTCGGGCAGCAGCACATAGCCGCTGAAACCAAGGGCTGAAAGCAGCGCCAGCTTCGGCATGAGCGCAGGCATTTCATCGCGGAACATGGAGCGCAAAAACAGCACCATAAGGGGAATCGTCAGATAGTAGCTGATCAGGTCGCAGCGATAGACGATCCACACCATGTTATTAATTTCAGTAAATGACAGCAGCCAGGAGCTGACGTAGGTGATCGTGCCATTGATCAGCCACAGCAGACAGAACAGCGCGAAATAGAGGGTGGAGCGGTCGCGGCGATAAAACAGAAACAGCGCCAGATGGTACACCACCATAAACAATGACACGCACAGCAGAATAGCTGAGTGACGGCGCTCTGCTTCCGCAGCAGTACTAAGTTGTGCTGCGTCGCCCAGCACCAACCGTGGATGGGAAACAACCCCGCCGATCAGGTTGTGATTGGAGAGCTGCAAGGTCAGGACAAACATCTCAGCCGGAGGCTGAAAGCTGACGGTTTCACGCCCGAATGCAGGCCACTCGGACTGGCTGCTGGTGCCGACGATGCCCTGCTCGACCAACAAGCGGTTGTTGACCCATAAGCGGTACGCCGCAGTCATTGAGGTGATTTTCAAGGCCAGCAAGGGCTGATCAGGATCAACGTGCACAGTCAGGCGCAATGTCGCCATGCCGGATTTATCCAGGGTTTGTCCCTGCGGCGTCACGTGACCAAGCCATAGATCCGGTACATCGATATAGCCGTTCTCTGGAGGAGCTTCAGCCTGGTTCACATCCGCTGGGGAAAGCAGTTGATCCCAGTAAAATGACCACTTGCCGTTAAGAGGAATCGCCCCCTGCCCGGTAAAGCTCCAACCACGCAAATCCAAAGAACCCTGCTTCGCCTGAGGAAAAACCGTCTGCGAAGTCGAACAGCCGCACAGAAGCACTGCGAGCACAATGCACACAGCAATCCTCGACACAGACAATGTAAGGCTGAAAGCTTTCCTACCCATAACGCCAGGACTCTTTGAATTGAGAGAATGGTGGTCAAATCATGCGCTGAAAGGCACGCACAAGGAATAACTAACTCAGATACATCGTATCTGTTTCGCCATAAGAATTGCAAATCTGTTTTAATGATTTTTCAGTCTTTCATCATGGGAAAAGGTTAGATAGGAAGGGTAAAAACTAAGTGGCGTTTTTCACTTTATGCTGGTGAATCGTCTCCGCCGTCATTTGCGCCATGAGCGTGTAGCCCTCATTTTCTAGGCTCATCAGCAGTTGAATCTCCATCTCTTTCGCTTTTTGCAACATCGATTCTCGTACGTTGCAATTTTCCAATCGGGCCAGTTCTATAAGCCGCAGAATGTCCTCCAGCAGATAGCTTTCTGACGATTTGACCTGATCGATGGTCAGCGGATTCTCAACGGGCTCGACCTCCCCGGCCTGTTTCTTTTTAAACCAGTCCTGTATCTTTGCTTCGCAGATGACACTGAACAGACTCATAGCTCCCCTCCTCGGCGACACTGCATAATCACAGCGCTGATTCCGGCAAAATGATACGTCCATCCCAGAGCAAAGGCGTCTCGGATGTCCTGCTCCTGATCGAAGGTCTCTAAGATGGATACGATTCCCTTCACTGTGTCTGCCAATCGCGCATTAAAGACAAAACGGAAGATTTTGCTGTCGTCAAAGTCGGGATGCGTCAGGGGAAGATGGACCAGCGCCTGTTGGGTCATGGCCTGAATGTAGTCGTGCTCAAAGGATGCGTAACGCGATCCCTCGGCGCGCGCTAAAACAATGATCACTTTCAGACGATTGTCGATCCAAAAACGCAACAACTGCCCTGCCGCTCCACTTTCGATGGAGGCGGATTCTTTTGCCTGGGCAGGATCAATCAGCGCCGCCAC
>PKUE01000036.1 GCA_002869685.1 Desulfuromonas sp.
AAGAGGTATCTAAACAGGCCTTGCTTGATGCGGGTGTTCCTCCCGACGAAGTGGATGATTTCGTTTGCTATCGGGGTAAGGGCTGCAGCAATTGCAATGACAGCGGCTACAAAGGGCGTGTCGGTATCTATCAGGTTATGCCCATGTTTGACGAGATTCGCGAAATGGTTCTTGCCGGTGCCAATACTGCTGAAATCAAGCGGGAATCGATGCGGCTTGGAGTCCGGACCATGCGTCAGTCTGCCCTGAGAAAACTTAAGGAAGGGGTGACGTCGTTTGAGGAAGTGATCCGTTGTACGGTTGCAGATGACTGATCGGCAATTGTTTCTTTGAAACCGCTGAAATAATTTGTAAAATTAAAAAACCTTGTCATAATCACGTAGTTGGGTAGCACGTATTCGTCATTAGTACCGTCCAGTTCAGTCTGGAGTTCAATGGGAGACAGCATGGCGACAATTCACGATTTTCTGAAGGTGATGGTCGATTCCGGAGCATCGGATCTGCATATTACGACGGGAACCCCGCCGCAAATTCGTATCGATGGTGGGATCAAGCCACTCAATCATCCGGTGTTGATGCCTTCTGATACTAAACAGCTGTGCTACAGCATTCTGACAGACGCGCAGAAACGAAAGCTTGAAGAAGAAAACGAGCTGGACCTGTCCTTTGGTGTCAAAGGGTTGGCGCGTTTTCGTGGTAATGTGTATATCCAGCGTGGGGCTGTTGCCGGTGCCTTCCGCCGCATTCCTTACGAATTTCTCTCCTTTGAACAGTTGGGGTTGCCCCCTGTCGTTAAGGATATTTCCCGTCGTCCCAGAGGACTGGTTTTGGTTACCGGACCGACCGGAAGTGGTAAATCAACCACCCTGGCGTCCATGATTGATGCGATCAATGTGGAACGGCGTGATCACATCATCACTATTGAAGATCCCATTGAGTATATCCATCCCCATAAGGGCTGCATTGTCAATCAGCGCGAAGTGGGTACTGATACACAGTCATTCAAGCGAGCACTGAAATCGGTACTGCGACAAGACCCTGATGTGGTTCTGCTTGGTGAGTTACGTGACCTTGAGACCATTGAAGCGGCACTGACCATTGCCGAAACGGGTCACTTGTGTTTTGCAACATTGCATACCAATGGTTGTGTACAGACGATTAACCGGATTGTCGACGTGTTTCCCACCAATCAGCAGGCTCAGGTTCGTACCCAACTATCCTTCGTGTTGGAAGGAGTCATGTCACAGACCCTGATCCCGAGAGCGTCAGGAAAAGGCCGGGTGCTGGCTCTGGAAGTGATGGTGCCCAATATTGCTATTCGTGCCCTGATTCGTGATGACAAAGTCCATCAGCTCTATTCGCAAATGCAGATGGGGCAGGAAAAATATGGCATGCAGACCATGAACCAGTCGCTGTTCAGTCTCTATCATCGCAAGCTGATTAGCCTCGATGATGCCATGGCCCGCTCTCCGGAGCGAGATGAACTGCGCCAGATGGTTGCTAATCCGGCTGCGTTGCTGAAACGACCACAAAGTGGCCCTACAAAAATGACTTAATTCGCTGGCTTTGCAGTTGGATTTGTGAGGCATCGATTTATTAATCGTCGAGAGGTGAGATATGGCAAAGTTTTCCTGGGAAGGTAAAATTCGCAGTGGTCAAGTGCAAAAAGGAGAGATGGAAGCTCCCAGCGAGGCCATTGTTCGTGCCCAGTTGCGTCGCCAGGGGATCATGCCATCCAAGGTTAAGGCGAAAGGCAAGGGGATGGATCTTGAGATCAAGATCCCAGGCTTTGAGCCTAAAGTAACGACCAAGGATCTGGTTGTTTTTACCCGTCAGTTTGCCACCATGATTGATGCTGGCCTGCCTCTGGTTCAATGTCTGGACATCCTCTCCAGCCAGCAGGAGAATTCAACCTTTAAGCGAATATTGCTCACGGTTAAGGAAGATGTTGAATCGGGTTCAACGTTTGCTGACGCGCTACGTAAGCATCCGAAAGCATTTGATGAACTTTTTGTTAACCTCGTTGCTGCTGGTGAGGTGGGCGGTATCCTTGATACGATCTTGAATCGTCTCGCTGCTTATATTGAAAAGGCTCAAAAACTTAAAAAACAGGTTAAGAGTGCTATGACTTATCCGACGACTGTTGTTGCCATTGCGACCATTGTTGTCGGTGTCATTCTGGTATTTGTTATTCCAGCGTTCGAAAAAATGTTTGCTGACTTTGGAGGGGCTTTGCCTGGTCCCACACAGGTTGTAATTAATATGAGTAACTTTGTTCAGGATTACATCCTGGTTATTATTGGTGGGATGATCTTGGCTGTTTTTTTATGCAAGAAATTTTATGCCACGACCAAAGGGCGTGCATTAGTAGACGAATGGGCTTTAAAGATGCCGGTCTTTGGTATCCTGATCCGAAAAGTTGCAGTTGCCAAGTTCACCCGCACCTTGGGGACCATGGTTTCCAGTGGTGTTCCGATTCTTGATGGGTTGGATATTGTTGCTAAAACAGCTGGAAATAAAACCGTTGAAAAGGCCATTAATCGTGTACGGCAGAGTATTAGTGAGGGGAATACCATTGCCGAACCTCTGACAAAATCAGGAGTTTTTCCGCCGATGGTTTGTCAGATGATTGCAGTAGGTGAACAGGCGGGGTCTATTGATACGATGCTCAATAAGATCGCTGATTTTTATGATGATGAAGTTGATGATGCGGTAGCTAATTTAACTGCAATGATGGAACCGTTACTGATGCTGTTTCTTGGTACGATTGTTGGTGGTCTGGTTATCGCAATGTATTTGCCGATCTTTAAGCTCGCCGGTACCGTTGCATAAGACACTCTAAGTTTTTAGTTCAGATTAAGCGGGGAGGATGGCTCTTGGTTCTTCATTTAGACGATTAACGTAAAGAGCCAGTGATGTTTCATTTATGATTTCTCCCCAGTTGAATAAGTTAGAACACAACATGGCCCTGTCCCTGTCAATTAGCACCTTATTGTGGTATTTGCTGGGCAGGGCTTTTATCGTTACCCTTTTTCTCGGTGGAACCGTATTTCTGGATTTGCCGAAAACATTTCTGATGCCAGATATTCGTCTGGTTTTTCTCCTTTTACTGACTTTTTTTCAGATCTGTTTCTCTTTGCTTTGGCTGTTACGCTGGCAAAATCATCTAAGGCAGTTTGTTCAATTTCAGTTGGTTTGGGATTTGGTGCTAAGTGTTCTGACGGTCTATGTTACCGGTGGTACCGCCAGTCTTTTTTCTTTTCTGTTTATTTTTGTCATTTTAAGTTCTGCTTTGATGGCTACACGCACAGATGTCATGGTGACGGTTGCCGCCTCAGTTGTTTTATATGGCGGATTGGTAGACCTGCAATATTATGGTTATATTCAGGTCGCTCCTGAAGTTCTCGAAATGACGCAGACAGATATTTTTTATCGACTTTTCCTCAATGTCACAGCCTTTCTGCTCGCGGGTTTTTTGGGCACGATTTTAGCGGGGCGACTGCGTCGTTCCGAAGTGCTTCTGCAGCAAGAACGGCATGATTATGCCGAATTGGAAAGACTTAATCGCACGATTTTGCAAAATATCCCCAGTGGTTTGATTGTGGTTGATCACTCAGGATTTATTCGTTCTTTTAATTCGGCAGCAGCTTCAATTTGTGGAGTCGATGTGTCGAAGGCAATACGACGCTCTTTAGAAGAGGTATTTCCACAACTGGTCCTTACTGAAATGGCTCTTCCCGTTGAACGCGGTGAGTTGGAATATGTAAAACCGAAAGGGGAAAAAAGAGTTTTAGGCTATAATGCTTTATCATTTAGTGATTTACAGGAGCATGAAGCTGGAACCTTGATAACCTTTCAGGACTTGACTGAAACAAAACGGCTAGAACAGCACCTACAGCTTGGTGAGAGATTGGCTGCCATCGGTAAATTGGCCGCAGGATTGGCGCACGAAATTCGCAATCCTTTAGCCTCATTAAGTGGCAGTGTCCAATTGCTGGCTGAACAAGGTGGGTTGAATAAGTCGGATCAGAATCTTCTCGATATTGTCAATCGCGAAACAACCCGTCTAAATCGGTTGTTGGGAGATTTCCTCGTTTTTGCTCGGCCACGCATTCCAGAAAAAGGTACGTGTTCTATGAAAAACCTGATTGGTGAGGTCTATGATCTTGCCAAGACGGATCCTCGATTTACCGAGGTGCAATTGGAAATTATTATCCGGGAAGATCGTCTTCTTCAGTTGGATTCAGGGCAGATTCACCAGGCATTATGGAATCTTCTTGTTAATGCTGCGCAATTTTCCCGGGCACCAAAAAAAATCGTTATTGGGTTTGATGCAACGCAGCGGTTGGTGTGGGTTGATGATAATGGTCCTGGGGTCAATCTGGATGAAAAAAAGAAAATCTTTGAACCATTTTACTCTTCGCGGCCAGAAGGAACCGGGCTTGGACTGTCAATCACCCATGCAATTGTAACCGCACACAATGCCACTATCGAGTGCGTTGAAAATAATTGGGGGGGGGCGCGTTTTCAAATCAACTTTTCTGCGGATGACGATACGTTATGAAAGATAAACAACGGATATTAGTCGTTGATGACGAGCAAAGCATGAGGGAGTTTCTGACGATCATGCTTGG
>PKUE01000083.1 GCA_002869685.1 Desulfuromonas sp.
ATTGCCGAAGGGTTGGGTGATCCCGAACTGATTGAACGCACCCGCAAGGTGCTGGCTCGTGAGGAACAACGCCTGGAACAACAGCTCAAACCGTATCGCGCAATGTTTAAAGGGAAAAAGGCGGTGCTCAACACCGGTGGCAACAAGTCGTGGTCGATTGCTTCGGCATTGCAGGATCTTGGCATTGAAGTGGTGGCGACTTCGGTCCGTAAGGCCACCGAAGAGGATAAACAGAAAGCGCGTGAATACCTGGGCGAAAACGGCGTGCTGATGACCAACCCCGGTGCGGAACAGGCCAAAATGATTGATCAGTTCAAGGCCGATCTGCTGTTGGCCGGTGGTCGCAGTCTTTATACGGCGATCAAAAAAGGAATTTCGTTCATCGACGTCAATCAGGAAAAGAAGAAAAGTTACGGCGCTTACAATGGTCTGCTCAGTCTGGCTGAGGACGTGAAAAACGCCCTGGAAAATCCGGTGTTCCGTTGCGTGCGTAAGGAGGCCCCATGGGAGAAATAATCCATAAAAACACCAAGCCGTTGCAGGTCAATCCGTTTCGTCTCACCCAGCCGATGGGCGCGGTCCTGGCGTTTCTCGGCGTCGATCAATGTATGCCGCTGATGCATGGCGCACAGGGCTGTACCTCATTTACCAAGGTGTTCATGACCCGGCACTTTTGTGAACCCATCGCCATCCAGACCACCGCGGTCAGTGACGCAATTGCCGTGCTCGACGGTGGCGATTACAGCATCAGTGAAGCGGTGAAGAATATCACCAAGAAGATCTCTCCGGCGCTGGTCGGGTTGCATACGACCGGACTGCCAGAGACCAAAGGTGATGATATTCGCGGTGTGTCAAAACTGATCGATTTTCCGCTGGTCTATGTCAATACACCCGACTATGAAGGCGGTCTGGAGAGTGGTTGGGCCTTAACCACCAAAGCGTTGATCGAACAATTGACCGAGGAACAGACCGCGGTCAATGCCCGTAAAGTGGTGCTGCTGCCCCATGTCAGTATGACCCCGTTGGAAGTTGAAAAGGTGCAGCTGTTCATGGCCGCTTTCGGCTTGGATGTGGTTGCGGTGCCGGACCTTTCCACCTCGCTGGATGGTCATCTCGGTGATGGCCAGGCGGCATTGAGTAAAGGTGGTGTATCGGTTGAGGCGATCCGTGAGTTGGCGGATGCCGGTCATGTGGTGACGCTCGGTGATTCGATGCGCGATGTGGCCAAGGCATTGCTGAAGAAAAATCCGGCCATTCAGCATGAGCATTTTTCCCATGTCAACGGTCTGGACGCGACAGATGTTTTTGCCGCGTATTTGTTGAACATCACCGGCATGCAACGTCCACCCGAGTTGATCATTCGCTGGCGCAAGCGGCTGCAGGATGCCATGCTCGACAGCCATTTCTCGCTGGGCCAGACCCGTTTCATTCTGGCGGGCGAACCGGATCAGATGGCAGCTCTGTCGCAATCGCTTTACGATGCCGGTGGGCGCATTCCATTGTGTGTGGTCAGTACCGACTCGCCGATTCTCGACCAGATCAAGGCCGATAAAGTGGTGGTTGGCGATCTCGAAGATGTTGAAGCGGCCCTGGATGAGGCGGATATGGTGTTGAGTAATTTTCATGCCGAGCGGCTGGCCCACCATGCCGGTAAAGGTTTGATGTTGCGCGGTATGCCCAACTGGGAGCAGGTGGGCAATGCCTTGAAGGTGGACGTGCTGTATGAAGGGGGCGCGTACTTTTTATGTGAGGCGGCGAATCTGGCGGAAGAATGGCGTGTTCAACATGTTCGTCGTCACGACGAAGAAGCATTGAAAAAAGGATGTTTGAAATGACTCTGACTCAGGAACCGGACCGTTATGTGTCCTTTAAAGACATTGATTGTGCAGGGAACTCAAAGCTGTTGATGGTGATGCTGAAAAAACACCTTGAAGATCCGGCAAAAAACAACGCTTTCTGGGAGATGTTTACTGACAAACTGGGTAAGGCTGAACGCGGTGAAACTGTCAACGGTATTCAAATTGACGAGTTGTTTCTGATCCATGCCTATATCAATAATCTGCAGGAGTTTTTTGAGGATCATGAGGATGATGAAGCGATGGCTTTATTGAAGAAAATTGAGCGGGAATGCTGCTGATTTTATATTTTTACGCGAAAGAAAATAGAAGCGATTTCTGCTAATTATAGAAAAGAGGCGTTGGAACAACAGGTTCCAGCGTCTTTTTTTTTAAAATAAACTTGACAAAAATACTCAGGTGCTTATCCTTGACCCATGCATTAAGAGAGGCGTGGCGGCATGAGCCAAGCGCCCGGCAACCTGACAACCAAGGTGCCAGCATGTTTTGCGAACAAGGTGTTTGTAAAACAGCGATGCGCCCCGCAAGGGGAAAGTTGACCTTTCGTACAGTTGTACTCCCGTCATCTCTCGCGTCGCCTCTCTAGCAACATTTTACTTCGGCCTTTTGGGGCCATCAAAAGAGAGGATTCCTCATGAGCACACACATCGAGACCCAGGTTTTACACGCAGGCTACCAGCCCGATCCGACCACTGGCAGCCGAGCCGTTCCCGTCTATCGCACCAGTTCGTTTCAGTTTCGCGATACCGAGCATGCCGCCAACCTGTTTGCTCTGAAAGAATTAGGCAATATCTATACCCGGTTGATGAATCCGACCACCGACGTGCTGGAGCAGCGGGTTGCCGCCCTTGAAGGGGGCGTCGGAGCCCTCGCCCTGGCCTCGGGGACCAGCGCGATTTTCTACAGTATTATCAACTTGGCTCAGGCCGGTGATGAGATCGTTGCATCCAGCCATTTGTACGGTGGCAGCTACACCCAGTTCAATGATATTCTGCCCCAATTGGGGATCAAGGTGGTGTTTGTCGATCCGGCGGATCCGCAAAACTTTGCCGATGCCATCACCGACAAGACCAAGGCCGTGTTTACCGAGGTGATTGGCAATCCCAAGCTGGATGTCGCCGACATTGAAGCGCTCGCCACCATTGCCCATGATCATGGTTTGCCGCTGATTGTTGACAGCACCTTTGCCACACCTTATCTGTTGCGTCCGATCGATCATGGCGCCGATATTGTGGTCCATTCCCTGACCAAGTGGCTTGGTGGCCATGGCGCCGGTATTGGTGGCATTGTCGTCGATGCCGGTCGCTTTGACTGGACGACGGGCAAGCATCCGTTGCTCAGTGAGCCTGATCCCAGTTATCATGGCATCCGCTATGCGACAGACCTCGGTGATCTTAATCCGTTGGCGTATATTTTGCGCATGAGGCTAGTGCCACTGCGCAACCTCGGGGCCTGTATCTCGCCGGACAATTCCTGGTTTTTCCTGCAGGGGATTGAAACGCTGCCGCTGCGCATGGAGCGCCATAGTGAAAATGCGCTGAACGTTGCGCGTTATCTCAAGGCGCATCCGCAGGTGGATTGGGTCAGTTATCCCGGTCTTGAGGGTGATCCGTCTTACACCAAAGCACAGAAATATCTGAAAAAAGGTTCCGGTGCGATGGTTGTGTTCGGGATTACAGGTGGCGAAAAGGCTGGTCAGGATTTCATTGAACGCCTGCAACTGTTTTCCCACTTGGCCAATGTCGGTGATGCCCGTAGTCTGGCAATTCATCCGACTTCGACCACCCATGCTCAACTTACCGCAGAACAACAGGTTGCCGGAGGGATTACACCGGAATTGATCCGGTTGTCGATCGGTGTGGAGCATATTGAGGATATTCTTGCTGACCTGGAACAGGCCCTGACGGTCCCAGTTTGATGATCCGTAACCCCTCGACCGCCTGCAGTGTTTTATCCGACTGTGGGCGGTCTTTTTAAACGTAATGGATTATGGCGATTTCTCGTTATTGTTCGAAGCTGGTTCTGCCCCATGCCCAGCCCCCTTATCCGGATCTGGTTGACTTTCTGGCGGACTATTTTCCTCATGTTTCTGCGCAGGAGTGGGCCAGACGGATCGCTGACGGCAAGGTGCTCGATAAACATGAGCAGCCCCTCGATCGTCATGGTTATCAGCCGCAGCAGGTGATCTACTACTACCGTGAGGTGGCAGAGCAGCCGGTGATTCCGTTTGCAGAAAACATTCTTTATCAGGATGACGCATTGCTGGTAGCGTGCAAGCCCCATTTTTTGCCGGTGCATCCCGGTGGTCGTTATGTCACAGAAAATCTGGTTTACCGGCTGCGCCAGGCAACCGGCAACGATCAGTTAGTTCCGGTGCATCGCATTGATCGCTTTACCGCCGGGCTGGTGCTGTTCGCTCAACGGGCCGATGATCGGGCGTGCTACAATGCCCTGTTCAGTCAGGGACAGGTGAAAAAACGCTATGATGCCGTGGCGCATTGCAACAGTGAGCCGCAGCAATGTCACTGGCAGGTGGCCAACCGCATTGTGCAGGGAGACCCCTGGTTTTGCTGGCAGGTTGTGGCGGGAGATGTCAATGCTCGCTCGTATATTGACCTGCTGAATTATCGTGATGGCTATGGTCTGTTCTCCCTGCAGCCGATAACCGGCAAGACGCATCAGTTGCGTCTGCATATGAGCGGTCTGGGCTTCGGGCTGGTCAATGACCGATATTACCCGGAGTTGTTACCGGAGCAACCCGATGATTTTTCGGCTCCGCTGCAACTGTTGGCCAAAGAGATTGCCTTCACTGATCCGGTGACCGGGAAAAATCATCATTTTGAATCGCCGCGCACCCTGGAGAAGGCTTTTTAAGCGGATTTTTGCCGAGAGGCGGTCCCACTTTAAAGGTTGAATAGCTGAGGTGAGTGGATAGAATGGAAGACATGCATTTCATTTTTATGGCGGAACCAACTTTTGCCGGTTCCAAGGGAGGTTATATGAAGTTTTTTGCCGTAGTTCTGGTTTCAGTTGCCCTTTCTCTGACCGGCTGTAGTGCCTTGACTTCCGGAGGTGGAAGTAAAGCACCCTTAGAAGAGTGTCACAACACAACGTTGCCCAGTTCCGTTGAGACTGTCTGAACCGCTAGTGTGTTGGTTTCGCCAATAAGACCAGACGTGCATCGGTGATGAACTGACGGCAATCCTCACGCAACTCCTGATAGTTTTTTTCCAGTTCAATGTAGCCGTCTGCCAGTGGGTTCTCGTGGCGGATTTTTCCGGCGACATGTGTCAATGCCCGTTGTATGACAGTTTTCTCCCGGTAGCTGGTCAACCAGTCTTTTTCAATCATGCGGGGCAGCAGGGGCAGAAAGTCCTTTGGCAGGATCGCCCGGTGGCGGTGCAAGGTCTGGTAAAGGGACTGGCTGAATTCTTCGAGGGGCAGGGGATGGTGTTCGTTCCAGTCCAGCGCGGTAAAATGATCGTAAAACAGGTCAACCATGATGCCGCGATAACGGCCGAAGTTGTTGTTGATGCGGTGTTGGCTACGGCAGAACACAGGGTGGTCGTGAGCAAAACGGTCCAGGCGGCGATGCTGCTGAAGCCCCTGGAGTAATCGGGGAGGGAAGCGTCCCTCGGTCAAGCGCCCTTTGACAAAGTCTCCCAGCATGTTTCCCACCCGTACCAGCTCGTCGTCATCACTGATCAGGGTGTGAAGCAGGTAGTTCACAGCGTTGTATTCGCGTTGTCGGTGGTTTTTTCCTCGGGCAGTAGGGCGAGGTGCTGTTTGGCTTCGGCCAGTTGTTGCATCAAGCCGGTTGTCAGCTGATTAAATGCCTCCCGATTGGCTTTGGAGATGGGTTTAGCCGGTTCCGACTTGATTTTGAGTGGATTGATCGGCTTGCCGTGATGGAAGACGCGAAAGTCCAGATGCGGCCCGGTGGCAATGCCGGTGCTGCCGACATAGCCGATGATATCCCCTTGATGAACCTTCTTTCCCTTTTTCATGCCGCGGGCAAAGCGGTTCATATGAATATAGGTTGTTTCGTAATCATTGGGGTGACGCAGGCGGATTTTATTGCCGTTGTTCTTATCGTAACTCTTCTGGGTGATGGTGCCATCGGCAACGGCCTTAATGGGGGTTCCCGTCGGGGCGGCGTAATCAATGGCCAGATGGGGTTTCCATTTGTTGAGGACCGGATGAAAGCGGTTCTTGGTAAAGCCGGAAGAGATGCGGGTGTACGATAGCGGAGCTTTAAGAAAGGCCTTACGTAGGCTTTTGCCCTCTTGATTGTAATAGCCGCTGTCGCCACCATCGTTGAAATAAAAGGCAAAAAAGCTTTCGCCGCGATTGTTGAATTCCGCAGCCAGCAGGTCGCCATAACCGGCCAGATTGCCGTCGCGATAGCGTTTCTCAACCAGCGCGGTGAAATAATCGCCCTCGCGAATGTCGCGGATGAAGTCGATATCCCAGGCAAAAATATTCATCAGTTCGGCAGCCAGTTCGGACGATTCCCCCAGCTTGGCCACCGTTTCAAACAGACTTGAATCAATGATGCCACCCACTTGTTCCACATCAACAGTGTAGGGAATCGGTTGCCGTTCGACGAAAAACTCGCCGTCTTCCTGGCGGATAATTAACTGTTCATCTTTATTGATGTCGTAGTAAAAACTGACAAAACTTTCGTTTTCCACCTCAATTTGATACGGATGTCCGGCACACAGCTGACTGAGTGGAAAGACATCTTCACTCTGCCGGGCGATAACGAGAATCTCTGAGGGGGAAAAATAGTGATCAAGAATGGCAGTGATGGTGTCACCGGGGCGTACCGCCTCACAGATCGTTTCCCGTTGAATCTGGATAACCTGATCCGGTGAGGGTTCGCGAAAGGCTATCGGCGCTGGAATCGAACTGTCGTCGGTGGAGCTGATGGTGGTGGGGCTATTGATTTTTAACAAGATGAAAACGACCACGACAGCACTTGCCAGAAGCAGAAGCAACGTCGTATTCTGCTTGCGTTGGCGACGGCTTGTTGCCATGGACCGGAACGGTCTGCGATGATGACGCGACATAGGATACGTATCCGTCCTTATCAATATGTAGAGTGTGTTAGTGTTGAATTAATCTACCCAACATAGCAGTTTTGCTTTGCCGGTGTCCAGAGCTTGTCCATGAGTAAAAACACATGTGTCAAGAGCGTGCAGGCAGGGTGTTTCGTTAATTTTTTATTGCCGCTCCCGCCTGTCCGGTGAGGGGGAAACAGAAAGAATGCCATGATCAATGTAAAACGTCTGAGTGACGAATTTTTTCGCCTGGCCTCCATCAGCAGCCCATCCTTCCATGAAGGGGAAATTGCCGATTATCTCACCCAGCGTTTTCGTGAACTGGGTGGTGACGTTGAGATGGATGACGCGGCTTCGGCCATTGGCGGCGAAGCGGGGAATCTGATTATTCGATTCGCTGGCCAGCATTCAACAGCCGCCCCGGTGTTGTTGTCGTCGCATATGGATACGGTTTCCCCGGCAGAGGGCGTGCAACCGGTTTTGGAAAACGGTGTGTTTCGCAGTGCTGGCGAGACGATTCTTGGGGCCGATGATAAATCGGGTATTGCCGAAATTATTGAAGCGATTTGTGTGCTCAAAGAGCAGGACCTGCCCCATCCGCCCTTGGAAGTGGTGATCACCGTATGTGAAGAGGTGGGTCTGCTGGGCGCAAAGCATCTGGATGTGTCGAAATTGATGGCGCGTCATGGTCTGGTGCTCGACACCTCGGGGGTTGGCAGTGTGGCTCATATGGCCCCCTGCGCCAATAAGCTGCGTTTTCTTATTGAGGGAGTGGAATCGCATGCCGGTCTAGACCCCGAGCATGGTATTTCAGCCATTCAGGTGGCGGCTAAAGCGATCTCGATCATGAAACTCGGTCGTATCGACGAGCAGACAACGGCCAATATCGGCATCATTCAGGGCGGGCAGGCAACCAATATTGTTCCGCGTCATGTCCAATTGCTCGGTGAGGCACGCAGTTTTGACGAACAGGCGTTGCAACGTCAGACGGAGCACATGATCGATTGTCTGAAGCAGGCGGCGGATGCCAGTGTTGTGGAGATTCATGGTGAACCGACTCAGGCGCAGCTGACCACGGAAATCATGGCAGATTATCCGTTGATGGATGTACCGGTAGACGCTCCGGTTTTGCAGCGGTTATGCGCGGCTGCCGAACGCTTGAAACGACCGCTGACCGTGGGGCGCTCCGGCGGGGGCAGTGACGCCAATCTGTTCAATCAATATGGTATTCAGACGGTCAATCTGGCCAGCGGCATGCAAAAAGTCCACTCGGTGAATGAATTTGTTCTGGTCGATGATCTCGAGCAGGTAGCACGCCTGGTGGTGACCTTTATTCAGGATATGGCGGAGGCATAATGAAACGTTCGCCTCGTCTGGATACGGTGACGTTTCCACCCATCACTGAGGTTAAAAGCTGGTTAACGGGGCGGGAATTTCCGGCAGATAAACCGCTGGTGGATCTGTGCCAGGCGATTCCCGATTATGCTCCACATCCTGATTTGATCGCCCATGTTCAGCAGCATATGACTGCACCAACATGCGCGGTGTATTCACCCGATGAAGGTCTGCCCGAGGTGCGCGACAGTGTCAGTCGCTGGTATCAGCGTCGCTATGGCCATGGCCCGAATCCGGCGCAGATCTGTCTGACGATTGGTGCCAGTCAGGCATTCTGGTTAAGCATGCTGTTATTGTGTCAGGCCGGCGACGAAGTGATCATCCAATTGCCAGCATATTTTGATCATCCCATGGGGATGGAAGCACTGGGGATTGTTCCACGCTATGTGGCATTTGATGCTGATGTGGAGGCTTTTGAAACGGCGATCAATGAGCGAACCCGGGCGATCCTCATGGTGACCCCGAGTAATCCCACTGGAGCAATTTTAACTCCAGAGAAAATAGATGCCCTCTACGCGCTGGCGCAGCGGCACGATATTGCTCTGGTGCTTGACGAAACCTATCATGCTTTTGTCCCTTCGTCACAAGCGCCACACCAGTTGTTTTCACGGGATGATTGGCCGGAAAACCTCATCCATTTCGCTTCGTTTGGTAAAACCTTCGCCTTGACCGGCTATCGGGCCGGTTGTCTGGTGGCTGATGAAGGCTTGATCCGTCAGGCTCTGAAGGTGCAGGACAGCATGGTGGTGTGCCAGCCGCGGGTGACCCAATATGCTGTGGCGTATGGCTGCGATCATCTTGATGACTGGGTGGCGGAAAACAACCGGATGATGCAACAGCGTCATGATCTGTTTTGTCAGCTGTTTTCAGAGCAGAACGCTTTTGAGCTTTGCGCCAGTGGGGCGTTTTTTGCCTGGGTGCGTCACCCCTGGCCGCAGTTGTCAGGACGGCAGGCGGCGCGTCGTTTGGTGGAGGAGGCGCATGTCTCCTGTTTGCCCGGCGAAGTGTTTGGCCCCGGTCTGGAAGGCTATCTGCGTTTGGCGTTTGGTAATGTGCGTCTTGAGCAGATTCCCATGGCGGTCGATCGTTTCAAACAGCTTGATTCTAGGTCATAAAACGCTACACTTGGAGAATGCTTTCCGTTCCTCCCCCCTGCAAGTGGAGCACCTGCCTATGCTGCGTGTTTTAATTTTGTTGAGTTGTTTGTTGCTGGCCTCAGTCTCTCTGGTGTTGGCTGAGTCTGATCGTATTCCCTTTTCTGCTCCGGAAGAATCGTCCATTCCTGCAGGGCCGCAAGGTGATCTGATCCGTCGCGGACGTCTCATCCTTACCGATACTCCACAACAACTTCCTGATTATGTGCACAGTCGTCTGCGCTGCAGTAATTGCCATCTCAAGGCCGGTACTGTTGCCTATGCTGCACCCTGGGTGGGGGTCACAACCCGCTATCCACGCTACAGTCGGCGTTCAGCCGGTGAGGTTTCTTTGCCTCAACGGATTCAGGGATGTTTTCGCCGCAGTCTCAACAGCGACGCTCCAGCGGTGGACAGTGAACCGATGCAGGCGATTATCGCTTACATGGTCTGGCTGTCTCAGGGGATTTCTGACGGTTATCGTCTGGAAGGATGGGGTTTTCCCCGCTTATCGGAAAATCCGCAGCCGGATCGTCAGCGTGGTGAACAGCTGTTTCTCGATCGCTGTGCCGTGTGTCATGGCAAAGACGGTCAGGGGCGACTGGACGAGACGCCTCAACGCTATCCCTATGGTTTTCCACCTCTGTGGGGCAAATCTTCGTTCAATATTGCTGCCGGCATGGCCCGTTTGCACAAGGCTGCCGCGTTTATACAGCGCAATATGCCGTTTTCTTCCGGTGGCACCCTGACCATCCAGCAGGCCTATGATGTGGCGGATTTTGTCATTCATCAGCCCCGTGAAGACTATCCCGCTAAAATTCATGATTGGCCCGAAGGAGGAAAACCAAGTGATGCCCGTTATTAAGTCGCTCCTCTTTCTGTTGCTTGTGTGTGTGGTTGTCCTCGTGTCGACCGCTGGTGCTCAAAGCGAAGCCGAAGTGCCTTTACGTGATCAGGCCCGTTTTTACTTTGATGCTATCCCCCATGAGGTGCCGGGGAAAGAACTTGTCGATCATTTCGACGAGAAAGTGGCGTTAGGGCAGCGACTCTTTTTTGATCCCCGTTTATCGATGAGTCAGACGGTCAGTTGTCATTCCTGTCACAACCTGTCCATGGGGGGAGATGATGGGCGGCCGGTGTCTGTTGGTCATGGCTGGCAGACCGGTCCACGCAATGCGCCGACCGTTTTCAATGCGGGACTCCAAATCGCTCAGTTCTGGGATGGGCGGGCGCGCGATCTGGTGGAACAGGCTGGAGCTCCGATGACCAGTCCGGTGGAGATGGCCAGTACCGATCCCTTGATCTGTGATGTGTTGTCGAGCATGCCCGATTATGTGGCATGGTTTACCCGGGCGTTTCCAGAGCGGGAAAACCCAATCTGCTTTGCGACCACTCGTCATGCTCTGGCGGCGTTTGTGTCGTCCTTGCTGACACCTGATGCTCCGTTTGACCGTTATCTGGCGGGGCAGGAGGAGGCGCTCGATGATTTGCAGAAACAGGGGCTGCGAGAATTTATCGCGTTGGGCTGTACGCAATGTCATATGAGTACCAACCTCGGCGGTAACGGTTACTATCGTTTCGGTGTGAAACATGCGCCTGAACAGCGCTATCGTCCGCAGGAAGATCTGGGGCGGCGCCTGGTGATGGATACGATTAGTGAGGATTATGTCTTCAAAGTACCGACGCTACGCAATGTAGCGCTGACCGCCCCATATTTTCATGCGGGGAGTGCCTGGACTCTGGAGGAATCTGTTGAGGTGATGGCGTGGGTACAGCTGGATAAAAAACTGACGGAGCAGCAGGTTGATGCTCTGGTCGCATTCTTTAGCAGTTTGACCGGATCATTGCCCACCATTGCATTACCGGCTTTGCCGGTTTCGACGCGAGAAACACCTCGTCCCGCCTATTGACCGGGGAGTGCTTGTGGCAAAAGTCAGTCTTGTCGGCGAATGCAGTTGCGCCCATCATGTTTGGCCTGATAGAGCGCTTTATCGGCACGGGAGATAACCCGGTCAATTTTTGTTTCCGCCTGCCATTGACTGAGGCCAAAACTGGCTGTGACCGAAAAGCTGTCCTTGTCGGCCGAAAATGTCAGGGCCTCAATCGCCTGACGTAATTTTTCAGCATGGATTTCTGCACCATCCAATGTCGTTGATGGTGACAGGATCAGAAATTCTTCACCGCCAAAGCGACAGACCAGGTCCGATTCGCGACAAAGCTCACGACAGGTTTGAGCCACTGCGATTAGCACTGTGTCGCCAATATGGTGACCGTAGTTGTCGTTGACCTGTTTGAAATGATCGATGTCCATCATCATGACAGCCAATGCCGTTCCCGCTCTTTGGTTGCGTTTGATTTCCAATGCCGCCTGTTCCAGAGCGTGGCGGCGGTTGGCCAATCCTGTCAGCGGATCTGTGGTTGCCTGCTGTTGCAGTTGTTGCTGAATACGTAACTGTTCCCGCTGCGATCGGACGGTAAGGATTGACAGCGTAAATAGAATCGCGCCAACGACACCACCAAACCCTCCCATCAAAAGACTGTGGCGATACCAATCGGAAAAAAAGTCTTCTTCATTGACGGAGACTGCGGCCACCATAGAGGTTTCACCAACGCGCTCGATGCTGGCAAGCAGGCGTGTTCCGTTAATTGCTGAAACTCCATGGAAGATCTTACTCTTCTTCAGGTTGCACAACAGATCAACAATGGCAGGAAAATTCTTCCCGACCACCTGGGCATGACCGGGGATGCGGGTATAGACGTCGCCATCCTGTGACGCGACGGTGATGATCATGTCTTCCGGCAGGTTCAGTTTCCGATAGCGGTCGTAAAGGTGATCGATATCGATAATGGCGACCAGTACCCGTTGCAAACGACCATGGCGATCACGTTCTGCTTTGCTGTAGCCGAAAAACCAACGATCCTGATGGACAATTGATACATGCGGTTTGCCGACATAAAATGTGCTGTATTTACGCTCAAGGTGGTAGCGCAGATAATCGCGGGTACGAATGTCCGGTAACGGACCAGTGTTACTCCAATTGGTGATTTCTCCTGACGGTGAAACGATGAGGAGGTCCATCAGATAACTGTTTTTTTCTTTGAGATCCATCAGGACATCGTGGATTTCACCCGGATTATTTCCATGTTCGGTGGCGAGCAGGTTGTCCAGTCCGACGAACATCTGCTCGACACCGTAATACATCCGCTCAATATCCATAGACAGAAAGCGCACCAGACCGGTTGTATCGGAGTACGCTTCGCGAATGGCGACCTTGCGTGCCGAATAAATATTGCTGCCGATAAACGACAGGGTAAGAACGATACTGAGAAATCCAAAAAAACACGTACGTCTCACAAACGGACCTTTCACGGGAAAGCAATAAATCTCATTATACGCGTTTAGCGCACAAAACCCAGGCAAAATCGCTTATTTTTCAGTATGATAAGTATGCTCTTATATTATGTTGGTATTTATATATGTTTATTAATTGGTGAATAAAAGACTTTTTTGGTAATATTTATCTTGACAAGAAGAGGGGGATTCGTAAAATAAGACGAAATTTATCCTCTTTTGCGTAGCGGCAAAAAACGACAGCAAGATGCTGTAAATGTTAAAAATTGCGCTAGGCTATTTTTATCCCTTAACCAGTTTCATGTCCGTGGAGAAGTCTGATGGTCTCTGTCCGTTCGGTGGTGAATTTTTATGTCGAAGGGTTCCGTTCCATGACGCTAGGTAAGACGCTATGGAAGATTATTCTTCTCAAGCTGCTTGTCTTTCTGACGGTTTTGAACCTGTTTTTTCCAGATTATCTGAATACGAATTTTGAAACAGACCAGCAGCGTGCTGATCATGTTTTAAACCATATCGCAGCGCTCCCTGCCACGGGACGCTAACGCTCAAAGGAGGTTGTCTGTGCTAGAACAACTTGATGTGTCACAATTGAATTGGGCCAGGGCACAATTTGCTCTGACCGCTATGTATCACTGGATCTTTGTCCCTCTGACTCTGGGACTCTCCTTCCTGCTGGCTTTTTTTGAAACCCTGTATGTAAAAACCGGTAACGAACAGTGGAAACGGATCACTAAATTCTGGATGAAACTGTTTGGTATCAACTTCGCCATTGGTGTTGCCACCGGTATTATCATGGAGTTTGAATTCGGCACCAACTGGTCCAACTACTCCTGGATGGTTGGCGACATCTTCGGTGCGCCGCTGGCGGCTGAAGGTATTTTCGCCTTCTTCCTTGAGACCACATTCTTCGCCGTGATGTTTTTTGGCTGGAATCGTGTTTCCAAAAACTTTCACCTGTTGTCAACCTGGCTGGTTGCCATCGGCTCCAACCTGTCAGCATTGTGGATTCTGGTCGCTAACGGCTGGATGCAGCATCCGGTCGGGATGGCGTTCAATCCGGACAATGCGCGGTTTGAGATGCAGAACTTCTGGGAAGTGCTGTTTTCTCCCGTAGCCATGAGCCACTTTGTTCACACCACCAGTTCCGGCTTCCTGCTTTCATGTCTGTTCATTGTAACCGTCTGTAGCTGGTATCTCCTTAAAGGGCGCCACGTTGAGATGGCAAAGAAGAGTCTGGCTGTCGCCTGTACTTTTGGCATTATCTCAGCGGCGTTTGTCGGTTTTACCGGTGATGAGTCTGCTTATGTTGCGGCTCAGGTCCAACCGATGAAACTCGCAGCCATGGAAGGTTTGTGGGATGGTGAAATCAATGCAGACCTGGTTGCTCTGGGGATTGTCAACCCGGCGAAAAAACCGGGTGATGATCAGGACGCTTTCCAGATTGAAGTCAAAATTCCTTACCTGTTGTCGTTGCTGGCCAATCGTGAATTTGGCAGTTTTGTGCCGGGCGTCAACGATCTGGTTTATGGCAACCCCGAGCAGGGTGTGATGGGTGCTGAAGAGAAAATTGTTCTCGGTAAGCAGGCGATCCATCAACTGGCCCTGTACAAAAAAGCTCAGGAAAATAATGATGACGTTGTTGCCGCAGCGGCACTGGCGGCCTTTTCGGAGCATCAGGACTATCTTGGTTACGGCTATCTCAACAGCGCAGAAGAGACTGTTCCCAATGTCCCTCTGGTGTTCTACAGCTTCCATATGATGGTCGTGCTCGGTACGCTGTTCCCGGTACTGTTTGCAGCGATCTTGTTCTTCCTCTACAAAAAGAACCTTGGCGAACAGAAATGGTTCCTGCGTTTGGGCGTTCTCTCTGTCTTCCTTGGTTATGTTGCGTCGCAATCCGGTTGGGTTGTCGCGGAAGTGGGCCGTCAGCCCTGGGCGATCCAGGGATTGTTGCCGGTGTCGATTGCCCGGACCAATCTGACAACCACAACCGTACAGATGACCTTTTTCATGTTCTTGATCATCTTTACCACCCTGCTGATTGCTGAGGTGCGGATCATGACCAAACAGATTCAAAACGGACCGGAGGGAGAATAAAAATGGGTAGTTTAGATCTTTCACAATTGCAACACCTGTGGTGGTTGCTGGTATCCGTTGTCGGAGCACTGTTTGTCTTTCTGACCTTTGTTCAGGGTGGTCAGGGTCTGTTGCTGACTATTGCCCGTACTGACACGGAAAAGTCTCTGGTGGTCAATTCACTGGGGAAAAAATGGGAGTTGACCTTCACCACGTTGGTGTTGTTCGGTGGTGCTTTTTTTGCGGCTTTCCCGCTGTTTTACTCCACCAGCTTTGGCGGCGCTTACTGGGTATGGATGTTGATTCTGTTTACATTCATCGTCCAGGCGGTCAGCTACGAATACCGTCGCAAGCCGGATAACTTCCTGGGTGCTAAAACGTATGAAGTGTTCCTGTTTATCAATGGCACAGTTGGTGTTCTGCTGATTGGCGCTGCGGTTGGTACTTTTTTCACCGGCTCCAACTTCAGTCTCAGCGAATATAACTTCGTTACCTGGGAACATCCGGGACGCGGTATTGAGGCGGCATTCAGTCTGTTCAACCTGAGCTTCGGCATCTTCATGGTGTTTCTTGCTCGCGTTCTTGGTGCTTTGTACCTCAACAACAATATTGAGCATGAGGTGCTGATTGAGCGCACCCGCGATGCTGCGTTTAAAAACTTGCTGTTGCTGTTGCCGTTTCTGCTCTATGTTCTTTACCGACTGCTGGTTATGGATGGATATGCCGTTGATCCGGCGACCGGTGTCGTCTCTCTGGAAAAGGGCAAGTATCTGAGTAATCTTCTGGCAATGCCGATCAACGGCCTGGGTTTTCTGCTGGTTGGTCTGGTGCTGGTGGTATGGGGCGTTGTTGCTACGCGCTTCATGGCCAGCCGTAAGGGGATCTGGTTTGCCGGTCTGGGTACGGTTCTGGTCGTCCTGGCAGTGTTTTCCATTGCCGGCTACAACAATACGGCGTTTTATCCGTCAAAATTTGATCTGCAGAGCAGTCTGACCATTGGCAATGCTTCAAGTAGCCACTATACCCTGGCGACAATGAGCTACATTGCCCTGGCGATTCCGTTCGTACTTGCATATGTCTGGTATGTGTGGAGCCTGCTCGACAAGCGTAAGCTGACGGAAGCGGATCTGTTTGTTGAAGGTAGCGACGAAAAATATTAAGGAGAATATCATGACCTTTCTTTTAGTAGCCGGCTGGTTTGCCGTGGTGATCGGATCTTTGATCGCTTCTGAGATTGTTCTGAAAAAACTCAATCTACTTGATTGATTCCCCGGGCGGTGCCAGATACTGGCACCGCCCGATTTCATTGATAAAACAGTTCCCTGTCGATCTCACCGTTTCTTATTCCGCCCGGAATAAAACTTTCATAACCCTGTTTGAAACAGTACAGAAAAATTTGACAGTTTCTTTATTGTCACGTATACAAGGCGACTAACTTTCGTCGTTCAGGATCTGGAACCTGCACGATGGATCATCCTGACTCTCTGAATTTAAAAAGGTCTCAATATGAATTTAAAGCCTGAAATGATTGAGCAGCTTGAGCGCGTTCTCAGTTCTGTTGAGCAGTTGCTCCCCAAGCCGGTGAAATCAGTCGATTTGTCCTGCTGCCATGCTGCCAACTGGCGACGCCACTCGTTCTCCGGTTTTCTTGAGCCTGTCAAAGTGACTGATACAACCCGGTTGGAAGAACTGCTGGGGGTTGAAGAACAAAAGCAGATCATGATCAACAACACCCGCCAATTCCTGTCGGGACTGCCGGCAAATAACTCTCTGTTGTGGGGCTCGCGCGGAACGGGTAAATCTTCGTTGGTTAAAGCACTGCTCAATGAATTTGCACCCCAGGGTTTGCGGGTTATCCAGGTGGAAAAAGAGGATCTGATTTATCTCTCGGAAATCTTTGCCGCCGTTGAAAATGAGCCATACCGGTTTATCCTGCTCTGTGATGACCTGACCTTCGAAGTTGGCGAACTCAGCTACAAGATGCTCAAAAGCGCCTTGGATGGCTCGGTGTATTCTGCGCCGGAAAATGTCCTGATTTATGTCACCTCCAATCGTCGTCACCTGTTGCCGGAATACGAAGGTGATCATTTGGGCGGGAAATATGTCAAAGGGGAACTGCAACAAAGTGAAGCGATGGAAGAGAAGGTGTCTCTCTCCGACCGTTTTGGTTTGTGGATTGCCTTCCATGTGTTTACTCAGGATCGTTATCTGGACGCGGTTCGTTTGTGCGTTGAGCGGTTTGCCCGTGAACGCAACATCGAAATCCCCTGGGATAAATCTCTGGAGATGGATGCGATCCAATGGTCTCACGACAAGAGTAAGCGGTGTGGCCGTACGGCATTTCAGTTTGCCAAAAACTGGGTGGGACGCTATCTGCTCAAACAGCAGGATGCTTAATTTTATTCTCAGATAAGACTGAACGATATAAAGGCCGCGATCCGATGATTGCGGCCTTTTTTAATTGTTCATCCGTTACTAACAACGCCGGGGTATTCAAGTCAGGTGTGGTGCGATAACCGGGTGTGTCTCTGTTATACTGAACGTTGTGAAATGCTTCTTTGGGGCGTGAAGAGGAGGGGTGATGAATACCGTTGTTGCTCAAAGTTGGTCTGAGTTGCATGAGATGTTGTTCGCTGAATCGTGGGATGATGAGATCGGTCGATTTCGTTCGCGTCTGGCGTTTCGTGGTTTGTCCGATGAAAACTATGAACTGGCCACCACACTGATCCGGCTTGGTGGCAATTATAATGTTCTTGAACGCCATCTGCTGCGGAATTTTAAGAAATACGCTCACCGCAGTATGGTTGAGCGTGACTCCGTGTGGCATTGGCTGGCATTGGCGCAACACCATGGCCTGCCAACCCGTCTGATGGATTGGACCTATTCACCCTATATTGCCCTGCATTTCGCTACGGCCAACTTGGAGCGTTTCGATTGTGATGGGGTGATCTGGTCGGTGAATTATCTGCTGGCTCACCAACAGTTGCCGGAACGGTTTCGCCTCAAACTTGAAGAGGAGGGGGCCAATGTCTTCACCATGGAGATGCTCAGTCAGTGCGTCGGTTGTCTGAATGAACTGCCGAAAATCGGCGAGGGCGATTATTTGATCTTCGTTGAGCCGCCCTCGATTGATGATCGGATCATCAATCAGTACAGCATGTTTACCGTCATGCCGAATTCGACCATGCTGGTGAACGACTGGTTGCACCAGCATCCCGAGTTGTGGCAGAAAATCATTATTCCTGCCGAGCTCAAATGGGAAATCCGCGACAAACTCGACCAGGCTAACATTACTGAGCGGGTGCTGTTCCCCGGCCTTGACGGCCTAAGTCATTGGCTCAAGCGCCATTACAGTCCGAAGAGTGAGTATGGGCGGTAGATAAACAGGACATTTGAACGCGTCAGTGAGCAAACTGTTTACCGACGATCATTACGACGACACTCTTTTCGTTTGGCGCTGCAGTCGAGAGGGCTTGGCAGTGTAGCTTGAAGAGTGGTGCCGTGGAATAGAGAGGTATATCTGCGTCTCATCAAGGTTTTACTCCAAACTTGATGAGACGCAGAATTCGCCGTTCTAAAGGGCGGCAAGCCGAAACCGTGAAGCATTGCGGAAACAGATTCATTGTCGGTGGGTTTGCGACCCCCGGAGGGCCGGGTTTAAAGCCGGTTTTTCATCCTTTTATCGGCTTATAAAAGGATGGCGCCTGCCGGGGCGTTTCCCGGCGGTTTTAGCCCTGACTCTGTGTCGTTCGCGGTTGATTCAAACAGCTCAACTTTCCGTTACTCTTTGCTTCCTTCCTGATACAGATGCACATCCCGCTGCGGGTAGGGAATAGTGATCCCCTCTTCATCGAATCGGATTTTAACGGTTTCCATCAGGTGGAAATAGACATCCCAGTAGTCTTTTGTCGCTGCCCAGGGGCGAACAACGAAATTGACACTGCTGTCGCCCAATTCCGAGACGGCAATCACCGGTGCCGGATCTTTGAAGATCCGCGGGTCAGAGGCCATAATTTCTTGGATGATCTTCTTGGCCTTGAGCAGATCATCGTCGTAACCGATGCCGAACACCATATCAATGCGCCGGGTTTGATTGGCGGAGTAGTTGATAATATTGCTGCCCATCAGATTGGCGTTGGGGATGATTACCAGTTTATTGTCGGGAGTGCGTAACTCGGTGGTGAAAATCTGGATTTGTTCCACCAGACCGGCGACACCGGCGCCTTCGATATAGTCGCCGTTTTTGAAGGGCCGGAAGATGATCATCAGCACTCCGGCGGCAAAATTGGACAGGGAACCTTGCAAGGCCAGACCGATGGCCAGACCGGCAGCACCGAGGATCGCCACGAATGAGGTGGTCTGAATGCCCAGCTGATTGAGTGCGGCGATGATGACAAAAGCCAGCACACCCATGTAGGTGAGGCTGCCGACAAAGGAGATCAGCAGGTCATCCACTTTACTGCGCTTGAGAACCCGGCGCACCGCATTGCGAATAATGCGGGCGAAGATGCGGCCCAAGATGAAAATGACGACTGCGGCAATCACTTTGGGTCCATACTGAAACAGCAGGTCCAGAATGCGTGGGCCCAGATGTTCCATATCCAGTAACTGTTTAAAATCCATGCGTCCCTCCAGAGATTAAAAGCCTAATGACGTGATAATTCTATTTATCATAAAAGGCACTTAACACCCTCGTCAATTGTTAATCGTCGGCAAGTTTTCCACCGCTGCAGTGCATTTGTGATAGGATGGCCGCCAAATGAAATAATGTGAAATATTGGAGAATTATGGACGAGAGTCATTCCCAGCAAAACCGTCATCCTTTTGATGGTTTGACGCCCGACACGGTCATGGATGCCGTCGAATCCCTCGGTTTTGTCTGTGACTGCCGGGTGTTTGCTTTGAACAGCTACGAGAACCGGGTCTATCAGGTTGGTATTGAGGAGCGTGATCCTCTGGTCGTTAAATTTTATCGGCCGCAGCGCTGGAGTGATGCGCAGATCCTCGAAGAACACCAATTTTGTTTTGAACTGGTCAAGCAGGATCTTCCGGTGGTGGCACCGTGGCGCGATGCCAACGGTCAGAGCCTGTTTTTTTATCAGGGCAGCCGGTTTGCGCTCTTCAAACGACGTGGAGGTCATGCGCCAGAGTTTGATGATACTGAAAACTTGCGGGTTCTTGGTCGTGTTCTGGGGCGAATGCATGCCGTTGGTTCGCGTGTTCCCTTTCAACATCGTCCCACCCTGAACAGCACGACCTTCGGGTACAGCCGCGTTGACCTGATCCGTGAGCGATTTATTCCGGCGGAATATCGTGCAACTTATGAAGCAATCACCCATGACTTGCTCCAGGGTGTTGATACCATTCTGGGCCGACTGTCCTTGCCACTGATCCGCACGCATGGGGACTGTCATGCCGGAAATATCTTATGGCGCGATGGCGCGCCGAACTTTGTTGATTTCGATGATGCTCGTATGGCTCCGGCCATTCAGGATCTGTGGATGATGCTCAGCGGCGATCAGGCACGTCAGCAGCAACAGGTTCAGGCGCTGATGGAAGGGTATGAGATGTTTCAGCCGTTTCCCGTAGCGCAACTGCCCGCTGTTGAGGCATTGCGCAGCCTGCGCATGATTCATTATGCTTCGTGGTTGGCAGAGCGCTGGGATGACCCGACCTTTCCGGTTCACTTTCCCTGGTTTAATACCATGCACTATTGGGGGGAACATCTGTTGCAGCTGCGCGAACAGCTGGCGGCCCTGAATGAGCCGCCATTGTCCGTGTTCTATTGATCTTAAGAGGAGCAGGGGATAGTGGGGCGGACTGTAAGATCTGTCCGCCCGAAAGAGTGGTCAACGATTACCAAGGGAAGTGCAGGACCACACGCGGAAGCGGGGGGGCCGGAAGCACGATGGTGGTCCGATAGTCGCGATAATTGGATTTGTAGTTGTTGCAGGTCGGTTGACGATAATGGCGGTACTCGGCCATATGGTGGCGGCGGTGCTTCTTTTCATGGCGACTGACTTTGACCGCATGTTTTCCTGAATGGCGGTCATACTTGTCGTGGCCGTGGTCATACCTGGCATGATGGGTATTATAACTGTCGTACTGCTGAACAACATGGGGACGCTTATGAGACTCGTCATCACGATGTTGTTTGGCAAAACTTGTGGACGCCATCAGGGTCAGGGCTAAGGTCATCAGAACGAAAACGGTGCGTCGCATAATTTCCTCCTTGGTACGGGTTCGTGAATGGTTGTGAAAGCAGCGGTTTGTGTGTTGCGCTTTTGACTCAAGCCTAGCCCCACCAGAAACGGATTTCATTCGACATCGCGGTAAATTCAGGTCGATGTCGGGTCATATTTGTATGATTACAGTAGTTTATAGCTCGTGTAGCGTAGACTGTTTTTGAAGAAAAGGTTGTCAGGCAGGAAAGAATTCTATGGAAATTGATGAAAGCTACCTCCAGTTCAAAGCGGTTCGCTCGCAAGGTGCGGGGGGGCAGCACGTCAACAAAACATCGACAGCCATCATGCTGAGTGTTGACCTGCGGCATTGCGGTTTGCCGCCGATGGTGGTGGAACGGTTGCTGGAGCGACGTGATCGACGTATTGATCAGGATGGCGTGTTGACCATCAAGGCGCAGAATTCTCGCAGCCAGGAGCGTAATCGTCAGGAGGCGTTACAGCGTTTGGAGGAGTTGCTCGAAGAAGCCAGTCGCACGGTGAAGAAACGGCGGCCAACCAAACCCAGCACGTCGGCCCGGCGCAAGCGGGTAGAAAGTAAAAAGCATCGCAGCAGCATTAAACAGTTGCGGGGTAAGATTGATCCTTCCTGACGGATCTTTTTTCTTTGATTAGCCTGGTCCGATGCTACTGAACGGGAAGGCTTGGCAACGTAACTTGAAGAGTGGTGCCACGGGAGAAATAGAGAGAGGTTGAAGAACGCTATCACGGTTTTTCTCCGGTACTGATGAATTACACAATTCGTCGTTCTGAAGGGCGGCGAGCCGGATCTGTGAAGCAGGCGGGAAACAGACACCGTGCTGGTGGGTTCGCGATTCCTGGAGGACCGGGTTTAAAAGCCGGTTTTGCATCCTTTTGGCGGCTTACAACAGGATGGTATTTGCCGGGGGGCCTCCCGGCGATCTTGATTTTAACGCTCAAACTGTCCGAAACAGCACAACAAACGCTTCCCCCTTGATGTTCTCCGAACAGCACGGTATAACCCGTGATGAATTCATCCCCGTTCATGACGACCAGGAAAGATTAATCCAGCATGTTGCAACTCAAAGACGTTGAAGTCGATTTTTCCGGACGCAAGATTTTTGCCGGAGTCAACTGGCATATCCGCCCCGGAGCACGCATTGGTCTGTGCGGCGAAAACGGTGCCGGAAAATCGACCCTGTTAAAACTTTTATGTGGCATCAATCACTGTGATAAAGGCGATGTCATTGTCGCCAAAGGCACGACTTTCGGTTATCTGCCTCAGGATGGCTTGAGCTATAAGGGCAAGAGTCTGTTTGAGGAAGTGCGCAGTGCCTGTGCCGATTTGCTGGAAATGGCTGAAGAGATCAGCCGTCTGGAAATTCAGATCTCTCAGGATGCCGACGAAAAACTGCTCGAACGCTATGCCCATCTGCAGGATCTCTACAGCCAGCGCGGTGGTTTCACCCTCGAAACCGATATTGCCAAGGTTCTCAACGGCCTTGGTTTTGCGGAAGACGATTGGCAGAAACCCTGTGAACAGTTCTCCGGTGGCTGGCAAATGCGGATCGCTCTGGCGCGTCTGCTGCTGCAACGCCCCAATCTGCTGCTGCTTGACGAACCGACCAACCACCTCGACCTGCCGGCGCGTAACTGGCTGGAGAGCTATCTGTCCCAATATCCGTTCTCGGTGGTGCTGGTATCCCATGATCGCTTCTTTATGGATCAGGTGGTGGAGCGCATTGTTGAGGTGTGGAATGGCGACCTGACGGAATATCCCGGCAACTATTCGCTCTATCTGGTTGAGCGTGATCGCCGCGTGGCTGCGTTACGTGAACAGAAACAGCGTCAGGATGAAGAGATCGAGCGGATCGAAGCATTCATCAATCGCTTCCGTTATCAGGCCAATAAAGCCAGCCAGGTGCAGAGCCGCATCCGGCAGTTGGAAAAAATCGAACGGATTCAGATCCCGCCGCAACGCAAGAAGATAGCTTTTTCTTTTCCCCCTTCGACACGCAGTGGTAAAGAGGTGCTGATTCTGAAACAGGCCGGTCAGCGTTACGGTGACCATCAGGTTCTTAAAGAGGTCGATTTTGTCGTCAACCGTGGTGAGCGAATGGCACTGGTTGGTGCCAACGGTGCCGGTAAATCGACGCTGATGCGTTTGCTTGCTGGCATCGAGGCGCCGAGTTCCGGGCAGCGTATTGAGGGCCATAATATGGAACTGGCCTATTTTGCCCAGGACCAGGCGGCGGTGCTGGATCCGACCAAGACGGTGCTCGAAGAGATTACTGCGGCATCTCCAGTGGACATGGTGCCGAAATTGCGCGATGTTCTCGGCACATTTCTGTTCAGTGGCGACGATGTGCACAAACGGGTCAAAGTGCTTTCCGGCGGGGAGCGTAACCGACTGGCATTGGCGATTTTGTTATTGCGCCCGGCCAATCTGATGCTGCTGGATGAGCCGACCAACCATCTCGATCTGCAATCTAAAGAAGTGTTGCTTGAAGCATTGAAACAGTACACGGGGACATTGGTTTTTGTCTCTCATGACCGTTATTTCGTCGATGCCTTGGCAACCCATGTGATTGATGTTTCCGGTGGTTCCACTCACTCCTATCCCGGTAACTACGCGGACTTTTTGGCTCTAAGTCAGTCTCAGGGGTGTCATGATCACGCCGAGGAACGGGTTGAGCATACGCAAAAACAGGTAACGTCCGGGGATGTTGCAACGACTAAAGAACAACGCAAACAGGAACATGCCCAGCGTAAAGAGCAGCAGAAAAAACAACGCAAGCTGGAAAAACAGCTGGAAGAACTTGAAGCGGCAATTGAAAAAGCCGAGCAGCAACAGGCAGATTTGGAGCAGCAACTGGCTGATCCGGTGTTATACCAGGATCAGACTCGCTTCTCGCAACTGTCCGATCAGCATCGCCAACAGGCCGATGCTCTTGAAGCGTTGTATGAGGAATGGGAGTCCGTTCAGCACGACTTGACATCTGTGTCGGACTGATAGATTCTGAAGCAACTTTATTCTTTTTGTCTGAGGTGAACCTATGCTCGTGTTACCCCGCGGTCGGGTGGTAAAAGAGGGGCTTGATCCCGCACGGCTTAAGATGCCGGATGCTCTGATCAAAATGTGCACCAACGGTTTCAGCGGCTATTTGTCGTTTACCGGCAGCGATGACCGGGCGGTTCTGTGCTACGAAGCTGGAAAAATCGTTGCCGGGTTGTGGGGTGTCGAAGAACGTCAACTGACTGGGGAACAGGCGCTGGAGCAGATTTTCCGAATGATCCAGGGCGATGGCTGCCAGCTTGATATCTATCGGGTTGATGCCCGTCTGGCTTCATTGGTGCACAAAGCCTGTGAAGGGGAGGTTATTTTCCCCCATCAGTCCATGACTCTGCTGGATGTTGACCGGTTGATGGATTACATCGATCGCCAGCAGTTCTGCGGGGCATTGCGAATTTATGCGGCTTCACAGGTGACCATGATTTTTTACCATCAGGGCGAGGAACTGGGTTTCTTTCACGATGGTCAGGCCGAGCTCAGTTTTCAGGCCGACCTGAATCATTCTGTCGCGGTTTTGGAAGGTTGTCAGCTTGATGTCATCCGGTTTGTGGAAAATTCGCAGATTAATCTGCGTTTGACCGGCTTGAATCTAGAAAAAACATGGCTAAAAATCTGGCGCGAGTTAAACCTTTAATCGCGCCAGTTCTTTTTTTGTTTCATATGCACCCGGATGTGGTCAACCACGGGTGTTTCCTGCCCTGTTCAATAAATCCCCGCTTCTTGATTGATCGTCATATCCGCCCCAACTCAGGGCGGCATAAAAAACTCCGCCGAGCTGCGGTTGACTTTCAGTGTCCGGGTGCTTATCTTCTGAGCCGGTAACTTTTCTTATTTCAACCAGGAGGTTCTGTTTCCATGTCGAGTAACAAACACACCTTTAAAGCCGAGGTCAATAAAGTCCTCGATCTGATGATCCACTCTCTTTACTCCAATAAAGAGATTTTTTTACGTGAGTTGATTTCCAACGCTTCCGATGCGATCGACAAGGCCCGTTATGAGGCGCTGACTGACCAAACTATCGCCGAAGGGGGAGACGACTGGAAAGTTGAGTTGATCGTCGACAAAGAAGCGGGCACGCTGACAATTCGTGACAACGGTATCGGCATGACCCGTGACGAGGCCGTGGAGGCGCTCGGTACGATCGCCCATTCGGGCACCAAAGAATTTATCAAAATGCTCGAAAGCCGTGAAGTTGCCGACAACCCCGAGCTGATCGGTCAATTTGGGGTCGGTTTTTATTCCTCGTTTATGGTCGCAGACCAGGTTACCGTGGTCACTCGCAAGGCTGGCGCCGATTCCAACCATGCGGTGGTATGGAAGTCGGATGCTGACGGGACTTATACGCTGGAAGATGGCGAAAAGGAAAACAAGGGCACTGATGTCATTCTGACCCTTAAAGAGGATGAAAAATCCTACCTCGAAGAGTGGGAATTGCGCAAAATTGTCAAGCAATACTCCGACTTCATCGAGTACCCCATTGTCATGGAAGTCACGCGGACGACACCTGATCCTGACGACAGTGAAAAATCGGTGACAGAAACCAAAGAGGAAACTCTTAATTCGCGTAAGGCGATCTGGCTGAAGAGCAAGGATGAGATCAGCGACGAAGAGTACAATGAGTTCTACAAGCACCTGTCGCATGACTTTACCAATCCGGCCAAAGTGATCCACTATCGCGCAGAAGGGACGACGGAGTTTTCCGCGCTGCTCTACCTGCCGGAAAAACGGCCCTACGATATTTTCTATCAGGATTACAAAATCGGTCCGGCTCTTTATGTGCGGCGTGTTCAGATTATGGACCACTGTGAAGCCATGCTGCCGACCTATTTACGTTTCGTCAAAGGGGTGGTGGAGTCTTCCGACCTGCCGTTGAATGTCAGCCGTGAAATTCTGCAGGAAAACAAGGTTGTCAATGTGATTAAAAAGAACCTGACTAAAAAGGTTCTCGACACCCTGGCGCAAATGAAGAAGGACGATAGTGAGGCTTACGCGACGTTTTACGCTGAGTTCGGGCGAATCCTCAAAGAGGGGATTCATCACGATTTTGAGCGCCGTGAAACCATCACCGACCTGTTGTTGTTTGAATCGACAACCACTGAGCCGGGTCAGACAACAACCCTGGCCCAATACGTCGAGCGGATGCCTGAAGATCAGAAAGAGATTTACTACATTACCGGTGGTGATCGGGCTAGTGCTGAGGCGTCGCCGTATCTCGAAGTATTCAAGGAAAAAGGGATTGAAGTCCTGATTATGACCGACGATTTTGATGACATCATTATCTCCGGTCTCGGAATGTATCAGGAGAAGCCATTCCAGTCCGCCATTAAAGGGGACCTTGATCTGGGTGAAACGGATAAAGAAGAGCAGAAAAAAGTCTTTGGTGATCTGCTTGAACTGATGAAGGAAGAGCTTAAAGATTTGGTGTCCGATGTACGCATTTCCGGCCGTTTGAAAGATTCAGCTGTATGTCTGGTCGCCGGTGAGCATGATCTTGATCCGAAGATGGCGAAAATGTTCGAAGCGATGGGGCAGGAAGTTCCCAAGGGTCAACGGGTTCTCGAAGTGAATCCCGGTCATGAATTGATCTCCCGGATGAAGGAGCAGTTTGCTAAGGATAATGACAGTGCGCAGCTCAAAGAGTATGTCGGTCTGTTGTACGATCAGGCTCTGTTGCTTGAGGGAGATAAGCCGCGTGATCCGGTGGCTTTTGCCCGCGCCCTTTCCAAGTTGATGGCTCAGGGAGTTTAAATCTCTCGGGCTTAGCCATTAAGTGATGTTTTCCATAAAAAAAACCGGCCTGCAGGCCGGTTTTTTTTATGGTTGGTTGGCGCAAAAAATTACCAGTTTTCCCCCAACAGTTCAAAGTGAGCCTGAGGATGGATACAGGCCGGGCACAGATGAGGCGCTTCAGTGCCTTCATGCAGGTAACCGCAATTACGGCAACGCCAGACCACTTTGTCCCCCCGTTTGAAAACCTGGCCGCTTTCCAGATTGGCGAGCAGGTCGCGATAACGTTTCTCGTGCTGTTTCTCCGCGACACAGATTGCGCGATAGGTGGCAGCAATTTCCGGGAAGCCTTCTTTTTGAGCGATCTCCGCAAAGGCCGGATACAATTCCGTGTGCTCCTCGTGCTCACCGGTGGCAGCAGCTAAGAGGTTTTCAGCCGTGGTTCCCATCCGGCCAGCCGGGTACGCTGCGGTGATTTCAAGATCTCCCCCTTCGAGAAATTTGAAAAAACGCTTGGCGTGCTCTTTTTCCTGGTCGGCTGTTTCGGCGAAGATATCGGAAATCTGAACGAAGCCCTCTTTTTTGGCGATACTGGAGAAATAAGTGTAGCGTGTGCGGGCCTGACTTTCACCGGCGAAGGACTTGAGAAGGTTTTTTTCAGTTTCCGTTCCTTTGACGCTTTTTGACATGGTTGTTCTCCTTTTCGTAATTACATTCTCTGAATTGAAGGCACCATAAGCTGCCTTATGGGATGAAGGTATTGGTAAAGTTGTGCCTCTTTTGCCTGGATTGCCTGTTTCAGAATCTGTCAATTCTGTGATTTGCTACCGTTAGTTTTGTTGCCATTGACATGACAACAGCCTTTGCTTGTTTAGATGAGGTAAGGAGTAAACCGTTTCTCACCTGAAAAATATTTATTATTTGCCTGTTATATTCTTTTGACACCCTAATGCACTGCAGGATTGACGTCAACCGGCATTGGAGTGTTTGCCGTTACCGCTAGCGCTTTGTAACGATTGTTATCCTGGCGGTGCTA
>PKUE01000133.1 GCA_002869685.1 Desulfuromonas sp.
ATGGGCTACCTGGATCTCGGCGGCGGCCTTGCCGTCGACTACAGTGGCCGCTGCAGCGGCGACGGCCATTCGCGTAACTACAGCCTCGAAGACTACTGTCAGGCCATTGTCACCACTATTGCCGCAACGCTCGACACCACCGGCATCGCTCATCCGCATATCGTCACCGAATCGGGTCGCGCCACTGTGGCCTATTCATCGATGCTGCTGTTTAACATCCTTGATGTGATGCATTTTGAAGCCGCCCCGTTGCCGCAGCCGTTTCCCGCGGACGAAGCCGAAATTCTCCAGGAGCAGCACCGCTTCTTCACGACACTCAACGGCCATGATTACCACCAGGCGGTTGTCCTGCGTGACCGCATGCGTCAGCAGTTTCGTGACGGGCAACTCTCCCTGCGCCAGCGCACCCTGGGCGAAAATCTGTTTCTGGCCACGGCCCAGAAGGTTGTCACCACGGCCCGCCAATCCGGCCTGGCATCACCGCAGATCAGTGAACTGCAGGATGCCCTGGCCGACATCTATTACGGCAACTTCAGTGTCTTCCAGTCGTTACCCGACACCTGGGCCATCGACCAGCTGCTGCCCGTCGCCCCGTTGCACCGCCATGAGCAACAGCCGACGCGCGAAGCGATCCTGTCGGATCTGACCTGCGACTGCGACGGCAAACTCGACCAGTTTATTGTCAACGGTGAGCTGCGCAAAACATTACCGCTGCATGCGTTTAGCCCCGACGAAAACTACTATGTTGGCGCTTTTTTGATGGGGGCGTATCAGGAGACGCTGGGCGATCTGCATAACCTGTTCGGTGACACCCATGTCGCCAGTGTGCGCATCAACGAGGAAGGCGGCTACGATCTGATTGAGGAGATCTCTGGTGACACCATCGGCGAAATTCTCAGCTATGTGGAATATATCCCGTCGGTACTGTTTGATCGGATGCGTAAAGAGGCGGAACAGGCCGTGCGCGAACAACGTCTGAGTGTGCCAGAGCGCCAGCAGTTCTTGACGCTGTTTGGTGACAACCTGGCGGGTTATCCCTATTATAAACCATAATTTTTTCACCTCCCGCATTGCACGACTGTCCCAGTTTCTCCTGCCACAAAAATAAAAACCGCCCTCTCTGAAGAAAAGGGCGGTTTTGTTTTCTAAAGCTTTCTGGATTCGATTAGTCGTTCAAACTGGCTTTAATTTTCTCCACCCAGGCCACCGCTTCCCAGTAGGCATTGGCCATTTTATCGCGATCACAGGCAGAATTTTTCAACGCTTCCCAGTTACCGTGCTCATAATACTGCACGTCGCGCAGCACCTCACCGACCTTGCCCTGATGCTCAAGCAGAGCACAGTTGATCTCTTCCGACAATGGCAGGCTGTTGAGAATATGGGTCATCGGCGCATCGAGGATACTGTCGAGCAGCGAAAACAACCCCACAGTGAAAAAGACTTGCTGGCGGCTACTGTCTTCCCCCGGCGCGAGCAACTCACACATTTTAGCCCGAATCAGGGCCATTCCAAGCAATTCCTGCGGCTTGTCACTGACACCACCCAGCATAAGAACACAGGCCCAGGTACGAATGTGGTTGAGGCCAATACAGACAATGGCCTGACGAATAGACGTCACCTCATTGATCAGGTTGTAATAACTGGAATTGATCTGACGCAACAGTTTGACACTGAGATAAACATCCGACTCGATGATCTTTTCCACTTCGGTAATACTGACATCCGGATTCTGCAATTCTCCCAGCAGGCGGATCATGGCCATGCGTGCCGGGGGCAGTTTCTTGCCGGAGACAATCTTCGGTTTACTGAAGAAATACCCTTGAAAATAATCAAAGCCCATATCGCGACATTGCTGAAAAATCTCGTTGGTTTCCACCTTTTCAGCCACAAATTGCAATGATGGCTTGATCTCGCGAAGGATTTTTAATTGCTCGGCGACCTGCTCCATTGTCAACGCCATGACATCCAGTTTGACAATATCCGCCCGTTCCACCAACGGGCGCAATTCCGGGCGGTACTCGAAGTCATCCAGGGCAATGCGATGTCCGCGTTGAGAAAACTCTTCCACGGCCTCCAGCACCTCCGGCTCCGCTTCAACATGTTCCAACACTTCGACCACCAAACGATCGGCGACAAACGAGAGATCTTCTTTCTGCAGCAGGAAACCACGTGAGAAATTGCAAAAGGCTTTATGGGGCCCGACAATTGCCTCCAGCCCTATCTCCAGCAGAGAATTCGCCATCACCTCGCAGCTGGCGACGTCCTGATCCTCGAACTCGGCATAGTTGACATAGGCATGACGATAGAGCAACTCGTAGGCATATACCTTGATCGTCCGGTCAAAAATGGGCTGACGCCCGACAAAAATATCCTGCATATTGCTCCACCTCCATTAGTGGAAATTCCCGTTCATGAACAAAGCCATTTACATGAGCAATGTATCACACCTATCTCGGAAAAGCATAGCGTGTTCAGGCCACCCCGATTAGTGCCACGTTGTTTCACGCAGATAGATAATCTGTTCGCTGCCCTTATAAATACCAAAGGTTGCCCGGGCAGCGGGTGGATCTTGAACGCTGCCATCGCCGTCCCAATCGTACTGCAACCAATATGGACCGGTAGACAAATCAACGAGCACATCGACAGACCCCACCGGATAGGGAGGATTGGTCCAATCGACACTGCCGTTACCAGCACCGACAGCGGTAAGCGAATCCGCCGCATCAAGAGTCCCCGGTGACGGGGTGAAGGTAAAATCGCTCAACAACAAACTGGTACAATTGTCATCACTGTTGGTCACAAAGGTACTGCCATTGAAATATTCAACAACAATCGGCAGCGACAGGGGCAACAGTTCCGAGCCATGAGCGTTAACCAGAGACAGGCGACCATGGCGGATCTCATTTGATCCGGCGGGATCAAACGGCAGGGCCAGACTGTACGGGTTGCCACCATCATAAACCGCATCGCCATCGTCCAGATCAAAGCTCAGGAACAGAGCACTACTAAAGGGGGCCACGTTGGTACCCGTCGGCGGCTGATAAGCCAGAGGACCGTTGAAATCGACAACCACCTGACCCGGAGTCGCGGCATCTGCGGCGGTTGTCGCCGGGCTATGCCCAGCCAGGGTTTCATCCACGGTCACTCCCAGGGCCGAGGCCACGGCATCGATATAACGTTCATCAATGTCAGCCAGGTGCCACCAGCTGCCGACATAATTGCTGGTCACTCCACCGGCGGCATTGCGGGCACTGATGGTTAACTGCGGCGCAACGGTGTAACCCAGCGGCTGATTGAGGTAGCTGAAGATGGTACAGCCGGGAGTCAATGTCGGACTGTTGGCTTCAATACTGAAATGATGGGGATGGAAGCGGCCAATAATTCCGCTGGTGCCGATCACATCCATGGTCGATCCCAGATAATTTTCGGCCAGCGCGGCTAAGGTGATATTGCCCACCTCGCTGTAACTTAAATCCGTTGGCGCGGCCTCGCCCTGACTGAATTCCGTTGCCAGCAGGCTGCCATTAGACAATGCCCCGGCACTAATCGGCTCGGAATCGCTGATGGACAACACTGTCGGCCAGGCAAAATTTTCCGTTACCGTGCCATCACTGCACACCGCCTGTACGGTGACACCAAAGGTCGTCCCCGCCGCCTGTTTCGGAGTCCCGGTCGTTGCGGTATTATCCAGGGCACTCGACACCTCAAACGCTGCCGGTGCGATAATAAACGGGGCCGTCGTGTTACCGGTCATCACCAGACCAGCTTCATCGTCGCTCCCGGTAAACTGCGCCGACAGTGTCAAACTGCCGGCATCACGATAACTCAGGGTGAAGGCGGCTTTGGCTTCGCTGTCAAAAGCCATGTCAACGGCGGTTCCCGGACTTAACTGCCCCAAGGCCTGCCCTTCAAGCCAGGGCACCACGCTACCGGTCGCCGGGTCCTGATAATCAAACCAGAAACCAACTCCGCGCGTCGTGTCAGCAAAACTGTCATCGCCGACACACAGCTGGCTGGTCAGATCGCTCCGCACCGCCTGAATCGTGCCATTCAGATCGGTGCACGAGCGTCCGTCTTCCACATCAATCAGAAACCCGCTGTCGTAAAAGGTTAAATCACAGCTGTCTGGACTACCGCCCGTGCATTGCGTGGGCGAGGAGGCATCGGGCGTTGAAACAATCACACCGAGGGCAACGGTTTCGGCTGCGGTGTGTTTTAACTTCAGTGTTACCTGGCCACTGGCCGGGAACGTCAAGGTCTGAATGGCACCATCCAGCCAGCCAAGATCGGGTAGCTGCACCTGAATATCCCCGGTGTAAACTTGTGTACAATCGCTGTTAGCACAGGCCACCAGGGTCACCTCTTCCGCCGCACAAGTCAGCCCTTCGCCGTCATGCAAAAACAGAAAGTGGTCGATTTCGCCCTCTCCAATCGTCCCGCAATACAGGGCATTCATGGTGAAATTGTCAATGGAATGAATATTGGTCACGCTACCGGTCGATGCGGTAAAACTGACGCGGAAGTTTTCCGGAGGTGCGGAGGATTGGGTGACATCGGTCCAGTCAATGATGGTACTGTAGCCACTGCCGGTATCCCGTTCCACCTTGAGCAGGGTTTGATTGTTGCGAGTATCAATGCTGAAGCGATAGAGATAACCCGGAGCAGGTGTGGCCGAGGAAGGGGAATCCAGCCCCGGATTCAGTGAGCCCGTTCCCGTCAGATAGATATAGTCGGCAGCACTGTCGCCATGACCGCGCACAACCACAGCATCCCGTCTCAGACCAGGGCCGCCATTACGCCCCTCTGTCGGGTTGGAAAAGTTGCCATATTCGTCGATTCCAAAACCGAGCCAGCCACCGACAAAGCCTTCCTCACCTGTTCTGTTTGCATAGCCGAGTGAACCACCATAAGCCCCGGCGACGGGAACAACGGAAGCATCGGATAAGACAAGCACCAGTCCATCAGCGCCACTTCCACCATAGGCATTATACTCAAACTCAATTTCGACATAGTTGTCCTGTGAAGGATAGGAACCCTTCAAGGTCACACCACTGGCAATATAGCCCGCCGAACCGGTCAACATCAGTTTTCCAGCGGCAATTTGCGGGGTAAAATTTTCCTGTTTGATAATGGTCCAGCTGTCACCAAGACTGGTGCGGTCAAAATCATCGGAAAAACAGAACGTCTGACAATTGCTGCACTCACGTTGCGAACCATCCCAATCAGACCCGGCCATATAGTTCTGATACATCCGTTCAATCACGGATGAGGATAAAACTTCATCGTAGATCATGACCTCATCGAGAGTGCCCTCAAAGTACTTTGCCGCCAACGTGGCATTGGTATTTTCGACCCGCCCCAGGCTGCTGAAGGAGTTACCGATCTGTCCCGTCGGTAACGTACCACTGCCTCTGAGTTGTCCATCAACATAGACCTGAACAATTCCCGTCTGATCATGGCGCGTTAACACGACATGATGAAAGATGCCGTCATTGATCACGGAGGACGACTTTACGCCACTATTGTTGCCGATGCTGACACCGATATGACCGGTTGCGTCAATAAATCCCCAAAAAATATCGTCTGTCCCGGCATCCTGTTCAACACCGCTAACCCCTGGAGCCCGCCAGGCAGTGTTGTCGCCCACCTGAGTGGTTCTCACCCAGAAGCTCAATGTTGCTGTGCCACGTAACGGATTCAACGCGTTCTGCATGGCAATGTAATCATCTACACCGTCAAAGGTGGCTGCGCGACACAACGGGCCGGTAACAGTGGCAACATCGATTGTGGTCATCCCGTTCATCGCCGTCCCATCGTTTGCACCGACGGCATCATCGACTTCGCTGCCGATACCCTGCCAGTCGCAGCTATCAAACGGCCAATGATGACTGGCTGCAGGTAACGGTTTAAGCACAATCCGTGGATAATTATTCAGTAATGTGACCCCACTGGGATCGCTGAGATGCAGATAGAACAGACTGTCCCCGGTCAGAAACCCGCTGTTGTAGGTATCAATAGGGATTGACGTCTGAGACACACCGGCAGCAATGGTGACAATGCCTGAAGTCGCCGCGTAATCCTGGCCGGAAAGAGCGGTGCCATCCTCGGTCGTGTACGCAAACGAGATCGATTCATTACTGGTCGTGACATCACCGTTCTCATCGATCAGAGTCAAAACCACATAGGCGGTTTCGCCAACAAAAACAGTGGTCGTCTCAACATATAACCGCGGCCAGTATTGTCCATTGACAACATCATTGGAGTCTTCCTCTGTTTCATCTCCGGAGTTACCGCTGCTTACCGCCATCCAGTCACCGGTGCCATCTTCAAAGCGGGCGAGGATAAAACTGCTGGTGTCGGCGGCCGTCGTATCATAGATAAAGCTGCAACTCCACGGGCGTTGGATGGTCAATCCCACCGTCAAATAGTCAATCGGCAGTCCGTTGCCATCAACCAGAAGAATATCCATATCCTTGCTGAAATCGAGGTAGCTGCGATTAATCCGTTGATCGACAATCCACGGCAGATTGGTTGAATTCGTCGGCACCGAAAGGTAAGGATAACAGCGTTGCCGCCCCTGGACATTGCCGTTGCAGACCCGATACGACCAGTCACCATAGACCGAGGCCGGGATATTGCCATCGAGCAGTTTAAACTCGACATAGTGGTCGTTATTATCGAAATAAACCTCATTGATCGTCGCCCGCCCCATATATTCGGAACAGGCCGCAAAGACATGCGTTGCCGCCGTTAAGATCAGCAGGGTGATCCACAGATACAGGCTGAGCTTTCGCCAGAGACATTGCGCTAAAAACGCCTTGCGTTGAGGACTCTGATCAGTCATGGATTGTCACCTTCAACGTTCGGGAAACGTAATCGGGACTGGAGAGAGTGGCAAAAGTGGCCACCGAGGTCAGTTCGTAAACCTGATAGCTGGTCACCCCTTCGGTATAGGTATCAACCACCTGGCAGGACAGGGCCACCGGGCACTGATCGATTGTCATTGAACTGGCAGAAAAGCAGGCGGAGCTGTCGAGCACCTGCTTCATCCCCCATTCCAGACCGGAACGCGACGCCTGATAAACTTTCGCCTGCAGATAGGCCTGCGTAGTCGTCCCCTGTTGCACGGTGCTCAATGACACCATGTAGACTCCCAGCATTCCCAAAACCACCAGAATAAAGATCGCCTGCACCAGAGTAAAACCGCGTTGATCACTCACCCAACTCATCCGCCGCCTCCTATGGCACATTATCCACATGAACCTGATGCATCAGGGTGATCCGTTCCCCCTGCAGTTCCAGAGCAAGACGCAAGGTGACCAACCCACTGCGGCTCGGTGTTCCCGCGTCATAATCAAACGGATCAAGCACAGTCCCACCGGCATCGACAATACTCACCACATTCTCTGCCACCAGATCATAAGGGTCTCCGGCTGCAGGCCCCGGTGTCTGGTTAATGGCATATCCGGCATAGCGCCTTAATTCGCCACCACTGATCACGTAACTGATCGCCTCATCGACGATAAAAAACCGTTGTTGCGGTGAAGAAAACGGAAACAGCATGGCACTGTCCAGGCGAAGGAAGCGGCGACTGCCACTGGTTTCCACAGCATTAATTCCCACTATATTGCTGCCGGAATAGGCATTGGCACTGTCGATTGCAGCATCCGCCGTCAGATTATAAATCGCGCAGCGGCAATTGCCCGGCGTATATTCTGCCGTTTCAAGGGGACCAAGAACCTCAAAATAGTCATCAGCAACATCAAAATGAAGCAAAGAGGCCGCCGCCACAAGGGGATCGGTTTCGGCGGGGTCTGCCACCAGACGGTAGCGCCCACCATCAACCAGATGAAGCAGTTCGATGCCGTTACCACCATTGAAGATACGCACGCTGTTGGGGAGCGCAGCCCGCAGATCCCGCTGCATCCGGCGCAGAGACATGTCCGCCTGGGCAACCAGCTGTGTGCGTCGTTCCAGGTCAATATATCCCTCAATCGGACGGCTGATGAACAGACCACCCAACGACATCAGAACCCCGATAATAACAATCGTCACAACCAGTTCAATCAGGGTGAAACCATTACGCCCGCCACAGGGCCTGTGGGAACTGTGCTCAGTCATAATCAGTCCGATACCCTTCCAGAGCCAACGTAACATTGGCACTGTGCTGCACCGTTACCGTTATTTTTTTCGCCGCAACGGTTTTTCCGGCCGGACCAAATGCCGGCTCGGCGACAACCGCAACGGATACGGTATAGTTTTCCAGGCCGACAATGGCAGCGCCGTGCTGATCCCTGGCACCAACATCGTTGAGACCGTTATAATCGTCGACATCATCATAATCGCCCCGCCCACTTTCGGCACCACCACCGGGATCGGTGTAGGGCTGGAGGAGAATCTCCTCCATGTAGGCCTCAGCAACCGCAACCGCTTGATACTCGATCAACGGGTCGGCACTGCGGCTGGTCGTATAATTCATCACCAGCAGCACCCCGCTGAGGGCCACTGAAATAATCACGATGGAGACGATCAGTTCCACCAGAGTGACACCACGCTGATCCAGTATTCTTCCTCGCATCCTCATCGGCTGACACATCCCGTTTCTCCCGCCACATCGATTCCCAACCCGGCGATATCGGTGAAGTCCGTAACGGTATAACCACTGTTTCTGGCCCTCCCCAAAGCATCAAAAACAATTGTTGCCGCCGCCAGTGTCTGGGGCGCTACCGCCGTATAGGGATCTCCGTCGGGATGAGTCAGTTGCGTCGTAGTCGCCGGAACCGTGCCACATGAAGTAGTTGCGGTATGACGATAAAGGGTAAAGCCGCTGGAAGTCACTTCGACCCGAACATCGCAACCGCTGGCAACGGCCTTGCTGTGCGCATAGAACAGAGCCTGCGCCAGATGATCACCAAATGCGCGTTGCTGATAGTCCTGCTGGTCAAAAAAACGGGGGGCCATGACGGCCGAGAGGATACCGAGAATGACGATCACAACCACCAGTTCAACAATGGTGAACCCTTTTTGCTGTATGGTGGCTCTGCACATAATTCTCAGCTTTCATTGAAAAAGCGGTCAATCAAATCGGCCCGAAACCGGGCCGCTGAATTATCATCCAGACGGGGTAAGAGGCATCACATCACCACGAGCGAATATCATGCCGGATAACGTTGCGGGACACCCGAGGGTGTCCCGCAACCTGTCGTCCTAATAGTTCCAATTGAAGTCGGCATCGTTGGCGCTGTCGGTATCGGCATCAATGGTCGAGGTGTTATCGTATTTCTCGAATACCAGACCGACATCTTCCATTGTTCCATCACCGTCAAGATCCTCCTGGACCACCTCAATCTCAAAGCGCAGAGCGGTTGCCGTGGTGGGATCACTGACGATATCGCCATTTCTCAGGATGTAGTAGAGGTCATGAGAGCCATTGCCCTCATACCAGACCCCTTTATCCGTAGGTACGGCATCGCCCCGGCCCAGATAGGGCTCCGGCACGGTGGACAACAATGACATGGGGTACAGGTTGTCGGCCAGAGTCTGAAGATCTTCCCCTGACACCAGAGCACGCGCCACCCGGATCCCCAGAGCACTACGAATGTTCCCGACGACTCCTTTAACGGAAGCCGCTTCTGCCTGTTTCTGCAGATCGAGAAATTTCGGTACGGCAACGGCTGCCAGCAAGGCCAGGATGACCATGACAACAACCAGTTCAATCAGGGTAAAACCCTTTTGGTTTTTCATTCTGTTTCTCCCGTCTGGGGCTATTCAACACGCCACTGGGTCGGAGTCGATGACTGTAACACCAGGCCGATGAGCTCTCGCTGACCACCATCGACCACGCTACCGTGAATAATGGTGATCTGCCACCGCAATGTAGCCGGTGTACTTTGAGCGCCATCCACCAGAGTGTAATCACGCAACACATAAACCAGTTCGTGACTGTTCTTATCATCATACCAGCAACCTCGCCGGTCGCTAGTCTCGAGCACGCCCAAATAGTTTTCTGGCGTTTCCAGCAACAGATCGTGCATGGGATAAAGGGCCTGCGACCCACCAGCGGCCCAGGCTGCCAGATCATCACCACGATATAACCCCCGCGACATCTGCAGGCTGAGGGCGCTGCGCATCTGCCCCATCATGCCCTGTACTGCCGACACTTCGGCGCGGTCCAGCAAACGAACAAATTTTGGCAACACAACGCTGGCCAGAATGATCACCACGGCGATCACGACAATTAACTCCAGCAATGTGAAACCGCGTTGTTTGTTCATACTGGCCTTATGAGATACAAGACATCATGATTCGGGTAGAGATATTCCAGCCCCATTCCGTGGCGGTCATTCAACCTCTGCCGGGCGGAAATTTCCAGCCCGGCAGAGCTATCGAATTACCAGATCAAACCGGACTTGGCCAATTGAGCTTTTGTGGTCGCGGTTTCGGCGGTCACGGTGATAACAAAATCATCTGCGGCATCGGTACAATCAGCATCACCATTTTTATCAAAGCAGATCTGATTTGTATTGGTCGTTCCAACGACCCACCCTTCCGGGAGGCCACCATCCAGGGCTGAACTCAAGGTCGCACCAGTAGTGATCATTGTCCCAGTCCATGAGGTCCCCTTGACCAGCTTCTCAGCATGATTCAGGGCTGTAGCCGACTGGGCTGCACCATAAACACCTTCAGCCGCTGACAATTCTGCTTCCGATTTTACATCGATAAATTTCGGCACGGCAACAGCGGACAAAATGCCCAGAATTACGATAACAACGATCAGTTCGATCAGGGTAAAGCCTTTTTGGTTGTTCATGGTTGTTCTCCTCTGATGATGTGATTTGGAACGGAGCACTTCTGTGTGACCGGTTCCGGCTAAGGTTCTATTTTCATTACGCCAAAAGGTAACATTAATTCAATTGGCCCAACAGGTTTTTTCTCTAATTTTTTGTAGCCTCGACGCCCGGAACATCACCGCATCAAGGCGCCCAGGTTCCACATGGGCAGGAACACGCCCAACGCCAGCACCAGCACCATGCCACCGATGATGACAATCAGGATAGGTTCAATGGCACTGGTGAGATTTTTCAGGTCATATTCCACCTCACGTTCGTAAAATCCGGCAACCTCCAACAACATGGCATCAACCGAGCCGGTTTCTTCACCGACTGCCAGCATCTGCAACACCAGTGGGGTAAAAATCTGCAGATTTGCGGCACTTCGGGTCAAGGTGTCCCCCCGCTCCAACTGGTTGCGCATGTCATCGAGTTTTTCACCGAGATAGCGGTTTTCAATGGCCCGGGCTGTGTAGCCCAATGCTTGAACCAGCGGGACCCCGCTGCCATAACCCATTGAAAAAGCTCGGGCGAAGCGTGCCAGTGTCGCTCGAAGCAATATAGAGCCAACAATGGGCAACCTCAGTTTGTAGCGGTCCCAGCGATAAGCCCCCTGATCGGTTCTCAAATAGGAGCGCAGCAGAAAAAACGCTACAATCAGCAGGCCAAGCAAATAGGGCCAGTAGCTGACGGAAAAATTGGAGATGCCCAGAATAATCCGTGTTGGCAACGGCAGATCGGCACCCAAACCGGCGAACACCTTTTCAAAGGTGGGGATAACGAACAAGCTGAGAATCGCCATGGCGATCGCGATAGCCACGATGACAAAGGTCGGATAGCGCAGGGCCGACTTGATTCGCTCACGGGTCAGTTTTTCAAATTCAAGGTATTCTGCCAGCTGACGAAACGATTCTTCCAGATTGCCACTACTTTCGCCGACCTGGACCATGCGTGTCATCAAATTGGGAAAAACCGTGGGATACGCGGCCATGGCCCCGGACAGATCGCGACCCGACTCCAGATTCTCGATCAACCCGTAGAGTGTTTTTTGCAGAGTCGGGTTTTGCGATGATTCGATCAGACCGTGCAACGAACGCATCATCGGCACGCCGGAGCGAGTCAACGAATACATCTGGCGACAAAACAGAATCAGGTCATCCAGGCGCACCTTTTTCTGGCGCTTTTTCAGCGTGAGGGAAAACCCTTTAGAGGTCTTCTCGGTGGTCCCACGCCCCTGTTCAATGCGGACCGGGATCAGACCGTTTTCCGTCAGCTGACCAGCCACAGCCGCGGCTGTTGACATCTCCAGTTCACCGGTGACCTGTTCTCCGCCGGGACGGCGTGCTGTGTAGGTAAAAAGCGGCATAGTTGCGATGTGGCACCGTTAAGGCGCTTCCTCCACCGATTCAAGTTCTTCCACCTGTCCGGCAACGCGGACAACTTCTTCCATGGTGGTAATCCCCTGGCGAGCATAGTCCAAGGCACAATCGGCCAGGGAGATAAAATGCTCCTGCGCTTGGGCGGCGCGGGCAAAACCAGAGCTGTCGTTACGTCGCAGGGCATCAGCCAGCGCCGCGTCTATCTCCAGAAATTCAAACACACCGATCCGGCCATGATAGCCAGTATTGCCACATTGACTGCAGCCCCGGCCCTTTTTGAAGCCACTCGGGACGAAATCCATCCCCAATGCGGCTTTCAGCCAGCTGGTTTGTTGCGGATCGAGCGGGTCCTCCTCACTGCAGCTGCTGCAGACGCGCCGAACCAGACGTTGCGCCAGAACGCCTTGCAGTGAACTAGCCACCACGTAACCTTCGGCGCCCATATCCAACAGTCGCAATGCGGTGCTGATGGAATCATTGGTATGCAGTGTCGAGAGAACCAGGTGACCGGTCATCGCAGCACGCAGGCCGATTTCGGCGGTTTCCTTGTCACGCATCTCACCCACCATGACAATATCGGGATCCTGACGCAGAGCAGTCCGCAACACACTGGCGAAAGTCAGGCCAACCTTGGTATTCACCTGAACCTGATTGATACGTGGCAAGCGATATTCCACCGGGTCTTCAACGGTAATGATCTTTTTTTCCGGCTGGTTCATCTCATTGAGCGCACCGTACAGGGTGGTGGTTTTACCACTTCCCGTCGGTCCGGTAACCAGCACGATGCCATGCGGTTGGTGGATAAAGCGCCGAAAGCGTGCCAGGATATGCGGCGGCATTCCAACATGGTCCAGCCGCAACAACCCGCCCGACTGGTCGAGCAAACGCATAACCACCGACTCGCCATATTGCAGCGGCATGGTCGATAGACGGATATCAATGCTTTTGCCTTTGACGCGGATGTTAAAACGGCCATCCTGAGGCAGGCGGCGCTCGGAGATATCCAGGCCACTCATCAGCTTGAGGCGCGACACCAGAGCAGCGGCAATGCGTTTTTCCTTCATCACCTGCTCGTGAAGCACGCCGTCGATACGCTGACGAATGCGCAGAACGGTTTCATCGGGTTCAATATGAATATCGGACGCCCCAACCTGAACAGCATCTTCAAACAGCGTCTGCAACAGACGGACAACCGGCGCATCTTCCAGTTGGCTGTCTGGCAGCAATTCGGAGAGATTGAAATCGGTCTGGGCCAGTTCTTCGCCGAGTTCCTCGGCGATATTTTCGATCTCATCGGTGCGCCGATACACCGTGTCCAACGAACGCAGCAGATCTGACTCACGCACAACCGCCGGTTCCACCGGTTGATTGAGCATAGCGGTCAGTTTGTCGAGAGCAAAAATGTCGGTGGGATCGGCCATCCCCACCAGAAGATGACTCGATTCACGTGTCAGTGCCACAACCCGGAAACGCCGCGCCAGGGTTTCAGGAATCATCTTGACCAGTTCGGCATCAAATTTAAACAGGCGCAGATCAACCAGAGGAACCCGCAACTGCCGCGAGAGGAATTCCAGCAAACGGTCTTCGGTGATATAACCCAGTTCGATCAGGGTGCGACCAAGCTTACGCCCACTGCTTTTCTGGGTTTGCAGGGCGGTCATCAACTGATCTTCACTGATAATTCCTTCCGAAACCAGCAAGTCTCCGATGCGTATTTTTTTGCGAACCACCATAACGCGTCTCAGTTCTCCCCTAATCGTTGCAACTGTTGTGTCGCATATTGTTTCAATGACATTTCAAGTCCCGGCAGATTCAAGGCTCGTTTGAAGCTGTCACGCGCCTGGACACGATCACCAAGCTGGCTGGCCGTTACAGCCCGCCCGAACCACCATGGTGCCTGTTGTGGAAACGCCTCACACAACACCCGATAGATAGGCAGGGCTTCGTCAAAGCGCATCGCCCGTTGCAACAGCGCGGCTTTTAAGGCATAAAATTCCGGGCTGGCGGTTACTGGCGGCGCTTGCTCGACATCCAGTTCGTTCAGCGCCTCAGCAAGTTGATCCGTTTCGGCCAGCAAACGTGCCTTGAGCACCAGCCATAACGTGTCATCAGGCTGCTGTTCTCGTCCGGCACTGGCAACGCGCAGAGCCTGCTCCTGCTGATTCTGTTGGAGCAGAGTTTTAATCAATGCCAAGCGCGCTTCGCGATCTTCAGGTTGGACAACCAGCAACTGATCGAGAGCCGCTGCAGCCCGGACCAGCTCTCCCTGCTGACGGAACTGTTGCGCCTGAGCCCACAGCTGGTCACGTGGTGACAGCTGTTTGCGAACAACGGGTGGCGCACTCTCTTCAACCGGCTTCGGAGTCACTTCCTCCGGCGGCGCTACGGGCTCTTTTTCAACCAGCGCAACCGGCTGAGGGTGTAAGCGACGCCCTTGAACCACCATCCGCCAGCCATGATGATCATCGGCATCGAGGCTGAACACTTTCCAGACAACCGGCGCCGTTGCGGTCAACTCCAGTTCACTGCCGCCACCCTGTGGACGACTCTTCCAGCCAGCCAGTAACGTCAGCGTGTCCAACTGCGATGATGGGACACCGTCTACCGGCACCGCCAACGTCATCGCTTGGGCCGCAGTCGCCGCCACCCGCCAGTCCACCGACCGGGACAGCTCAAAGACAACTCGAAACTGCTCTGCGGTTTCGCTGGCCTGCACTGAAACCACCTGCGCGTTGTCGGCGTTCGGTTCACTTTCGGATGCCGGTTCGGCGACACCCTCTGCCACAGGTTCCATGGCAGCGACAACAACCGGCTTCGGCTCAGGTAGCGACCGCTCGGGCCATTGCCAGGCAGCCACAGCGGTTCCAATCACAGCAACACCGACGACCAACCATGGCCACCGCCGTTTGGTTGGCGGTATCACCACATTAACCTGACTGGTCTCGGGAGCCTCTTTTCTCCGCCGTTCTTCAAGATCACGCAACATCTGATTAATCAGACTCATGGCAGCCATCCATTAATCAGGACTCCCAGCACAAAACAACAACCGACCAATAGCGCCCCGCAGGCTATCAGCATCAACCGCCGGTATGAACTCAAGCTGACCCCTTCGGTATCCGCAACAGCGGCGTAAACCTGTTTCCTGCCGATATAGGTATCTCCCCGGCCATAGGCTGCCATCAAGGCCTTATGGGCGAGAATATTAACCAGACGTGGCACTCCGCGAGCGGCCCGGTACAGCATTTTCAATGCTGCAGGGCTGAACAATGGCGTGCCGAGATATCCCGCCATACGCAGGCGGTGATCGACATAACCAACAAAGCCCGGATAATCCAGCGGTTGCAGTCGGTAAGAAAAACCGATGCGCTGACGCAATTGCCGTAACGAGCGCTCGGCCAAACGTTCATCCAGTTCCGGCTGGCCGAAGAGAACAATCTGTAACAGCTTGCGTTTTTCGGTTTCAACATTACTCAGCAACCGCAACGCTTCGAGGGTCGGCGTCGGCATGGTTTGCGCTTCATCAACGCAGACAACCACCTGGCGCCCATCATTACTCAACGCAATCAAGTGGTGGTTAAGGCGTTCAATAAGATCGTTGACGGCACTGTCGCTCGCCACATCCAGCCCAAGCTCTTCGGCAACGGCGCGATAAAGCTGCTGCGGTTCCATCAGGGGGTTGGGCAGGTAAACCGTAATCATGGCTTCAGGCAGATCATTCAGCAATTTACGGCACATCACCGTTTTGCCGGTCCCCACTTCACCAACGATTTTGACAATCCCTTCCCCCTGCTGCAACGCGACCAGGACAACGTTGAAAGCTTCCTGACTGGTTGCGGAACGGTAGTAATATTCCGTGTCCGGGGTCAGAGAGAATGGTCTGTCTGTTAACCTGAAATGCTCCAGGTACATGGCCGTGCCCCCAAGAAGACTAAAACAGTCCGTTCATCCGTTGCCGCGCCTGGTCGATATCACTCGTCCAATCGCTATCGCGCTCGACGACCAGTGGCTTGAGCAAGATGATCAGCTCGCTTTTCGTCATGCTGTTTTTCTGGTGGCGAAACAGGTGGCCGACACCAGGGATATCGCCAAGCAGCGGAACACCCGCTTCTTCACGGCTGTCGGAATTTTTCATCAGACCGCCAATCACGACAACCTGGCCACTGCGCGCCTCAACAATTGTATCCGATTCGCGCACACTGCTGAACGCCAGCGGCAGAGATTGTGCCTGACCTGCCACGGTGATCACTTTGGTCTGATCAACCACCTCACTGACGGTGGGATGAACATGCAACGTCACCCGACCACCACTGCTGATCTGCGGTGTGACATCAAGGGCGATCCCGGAGAAAAACGGTGTCAGTGTGATATCCGGTGTCGTCGTCGTCGTGGTACCGGTGACGGTGTCACTGGAAATGTCGGTGACGAAAAATTCGTCGGTACCCACTTTGATCACAGCCTTCTGATTATTCAACGTCGAGATACGCGGGCTGGACAACACCTGAACGTCGCCCTGAGTTTTCACCGCTTCGATAAACGCTTCGAAATCATCGAATTGCAAGGTGGTCGAGAACACCCCGCCAAATGCTGAAGTCACCAGACCATTTAAAGGCAATCCCATAGGATTGATTTGCGGCTCAAACAAAACACCCGTTCCGGCCATCTCGCTCAGCCCATCACTGAGATAAGTGCCGCCGCCCACCTGCCCGATGGTCGCGGTATTGTTGCCGTTGTGGATCAACCCGGCCCAGTTAATGCCGGTTTGATATCCGTCATTCAATTCAACTTCGATAATCTTGGCTTCAAGAATCACCTGCCGCTGCAGGGTCCCCTGGGTTTTATTCAGATAGTCCGCTACGATATTGAGTTCAGAGGGCAGCGCCCGCACCACAACCAACCCGGCCTGGGGTTGGACAATAACCGCCCGACCATCCGCACTACCGACCAGAGACTGCAGGGCCTGTTGCAATCCCGGCCAGAAATCATTCTCGGAAACGGTGGTAATCCGACTGCCGGAAGAACTGTTGGTCGTGCCATTGGAGGATGAATCGTTGTTATCGTTATTGCCGTTGTCATCGTTATTACTTACGGCGCTGACCTGTCCGGAATTGACCCGGGTCAACGAATGGCCACTGCGTTTCAACGTCAGGTAATCGACTTCGAAGATCCGCGTCTGCATGTTATTGGGCAGGATCTGGTAGCCCCCGGCAATGGCGCGATAGTGGAACCCGTAGACGTCCCGCACAATGGCGAGCACTTCTTCCAGGGTGACATTTTTCAGATGGAGTGAGATAACCCCTTCCACATCGGGGTGAATCACCATATTGGTTGGTGTCTCGGTCACCAGTCCGGCGAAAAAGGCCCGCGCTTCCACCTGCTCGGCCACCACATCAAAGCGGGGCTGTTCCGGTTGCGCCGTGCCCATCATAAGCGGGGGCATAAGCGCCTGAGAAACCGCCTCTGGAACGGGTTCCACAGCGATGGGCGCTGCCGTCGTCTGCGGAAAAGCACTTAAAACCGGCGAGGGTTTCTCTGGATCAGCCGTCATCACCGGGCTACAGCCAGCCAGGACAATAACGCCAATCAGCAGCACAACCAGACCGTGCATCAGGGCATTCAATCTCATCATCGATCTTACTCCGTTATCTTTCGTTTGATCACCTGGCCGGCCTGGGCCGTCTGTAATCGTAACTCGTATCGCTTGTCCCCTTGTTGCAGAGTCACCGTATCCGGGCTGATCCGCACCACTCGGCACTGATCGATGGTGTCACCCACCGTCACTACCCGTCCATTCAGCACGGCCACCCGTCGCTGCTGCGAAAGCAGAATACTGGTGACGGTGAACTCGCTGTCGGGCTTAGCCTGTGTCGCCAGAGCGGGTTGTCCCTGCGGACGCATGGGATCGTGCCAGGCGTTTGCCGACAATGGCGCCATCATGAATAAGGCCAGGACGACACCGCCAGTCCGGATCACACGCCGATTCAACGTTATGATATCAACCACTGATCCACCCTTTCTCAAGACTTAAGGTGTACACATCCACATTGATTCGAGCGCGGGGGTACTGCTCCTCCATCTCGATCAGCAGACCATCCCAGAAAACACGCTGCGGCAAGCCGCGTAATTCCTGCAAATAGGCAAGAACGTCTAGATAGGTCCCTTCCAGTTCCAAATGAAGGGGATGGCGATATAACACCACCTGTGGCATTTCTGCCGCTGTTTGTTCTTCGCCCTGCTCTGTTGGCACGCTGATGCTCATCGCCACGGATTGACCGTTCTGCATCATGTGCAAAGTAAGACCGGGCCGTTTTTTCAGTACGGTCTTAAGCAGTTCCGGCATGTCCTGTGGCGCGACCAAACCGGTCATATGACTCTGCAGCAGCGCGTCAAACCGAGCGATTTCCTGTTGTAACTGCTCAAGTTTCTGCCGGTTTTCCGCATCGGGATCTTTTTCGGCCAACAGAGACATCTCCATGACCTGGGCCTGAAGGCTGGTGTTATCCTGCAGCAGTTGCTGATAATTTTTTTCCAGATCCTGCTGACGCTCGTAGCCCGGAACGAAAATCAGTTGGATAAAAAGAAACACCGGCACCAGAAACACAGTTCCCACAATCAACCGTTGTTCCCGCTTGTTGAGCCCGTTGAACCACAGTTTCACTTTGCCCGGAGTCGTCACCTTATCACTCATGCGCGTCCTCCTGTTGGGTGCTCAGATCAAAACCGTAAACTCCCGATTTTTGTTGTTCAAGACGCACAAAGGAAAAATGCCGTCCCGAGTAGACCGGCTGCTGGGCCAGAGTCCGCACCAGTTCAGGCAGACGTTCGGCATCGAGAGCATATCCTTTCAGATGAACATCCTCTCCCCCACGCGTAAAACGCACAACATTCAGCCAGGTTTGCGGCAAAGGTTGAGCGGCCAGCGCCTCCAGGCCATCGATAATGGTATCTTTTTTCTCGCTCAGCTGATTAAGCTGGTTAAGGACCGGTTGACGCAAATGGAGCTGCCGTTGTGTCTCACTAAGCTTTCTCGCCAGTAGCGCGCTGGGCTTGAGTTGAGCAACTTTGTCACTCAACTGCGCCAACTCTTCCTGCAAACGGCTTTGGGTGAGGGTCTGCTGCGCATGGCGTTGCTGCAAAACCGTCAGGGTATGCTGCTGCCACCAGCCAGCGACCGCCATGCTCAAGACGATTGCCACAAACAAGCCAACCAGAATTTCACCGGTACGGGAGCGGCGTTGCGGCTTAAACGTCTCCTGATACAGATTGATCTGCTGCATAACCTCTAATCCCATTCCGTTCGTAATGCGGCTCCAATCGCCGACAGACAGCGCGACTGTTCCGTCTCGGACATGGAGCAGCCTTCCAGCATCGTGGCAACATTCATGGGACGGATTTCCGGGGCCAGGTAGGTGTCAAGATAGGCTTGGAGCCCGGCGACCGGATCGGTCAACGGGGCCAGATAGACGGTAGAAACCGGCTGACGTGAAACACTGCTCTCATAATAGTCGAGAGAGCGTTGAATTTCCAAAATGACCGTGTCGAGAATATTCTGCTGTGCTTCAGAAATTTCGACACCTTCGACCTGATCCGTCGGGTCGGCGGCGGAGACCAATTCCTGCACCCCCAGGTTGATTCGCCGCGCCATGCACAGTTGCCCGGCATGGATAATGATAATCAGGCCGCTGTCTTTCCACAAGCAGAGCAGCGCAACCCCTCGCTCATCGCTGGGCAGCAAAGAGGTCAATGATCGCAACGCCAGTTCCGGGATATCAATGGCTCCGATCTCCAGTTCGGCCTGACGCATGGCCCGCACGACCTGCCACACCTGCTCTTCGGATGCGGCCACGGCAAAACCGAGTTCCTGACTATTGGCAACCGACGCCGTAAAGGTGTCGACCACCGCCTGTTCTGCGGGAAAATCAAGCAGATCTTTAATTTGCCAGCGTACGGCTTCACGGAATTCCGCCTCGGGAACATCCGGCGGATCAATTTGAATCAGGTTGTAACTGCCACGGGCCATGACGCCAACAGCAAGACTGCCGGTAAGACGATGCTTTTCAACCAGTTGTTGCAACGTTTCACCATATTGGTCCGAGCGACAGGCAACCGTTTCGGCAATTATCTGCCGCGGAGCCCGTTCGCCGGGATGGAGATGAACCAGTGACAGGCCATCCGAAAAGAAGGTGACGCCCGTTACTCCCTGGCCATGGGATGTTTTTTTTTTGAATAGTTTCAGCTTGTCCTCCTATCATCAGCCTGGGGGAAGGGGGGCACAACAGTGGCAGACCTCTGAGACTATCGGACATTTAAGCAGAAAAATTAAGAGCAGACAAGAACATTAAAAGGTTTGCTTTCATAATAATTAATTTAACATATCCTGAATATTGCTGAAAAAACTGTTCGCCATCGTCTCCTGTTCTTCAGGAGACACCGGGGCTTTGTCTCCTTTTTCATGAGAGATCAATGATTCTGGTAACTCACGAATGAAGCGACTGACCTCACGCGGCTGCAGACGACCATATTTTTTGCGCCGCGCTGCGCCCAACATCATCAACTGCTTGCGGGCGCGGGTCATTCCGACGTAACACAGGCGGCGCTCTTCTGAAACATCGTTGGTTTCTTCAATGGTCTTACTGTGCGGCAGGCTGCCCTCTTCCATGCCCACCAGAAAAACACAGGGGAACTCCAACCCTTTACTGGAATGGAGACTCATCAAAACCACGGCATCCTGCTTGAGTTTTTCTTCTTTGCTGCCCCGCGGCGGCTCATCACGATCAAGCAGTGAAACCTTTTCGAGAAACCCTTCCAGACCGGCCAGAGGCTCCCGATCAGCATAGGACGACACGGCGTTGACCACTTCGTGCAGATTCTCAACGCGGCGGCGCGCTTTCTGAGGATCGTCTGCATGACGGTAGAGTTCCTCTTCCAGCTCCAGTTCGCGAAACAGTTCCTGAGCCGTCGTCACCAGTTGCCCCGGTTGTCTGAAACGCCGCTGATAGCGCTCCATCAATTGGATGAAGCCGTCGATCGCCTCGATGGTTTTCTCGCCGAGCCCTTCGATCGTTGCACTGTGATGCAACACTTGCCAGAGTGGTTCCTGTTGGGTCACCGACGCCTGAATCAACCGCTCGGCTGTTGTCTCACCAATCCCCCGTTTCGGATAATTGAGAATGCGCAGTAGATTCACTTCATCCTGAGGGTTGGCCATCACTTTCAGGTACGCCAGAGCGTCCTTCACCTCTTTGCGATCGAAGAACTGCTGACCGCCAATCAGCACGTAGGGGATATTTTCGTAACGCAGTTGCTCCTCAAACGCCCTTGACTGCCCGTTGGTGCGATAAAGGATTGCAAAGTCACGGTATTCCAACTGTTGACGAAACCGTTCACGATGGATCGCTTCAACAACCGCCATCGCTTCATCTTCACCATCATCACAACAGCGGTACACCACATCGGCGCCATCGGCACCCGAGGTCCACAATCTCTTGCCGTGGCGATCCTGGTTATTGACAATCAGGGCGTTTGCCGCCGCCAGAATATTCCCGGTCGAGCGATAGTTCTGCTCCAATTTGATCACCCGGGAGCCGGGAAAATCCTTCTCAAAATCGAGAATATTCCCCGGCTTGGCACCGCGCCAACCATAGATCGACTGGTCATCATCGCCGACAACACACAAATTATGATGCGCCGAACTGAGCATCCTCAACATCTGGTATTGCACCTGATTGGTGTCCTGATATTCATCCACCATGATGTAACGGAATTGCTCGCGATAACGGTCCAACACTTCGGGAAACTGCTCGAACAGGCGGATGGTCAGCAGCAGAATATCGTCAAAATCAATGGCATTACAGGCTTTGAGCGACCGCTGGTAGCGGGGATATATTTCAGCGGCAATCACCTCGTATTCATCACGCGGATTGGCCACATAGCGATCGGCATCAATCAGTTCATTTTTCGCCCCGGAGATCAGCCACAGCACCCGGTCGGGATCAACATTACCGCCGGAAGGCAACTGCCGCCCCTGTACCATGTCACGCACCAGGCGCAGCTGATCAGTCGCCGGATAGATGGAAAAATTTTTCTTGTAGCCAAGCTGCTCAATCTCCTGACGCAGAATCCGCACCCCCAGGGAATGAAAGGTGGAAACAATCAACCCCTTGGCCTTGCCACGCCCTACCTGTTCAATCACCCGGTCGCGCATCTCGCGCGCGGCCTTGTTGGTGAACGTCAAAGCAACAATCTGTTCGGCGGCCACCTGACGCAGCAAATAGGCGATGCGACAGGTGATCACCCGGGTCTTTCCGGAACCGGCCCCCGCCAGCACCAATAGGGCTCCCTCGGTATGTAAAACCGCCTGTCGTTGCGGCTCGTTAAGTAGCGACAAATCCATTAATTATTCCTAACAGGCCAAAGAGAAAGCAACGCTTGATTTCTATATCGCGCTTCGTGTATCTTTACCGCCATGTCACGAATTATCATTCTTCTCATCAGTATCCTATGGGCCTCTCTGGTCTTCGTCTCCTGGGACGGTGTTGCAGAAACAGCACCGACGCAACAGGATTCTTCTCCCTACAGCTACAACCAGTAATTCTCGTTTTTCTCCAGCGCTTCACACATCCCCGGTTGACAGATAACGACACCGGCTGCCCTGACGTGTACCACGACGGATAAATTCTTCGTCAATCGCATTAAGCACTTCCCACTTTTTAAGCGACCAGCGTGGTGCCAGCAGAATATCGCGCGGGCCATCTCCAGTCAGGCGTTGAATCATGGTGTCGGGATGCAACCGCTCCATAAAATCGACAACGGTTTGCACGTAGCTATCGCGATCAAAGATCTCGAACTCCCCCTGCTCATACAATTTCCCCAGAACCGTCTCCTTGAGAATATGCAACAGATGAATCTTGATCCCATCAACGCGTAATCGCGCCATTTCATCCGCCGTCGCCAGCATCTGCTCATGGGTTTCGTGCGGTAGCCCGAGAATCACATGGACACAGATACGCAATCCACGTTGCCGGGCGCGACCATACGCATCAAGGAAACAGGCGTAATCGTGACCGCGGCGTAAAAATTCGAGGGTCTGATCGTGACAACTTTGCACCCCCACCTCCAGCCAGAAGTAAGTCCGTTGGTGATAGTGGCGCAACAGGTCGAGAACATCATCGGCCAGGCAATCCGGGCGTGTCCCTACGGCCAGCCCCACCACATCGGCCACGGCCAGAGCCTCGTCATAGCAGGAACGTAACACGTCCACAGGCGCATAAGTATTCGAAAACGGTTGGAAATAGGCCATGAAGTACTTGGCCTTGTACTTGCGCACCATGATCTCTTTACCGTGCTCCACCTGTTCGGCGACACTGAGGCGACGCGCGATACCAAATGAACCGGAACCATTGGGTTCACAAAACAGGCAGCCTGGCGCATGGCGGGACGACTCGCGATTGGGGCAGGAAAATCCGGCATCCACGGAAATTTTATGGACCCGGCCACCAAAACGCTGCTTCAGATATTGGGAATAAACACGATAGGCTTTTGACATGGAGGGGACTATGCCATTGAGGCGTTAAAGGCGCAAGGAAATTGCCGGTCCCGTGCGCATCATGCCCGCACAACCTGACAACGGCTCAGGACTGGCTCAAAGTGGTCAAATACTCTTCCCACTCACTGGGCAACAGGTCCTGTTTTTTTGAATTGCAGGCCTTGCACGCAGCGACACAGTTGCCTTTGGTGCTCTTGCCACCGCGCACCAGCGGAACAACGTGATCGAGAGTCAATTCTTTGGGCTCGAACTGGCCACCACAATAATAACAGCGCCCTTCGGCAATGCGATTTTTCCACCAGCTTGTTTTACGCAACTCACGTGCCTTGGCGCGTTCCTTACGCAACTGTTCTTCAGGGACATCCAGATAAAAGCTCATAACCAACTCAACCTTTGCCAAACTCGACTCTTAACTTATTGATTTTAAAGCAGTTCAAAGCAGCCTCTTGCAGATTGCCCCGAACTGTGCAATGAATAGCCCAGCTTAAAGCAGCGTCGGCCGATGGCCGACAGAAATCACCACGCAGCAATGTGGCTGAAAAAGCTGACAGCTCCTGAACTTACCATTCCAGCACGGCGCTGGACAAGGGGCGAAAACACACATCCGCAGTTTTTAATCCCCACCCTGTCCAGCGACATGACAGGGCGGGCTGAACGGTCGAGGCACCCGTTACAATCGGGGACTTGGGCGTGGAGCAGATCAACAGTTATGAAGATCCTCATTGTCGGAGCAGGACAAGTTGGCTATTTTCTTTGTGAACGCCTCGCTATGGAGGGACACGAAGTCACTCTGATTGACCGGGACGAGGTCCATCTGCGTCAGGCTCAGGACCGCCTCAATGTCATGGGCCTTAACGGCAACGGTGCCAGCGCTGAGATTCTTGAGCAGGCCGACATCAAGCATACCGATATCTTCATTGCCGTTACCGACCTGGACGAAGTGAACATCCTTGCCTGTCTGCTGGCGCGTGAATATGAGGTCAAAACCCGGATTGCCCGGGTCAAGAGCATCGAATACCGCAGCCACGGTGCCATCCTCTCCAAAGAGAAACTCGGCATCGACCTACTGATCAATCCTGCTGACGAGGTCGCCGACGAAATCGTCAAGATTACCCGCCGCAGTGGCGCCTTTGACGTGGCTGAATTCGTCGAGGGAAAGATTCAATTTCTCGGCTACCGCATCGACGAGGAGAGTCCGCTATGCGGCCTCACCCTGCGCGATCTCGGTGAGCTGCGCGGTATGTACCGTTTTGTCGTCACCGCCATCACCCGCGATGAACAGACAATTATCCCCCGCGGCGAAGACCATATTCAATCGGGCGACAGCGTCTTTCTGTTTGCCCATCAGAACGATTTACCGGCAATCCAGTACCTGATCCAGCCCGAAGAGAAACGCAAACGCAAAATGCCGCGTGTTTTCATCCTCGGCGGCAGCAAGATCGGTGTGCGCATCGCCTCGCAGCTGGAAAAGCTTCAATATGACGTCCGCCTGATTGATGCCGACGAGCAACGCTGCATCAAAGTTTCGGCCAAGCTGAAAAAGACCATGGTCATTCAGGCTGAAGGCACCGATATTCATGCTCTTGAAGAGGAAGGGATCGGCAGTGCCGACACCTTTATCGCCGTGACCGGCAGAGATGAAACCAACATCCTGTGTTCCCTGCTATGCAAACAACATGGTGCCAGACGGACCCTGGCTCTGATCAACAAGCCGGAGCTACTCAGCCTCGCCCCCACCCTGGGGATCGATGCCTGCGTTTCGCCGCGGCTGTCGGCTGCCGGGGCGATTCTTAAATATGTCCGGCGTGGCGGCGTCATCTCCCTGGCGACCATTGAAGGCAGCAACTCCGAAGTGCTCGAATTCGAAGTTAATCGTTCAAGTACCTTTGTCGGCATCGCCCTTAAAGACCTGAACTTTCCGACCGGAGCCATCATTGGAGCCATTGTTCACGATGACAGCTACGAAATCGCCACCGGGGACTCCATGCTCGCCATCGGCGACCGGGTGGTCGTCTTTGCCCTGCCCGAAGCGTTACCCAAAGTTGAGAAATTCTTCGAATAAATGAATATCCTGTTTGTTTTTCATATTCTCGGTGCCCTGCTCACCTGCCTGTCACTGACACTGCTGGTGCCGATTCCGTTTTCTTTCTATTATCACGACGGTGCAGCAGCCTCATTTCTCTGGTCCGCATTGATCTGTCTGGCAACCGGACTGACGCTGATAAAAGCATTCAAAAACAAAAAAGAACTCTCGGTGCGGGAAGGTTTCGCCGTAGTAACGTTCGGCTGGCTGGTGTTTGCACTCTTCGGGGCCTTGCCCTATCTGCTCTCGGGCGCTATTCCGTCACCGCTTGACGCCGTGTTCGAAACCATGAGCGGTTTTACCACCACCGGCTCCACCATTCTCACCGAAATTGAGTGTGTCCCGAAAAGCATCCTGTTCTGGCGGGCACTGACCCACTGGTTGGGCGGCATGGGGATCATCGTTTTAAGCCTGGCGATTCTGCCGATGCTGGGTGTTGGTGGCATGCAGCTGTTTCAGGCCGAGGTGCCCGGCCCGACCGCCGACCGCCTCAAGCCGCGCATCCAGGACACCGCCAAACTGTTATGGGGCGTTTATGTCATCCTCACCGCCGCTGAGACCGTGCTGCTCATGGCCGGTGACATGAGTTTCTACGATGCCATCTGTCACGCATTTGCCACCTTGGCTACCGGAGGGTTTTCCACCCGCAATGCTTCGGTTGCCGCCTATAACAGTGCCTATATCGATTGGGTCATCACCCTGTTCATGTTCATGGCCGGTGTTAACTTCTCGCTGCATTACTATGCCCTCAAAGGTCGCCTTGGCGAGTATTTCCGTAACGAGGAATTCCGCTTTTACCTGCTGATCACTGTCGGCGTCACACTGATTCTGGTCGTTATGAACCAGGGCGTGGTCTACGACTCGTGGCTCGACAACCTGCGTTACAGTGCCTTCCAGACCACCTCGATTCTTACGACCACGGGTTTTGGCACCGCTGATTTTGAACTCTGGCCGGTACTGACCCAATATCTGCTGGTGTTCATGATGTTCATCGGCGGCTGTGCCGGCTCAACCGGCGGCGGCATGAAAGTCGCCCGTTTTGTTCTGCTATTCAAGCACGGTACGGTACAGCTCTATCGCCTTATCCATCCCCGTGCCATCCGCCTGGTCAAGCTCGGTGATCAGCCGGTTGCCCCTGATGTCATGCAATCGATTCTCGGCTTCTTTGCCCTGTTCATGGGCGTGTTTGTCACCGCCTCGTTCCTGATGGCGGCCAGCGGCATGGACCTGGTTTCTGCAGCGGCAGCGGTCATCGCCACCCTCGGCAACATCGGTCCGGGTCTCGGCAGTGTTGGTCCGGTAGACAACTTCGCTGCCGTTCCCGAATTTGGCAAAGGTGTTCTGATTCTGTGCATGCTGCTCGGCCGACTGGAACTGTTCACGGTTCTGGTGTTGTTCTTGCCCTCTTTCTGGCGCAAATAACTGCCAGCGCTCCGCCACAACGAAAAAAGGACAGGCTTGGCAGCCTGTCCTTATAAAATCCATCCTTCTGAACGTCGTCAGAGCGGAATCTATTCGTCGCGAAACAGCACAAATCCCATCTGGCGTCCGGTGGTGCCTGCATCACGGCGGTAGGAGAAAAACAGTTCGCGCTGATTCCAGGTGCAGGCGTCAGTACAGTCGATATTTTTCTTTTTCACCCCAGCCTGCTCCAGCTGCAACAGGCAACTTTTTTGCAGATCCACCCGCCATTTACCGAATTCCACTTCACTGGCGATCTCATCCCAATGACCGGTGCCA
>PKUE01000140.1 GCA_002869685.1 Desulfuromonas sp.
AGCTCTGTCGCGCCGATGATACTGCATGGGAGACTGTGTGGGAAAGTAGGTCGCCGCCGAATTTTTTCCGAAAAGGACCCACGCTTCGTGGGTCCTTTTCTTGTTTTTAATCACGTATTCGATGTAAATCTTAAAATTAAAAAAGAAGCCCTGTTGAGAGATCTCAGACAGGGCTTCTTTTGTTTCGTTATATATATGTTTCTGGCGCAAATATTCTATTCTTTGTTCAGTTCTATCCCGTAGCTTTTTATTTTGCGATGCAAATTGGAGCGCTCAATGGAGATCGACTCTGCCGTCTTTGAGACATTCCAGTCGTTTTCTTCCAGTTTACTGCGGATAAATTCCCGTTCAAATACTTCCTTGGCTTCTTTGAAGGTATCGATATCGAGTCCTTCAATGGGGAGATCGTTTTTTGTGATCCCTTTGTTGATTTCTGCCGGTAGGGCTCGACTGGTGATTTCTTTTCCCGGTGTCATAATCACAAGTCGCTCAATCAGATTCTTTAATTCCCTGACGTTGCCGGGCCAGCGATAGTTTTTCATGATCTCTACAGCATCAGAGCTGATGTGTTTAATCGGGGTATTTTCTTTTTCACAGTATGATTTCAAAAAATAGTTAGTCAGGATCTCTATATCTTCACTGCGCTCACGCAATGAAGGAACTTGAAATGGTAAAACGTTAAGTCGGTAAAAAAGATCCTCGCGGAAGTTCCCTGCTTTAATTTCTTCTTCAAGGTTTTTGTTTGTTGCGGCGATGACGCGAACATCAACTTCGATAGTTTTGCTACCGCCGACGCGTTCGAATTTATGCTCCTGTAAAATGCGCAAGACCTTTGCCTGCGTTTTCAGACTCATATCACCAATTTCGTCGAGAAAAAGAGTCCCGCCATGAGCAAGATCAAACTTCCCTTTACGCTTTGACGTCGCACCGGTAAATGAGCCTTTTTCGTGGCCAAACAGTTCCGATTCGATCAAGTCTTCGGGGATCGCAGCGCAGTTCACTTCGATAAAGGGTTTGTCGCTGCGCCGGGATTGTCGGTGGATAGAGCGTGCGACCAGTTCCTTTCCTGTACCGTTTTCTCCAGTAATGAGGACCCAGCCAGAAGTAGGCGCTGCTATGGCGATCTGTTGCTTGAGCTCCTGCACCGGTGCACTGCTGCCAATGATGTCGTAGCTTTTGCCGATCTTCTCTTTAAGCGATTTGTTCTCTTCGACGAGATCATTCACTTTAAGGGCGTTGTGAATGCAGACTAGCAGCTTTTCGAGTGACAGTGGCTTCTCGATAAAATCGTAGGCGCCCAGTTTGGTGGCTGTTACGGCCGTTTCAATGGTTGCGTGGCCACTCATCATGATTACTTGTAAATCATCGTACTGCTTGCGCAGCTGGGTCAGTGTTTCTATGCCGTCCATGCCGGGCATCCAGATGTCGAGCAGGACCAGATCGGGTCTGTCTTCATTGACCGCATCAATGGCGCTGTTTCCATCCTCCGCTGTGATCACCTGGAACCCTTCATCTTGCAGGATACCGGTGATGCTCTCGCGAATGTTGCGTTCGTCATCGACAACGAGTATTTGTTTCATGTGCTCCCCTTGGCAGCTAAACCGAAGGCATCGGTAGCTCTATGATAATTTCCGTGCCCTGTGGCACATTGTCTTTGACGCGGATGTAACCGTTGTGATCTGAGATAATCGTCGCCACAATCGCCAGTCCCAATCCTGTTCCAGTGTTTTTTGTCGAAAAGTAGGGTTCAAACATCCGGGGTTTGTCGGCATCGGAAATGCCGCAGCCGTTATCGCTGATTGTCAGCGTCACCATTTGCAGACTGGGGTTTACTTCTGTTTTTAGGGTGATTTCGGGAACAATCTCGCTTTCTTCAACCGCGTGAATGGCATTATCAATAAGGTTGATGATGACACGTTTTATCTGCTCTTTATCAAGATTCAGTCGTTCCATATTGTCCGCATGGGTGAATGTAAAGCGAATCTCTTTATGTCCCTGTTGATAGAGAATCAGTGTCTCGCTGATAATATCATTGAGATCTTGAGGCGTCGGATTGCTGGCTGGCATGCGGGCAAAATTCGAGAATTCATTGACCAGATTTTTCAACTCATCGACCTGGGTAATGATCATTTGGGTGCACTCGTCAAAAACCACGTCATCCTGGTCAAAACGATCCAGATAGCGGCGGCGCAAACGCTGGGCAGAGAGTTGTACCGGCGTCAGAGGGTTTTTGATCTCGTGGGCAATACGGCGAGCAACCTCACGCCAGGCCGCCATTCGTTGTGCCTTTTGGAGTTGGGTTAAATCATCAAAGACGACGACGGTGCCCATGAACTGGTTGTTTTCATCGTGCAGGCTTGACACATTGAGGAGCAGGGTCAGCTGCTGCCCCTGGATGCTCAAGGAGATCTGGCGGCGGATCGACTCTTTTCCCGAACTGATCAACTCGCCTAGGAACCCTTTGACAAGTTGGAGCTGCTCACTGGTCACGACCTCCTGATAACGTTTGCCTAGCACCCGATTGCTGCGGATTTTAAGCATTGTCTCAGCCGACTTATTGATGGTGGTAATGATACCCTGACTGTCGACCGAGATTACCCCGGCAGTGACGTTTTTCAGGACGATTTCCATGTAGCGGCGGCGCTGGTCGAGCTCAATGTTGGAGTTTTGTAGTTCGTCGTGCGCTAACTTGATTTTTTCCCGTTCCTCTTTTAATGCCGAGGTCATATTGCCAAAGGCGTCGATGAGGATGCCGATCTCATCGTCTCCTGGGATTGGCAGGATGACATCGAGATTGTCGGTGCTGACTCGTTTGGTGGCAATGACCAGTTCCTGGAGCGGAACGGTAATACTGCGTGCCAGACGAAAGCCGAACCAGGTGGCCAGAAAGATGATCACCAGGGCGATCAGCAGCAAGATGGCGATGTATCCCTGTTTCACCTTGCCTTTGAGTTGCTGGGCTTCCTTATATTGCTGATAGGAAGAGGAGATCTCCTGCATTTTATTAACCAGCGAATAGGGGACATGGTAGTTAACGACCACCACGCCGACGATGTCGTTGGCATTCCAGTTTGAACGCACCGGCACAACACCTCGGATCAGGTCCGCTTTCCCGATAGGGGTAATGCGGGTAAAGCGCTCTCCCTGTAGTGCTTCTTGGATGACATCAGAGCCTGGATCGGTAAACTCCGAGAGGGGAACGTCGGGGTTGGCGACACGGACAAGTTCTTCGTGGGTCGAAGAAAATACCTCAACAATTCCCAGGTTGTATTCTTTCTGCTTGCGGCTGATTAATGTTTCCAGATCAGCCAGTTTGTCTTCATTGAGTAGCTTGCCGTCTTTAATCCGGTCAGCCAACTGGTCGGCATAGTAGAGGGCGTTGGTTGCCGAGTTCTTGTAGTAGGTTTGTGCAACGTCCAGAGATTCCGTCAGGGATGCTTCCACCTCGGCACTGAACCAACTTTCAATCGAGTTGGTAATGAAGCCGGCAGAGGCAAAAAACAGCAGCATGGTGGGGATGAGTGACAGCGAAACAAAGGTGACAACCAGTTTTGTGCGCAGTCGTGCCCCGGGAATGTTGTGACGGCGCTCAAGAAACAGTTTGAACAGGTTGCGAATGATGAGGAACAGAAACAGAATGATCAACAGGATGTTCATGTTGATCAGGGCCAGGACAAGAATATTGTTGGAAAGTTGTACCTGGGACGTTTGGTCGTAAATCTGCTTTTCGAAGAAAGGCAGAGCGATCAGCAGGCCAACAATGAAAAGAATCAGCCCCCATTCGCGGCGTCGTTTGCGGATTTCGGGTGTATGTGATTTTTTATTCTCAGGCATATATAGATCGCAGAAACAGTAACTGTTTAGAAGTATTACATCATTACATGGATCACGCGGTGCTGCAACGGCAATAAAAAAGGCAGCCGCTGGGGGCTGCCTTTTTTAAACAATATGTTAGCCGAAATCAGGATTCGGCCCAAGCCAGTTCTGTTTGCAGAGCTGGAATCGGCAAGCGCAATGCTTCCTGAAGATCCGCATCCGAAAACTCAACCAGACGCCAGCAGTCAGGCGAAGCAAGAATTTTCTCCACCATTTTGTGGTTGATGTCATGACCGGCCTTGTAGGACTTGATGTGGCCGAGCAGTGAGTACCCCAGCAGGCTGAAATCGCCAATGGTGTCGAGAATCTTGTGGCGAACAAATTCATCGGAATAACGCAGCCCTTCCGGGTTGAGGATCTTGTCTTTGCCGATGACAACCGCATTATCGAGGGAGCCGCCCCGCGCCAGACCTATTGACTTCAGATATTCCACTTCTTCGTAGAAGCCAAAGGTACGCGCAGCAGCAACTTCCTGGCACAGGGATTCTGGGGTCAGATTCACTGATTTGTGCTGCTGACGGATGCACGGATGATCAAACGACAGGTCGAATGAAACCTTGAAAAAACGGGATGGAATGATGCTGACCCGTTTCTCACCGTCAACAAGGGTGATTGGCTTGCTAATAGCAAGTACTTTGCGGCTGCGGGTTAAGCGGGAGATGCCTGCTTCCTGAAGACGCTTGATAAACGGTGCGGCACTGCCGTCCATGATGGGAACTTCAGGACCGTCAATATACACATGCAGGTTGTCGATGTGGCAGGCTGTCAGGGCCGCCATGAAGTGCTCAACGGTGGAAACGCTCAGATCCCCTTTGCCGAGGACGGTTGCCATCCGGGTGTCGACGACGTTGCAGGACAGCGCCTCGATGGAGCGAGTCTTTTCTCCTTCACTGCGATGAAAAATTACACCGGTCCCCGCAGGAGCCGGACGCAGTTTCATGGTAATGGTGGAACCTGTATGTAAGCCAACGCCGCTGATGTCAATGGGTTTGGCAATTGTGCACTGATAAATCATGAATTCATCACCTTTCGGTTTTTGTTAGATGCCGATTAGTGATGCAATATGCGTGCCTGAAGAGGTGCTCTGCTTAACTGGCTGTTTTTTCGTTGTTTTGGATTTCTCTGTAACGGTAAAAACAGTCAGGTGTGGTAAAAAAGTCTGTGGTCAGAAAGACACAGGTCGGTGGGGACATTGGGGATGAGAGCTTACAGGCGTCCCGAACGTAGAATGCCAAGTGCCAGCCAGAGCCCGAGTGCGGCAGCAAAGCCGTAGCCGAGAAGGCCGAGTGCCGGAAAGCCAAACAGGTGGGGGCCGCTGTCGGTCTGAATGATCAGGGAGGAACCGATAATTAATGATCCGATGATGAAGCTGAAGGAGAGTCGGTTGCTGGCTTTGTCCAGATCGGTAATCAGTTTTTCCAGCCCGCGATGCTCAAGGTCGATTTTGAAATTGTTGCTGTTAAAGCGCAACAGCAGCTCTTTCAGCTCCTGAGGCAGGGTTTTGATGATGTCCAGATAGGAACGTACGACCTGGCTGGTCTCCTTGCTGATGTGGCTGGCCGAGAAGCGGTTCTGCATCAGCTCCGCAGCCGTTGGTTTAATATGTTCAATCAGGTTGAATCCGGGGTCGAGTTGGCGGCCGATCCCTTCGATGGTCACCATGGCTTTTGCCAACAGCATCAGGTCGGCCGGGAACTTGATATGGTGGCGGCGCATCAGGTCGATGAACTCGGTAATCAGTTTGAAGAAGTTGATGTGTTCCAGTGGGACCTGATAGTAGTCATCAATAAATTCGGACAGGTCGCGCTTTAAGCGGGAAATGTTGATCTCCTTGGAGCGGTCGCGTTCGGAGAGCATGACCGACACCAGCAGATCGGTGTCGCGCTTGAAAATTCCCAGCAGGAGACTGACCAGTTGCTGGCGCAGAACATCATCGACATGGCCAACCATGCCCAAGTCGATGAAGCATAAGGTGGAATCAGGCAGGACGAAGATGTTTCCCGGATGGGGATCGGCATGGAACAGACCGTAGCGTAAAACCTGGTCGAGAAAGGCATTGGCGCCAGTGTGGGCCAGCTGTTTTAAATCGTGACCGGCTTTCTTCAGGCTGGCGGTGTCAGAGATCTTGATGCCATCAATGTAAGACATGGTCAGCACGGCATCGGTCGTGAGCTGCCAATGGACCTGGGGGACGCTCGCCGCCGGGTTGTCGCTGAAGTTGTCGCGAAAACGTTCGAGGGTATGTCCTTCTTTGGTAAAGTCGAGTTCGCGATAGATGGTGCGGCGAAATTCCCGGATGATTTCGCGTGGGGAAAACAACTGTTCCGAATCGGTATGGTTCTCAAGCAGAGTGGACAGGCTTTCCAGAATATCGAGGTCGGTCTCGATCAGGCGCTCGATATCCGGGCGGCGTACCTTTACCGCAACCGGAGTGCCATCGAGGAGGTTGGCATGGTGAACCTGGGCAATGGATGCAGCGGCCACGGGATGGCGGGAGAAATGGCCGAACACCGTGGCGACCGGAGCCCCCAATTCGTTGTGGATCAGTGTTTCGATTGAGGCAATATCCACCGGGCTGACATCGTTTTGCAGTTTGTTCAGTTCGGTGATATAGCTGGCTGGAAGAATGTCCGGACGCGCAGAAAGAATCTGCCCGAGCTTGATGAAGGTCGGGCCCAGTTCTTCAAGGGCCATGCGCAAGCGGACCTGGGGTGGAAGTTTTTCCAGCTCCTGCTTTCGGGGGTCGCGTTTGACCAGGCGTCGCCCCAATTCGATGTAGTAGTCAAGGTTCAACTCATCGAGGACATGGCCGAATCCATGAGACACCAGGACGCCAAGGATTTCACGGTAGCGATTTAGCGAGCGTAGGTTGCGGTTCAGGTTGATCAGCGGCAGCATAGAGGGCTAGTTGCCGGATTGCGATTTTTCGAGTTGGCTGACGCGCTCACACAGGAGCGTGAACTCTTCGCGTGACACCAGGCCGATGCGGTCGCAAGCCTTTTTCACTTCATCCATGGCTTGTTCTTCAAGGGCATCCTGTTTCTCGGCAGCATTTTTCTTCAGCTTGCTGACGAGGCTTTTGCCTTCTTCTTCCGACAGATTGAAGCGTTGTTTGAGATCCTGAGCCAGTTCTTCGGCTTTTTTCTGTGATAACGAAGCGGCGCCAAGGGCTGTCAAAAGGGTTTTTTCAATGATTTCAAGCATAAGATCCTCCTGAGAACATGGTGGAAAGTCTTGTGTATACTAGCACGAAGTCGTGAGCTTTCAATCGTCTCTTTTGGATCGCACTTAGCTGGAGGAGGCCAGCCTGAAGCGGGCAACGGCTTCTTCAACCAACTTATACGGCGGCAGCTGCAGTGTTTTCCAGATTTTGTTGCCCAGCCGATTGGCTGTTGTTGTGGTTGGCAGGGCTGCATGGCATTCGTGCCAGATCAATTGGTGGATACGAACCAGATCCAGCAGATAGCGTTCAACAATCTGTTGACAGATCGCGCTGTCGGTCGGGAGTGACAGCGCGGTCAATGACGCTCTCGCCAGTGCCGCAGCATAGGCCTGGTAATCGTTGTCGGCATGACAGGTGTGGCCGCCAGTGTCTTTCAGCGTGAATGTTCCCAAAAATTCACTGTCTATCTGCCACGGGGGGTGCGCCGTTGCAAAACTGCGTAACTCGGGGCGAAAAAAATCATACAGATAATGCTCGGGAAAGGTGGGAATTCCTGCAATCTCAAGCGCATGATAGATGGTGTCCTCGATACTCTTTTTATTAATCGTCGCCGTCTGGCTGGCTGAGCCTGACTGGGGTGACGCCAGATCGGACGGCAGTGCGACGTCGAGTCGCTGTTCGAGGGTGGTGTCAATCAGGTCGCGTTGCCGTGACGCGGAGAGACCGTCCAGGTCGAGGGCGGCCAGGCTGTCGAGGATGCTGGTGGCAGGGAGCGGGATAGGTCGTGCTGTCTTGCCTGTGTTTGCGGCCTCTTCCAGCAGCTGGCTGAGTTGTTCTGCCAGGGATGAACGATAATAGCGCTCCAGTCCGGGATGATCGTTGTCATCCGTGGCCGGATGAAGTCTCTTTTCTTCAATAAGTCGATAGAGTTCGTCGGGCGCGCGCAGGAGCAATGCCAGTCGGATTGCTCCGAGGTGGTGCAGTTCAGTGTTGGAGATTTGCACTTCCCGTAGCGGACTGGCGAGCGCGACTATTTTGTCACTATCGGTCTGGCGAGACAGGGACAGGTGCAGCAGGTTGTCCTGGACGCTGATGCTGGCGAAAGTGTAGTGACCATCGAGCAAGGCGAGCAGGGGGGTGCTCCAGACCGGACAGAGCAGTTCGGCAGGCACTGTAAGTTCTGCATGGCCTTCGGGGGCGAGTCGGCCCAGAGCATACACCAGCTGATACGCCCAGTTCGGGGCGTGGCGTGGCAGATGCATCCGTTGCCCGGACCAGACTGCATTAATCTGATTGCTCCAGGTGTTGCGGTAATGGGTCTGCGGCGTCTGGCGGTCAAGAAGTTGCCCGGCAACGGCAATAGGGGCGCTGTCGAGCGGCAGGCTGAACAGCTGATTGCGACACTGTTGTGGATGCGGCCACTGCTGTAATTGGCGTAACAGATATTTGAATGCCAGCCGTTGTGGCACGTCGATATCAATTGACGGAGCCCAGTGCGCGACGAACTGATTACTGTACAGTAATGCCGTCGCCTCAGTGTCCGGAGGTGGGACTGCGCTGTCATCGACGGCGGCTGTGTGCTGCAGCAGCTGTTCAAGAAGTTTGGCCGCACGGGCCGGCGCCCGAAACAAGCCGATCTGGTCAAGGCGGCGCAACAGATGGTGGAGCAGGACCTGGCTTTGCTCATCCAGCTCGATTTCATCCGGGTTGTCAGCCAATTGATCGAGTTGGTTGATCTTGAGTTCGCGACTCCACTGAATCAATGCCTTGTCGAGGTTTTCCGGTTCAATACTGTAGGGCAACTTGTTGTCGTGCAGCAGGACCAGCATCCGGGCAATGGTCAGGTTCAGCTTTGAGTTCGCTTCATCTTCAGCCGCATCAAGCGAGCGAATTTTGTCGCTGCGGGTGCGACGTAAATGCTCACTAAGCAGTGGGCGCGCCTTGTGCAGCGTTGACAGACACAGGTTTGTCAGGTGCCAGTAGGACAGCTTCTCCGGTGGGCAGGCGCCCAAAACAGCCAGAGTGCGGAATTCATCCATCAGCTGAACCAGCAGCATTTCATACGCTTTGGGACTGCTGTCATTGAGGTCGGGAATGGGCCATTGCTCGGTGACTGTTTTGCTGTCTGCCTGCCATATGGTCAGATTCCTGGTGCCCCAAGTCGCAAAATAGTTGACCCCCAACGCCTCAGCGCAGGCACAGGGGATGCTCAAATCTTCCGCTTCGCCCGACGGGATATGAACAAAGCCACCGGCGACAAAGCTGTCCTGATTGATCCACAGGATCATATCCGGCTGCTGTTGCCCCTGGCTGGTGTGTAAGGACAGGCCGGGTTCTGCTTTGCGGAACGGAGAGCGTCCCTGGGCAATATAATTCCCCGCCCAATGGCACAGCTGTTGGACGAAGCGCTGGTGGGTTTCTGAATCCATCATGGTTGTAGCGGTTACTCGGCAGGATTAAACATGTCGCCCTGAATATTTTTAGGGCGGCGGTGAAAATGGCGATAGGCCAACTCTGTGACCATGCGGCCACGCGGAGTCCGATTGATGTAGCCCTGCTGCAGCAGGTAAGGCTCGATCACTTCCTCAATGGTGTCCTTTTCCTCGCCGATGGCAGCCGCCAGTGTATCCAGGCCGACGGGCCCTCCGGAAAATTTATCCATGATTGTTTCGAGCATCAGGCAGTCCATATGGTCAAAACCGATTTTGTCGACTTCCAGACGGGTCAAGGCGGTATCCGCGACCTCCTGATTGATGTGGCCGTCGTTTTTGATCTGGGCAAAGTCGCGCACACGACGCAGAAGACGGTTGGCAATGCGCGGTGTTCCGCGACTGCGACGGGCAATTTCCAGGGCGCCCTTTTCGTCGATGGGGACACCGAGGATGGACGCACTGCGTTTAACGATGATGGCCAGCTGGTCATGGCTGTAAAACTGCAGACGGCTGATGACGCCAAAGCGATCACGTAATGGCGATGAAAGTAATCCGGCGCGGGTGGTGGCGCCTACCAGGGTGAAACGAGGGATGTCGAGCTTAATGGTCCGCGCCGACGGTCCCTGGCCGATCATGATATCGATCTGATAATCCTCCATGGCCGGATAGAGGATCTCTTCGACCACGGCGGAGAGGCGGTGGATCTCATCGATAAACAGCACGTCACCCTCTTCAAGGTTGGTCAGGATTGCAGCAAGATCGCCTGCTTTCTCAATGACCGGGCCGGAAGTGCTTTTGATGCTGACGCCCATTTCGCTGGCAATAATGTTGGCCAGAGTTGTTTTGCCCAGACCGGGGGGACCATAAAAAAGCACGTGGTCGAGAGCCTCACCGCGATTGAGGGCGGCCTGAATGAACACTTCGAGATTCTCCTTGGCTTTTTCCTGGCCAATGTATTCATTCAGACTGCGCGGACGCAGTGGGTTGTCGAGGTTGTCCTCGTCGTTGAATTCGGCGCTGATCAGGCGATCCGACATGGATTCTCCTTAGTGGCTGAGCTGTTTCAGGGCGGCTTTGAGCATCTCTTCCATGCTGCTGAATTCGTCGGTCAGGCGTGCCAGTGCAGCACCGGCCTGTTTCTCTTTATAGCCTAAATTGATCAGTGCCGAAAGAGCATCGTCATGATGGTTTTCGGCTGCGGGCTGGTGTGGTGTAGCCGCCGGGTGCGGACCCTGCTCGGGTTGGAGTTTGCGTGCTTTTTCGCGCAGTTCCAGAACCAGCCGGTCGGCCGTCTTTTTCCCGATTCCCGGCAGTGTTGCCAGCCGTTTGGCGTCTTCCTGAATCAGGCAGTCGCGCAGATCGTGGCAATCCATATGGGACAGGATGTTTAATGCCACCTTGGGGCCGATTCCGGAGATGGACAGCAGCAGAATGAACATCTGTTTTTCGTCCAGGGTCTGAAAGCCAAACAGCTGTAGCGCATCTTCACGGACATGGGTGTAGATGTGCAGGGTGGCCACATTGTCTTCCTCCAGCTGATAGAAGCTGGATAACGGGACACTGACCTGATAGCCGACGCCGTTAACGTCAATAATCACCTGGTCGATGGTTTTGCTGACAACGGTTCCGTTCAGTCGGGCAATCATCGTGGCACTCGTTTCGAAGGGGTACGGGGTTTTAACGCCTGGCGAACCTGGCTGTTGATATGGGCGCTGTGGGCATGGCAGATGGCCACCGCCAGGGCATCCGAGGCATCTTCCTGGGCAATTTCGGGCAGATTCATCAACGCCTTAACCATTTGCTGAACCTGCCCTTTGGCTGCTTTGCCGTAACCGACCACGGCACTTTTAACTTGCAGGGCCGTATATTCCGAGACCGGCAGATCGGCATTGACGCTGGCGACAATCGCCGCGCCACGCGCCTGGCCGAGTTTCAGGGCCGACAGCGCGTTTTTAGCGACAAAAACCTGTTCAATCGCCACGGCATCGGGACGGTATTTGAGGATAATCTCACTCAGACCGTCGTGGATTATTTTTAACCTTGATGGTAACTCGTCGCTACTCTGGGTGTAAATCGCCCCATTATCAACGTGGCGCAGTCGGTTGCCCTGCTGGTCGATAATGCCGTAACCGGTGATCCTGGTGCCCGGATCAATGCCGAGAATGCGCATCCGCTCGCTTAGCCGAACAGCTCGGCAAGGGTGGCGTCATCAATGTCGGCGTTGGTGTGAACATTCTGTACGTCGTCGTTGTCTTCAAGCATGTCCATCAGTTTCAGCATCTGCTCGGCCTTTTTTCCTTCAAGGGCGACGGTGTTCTGGGGGATCATGGTGATTTCGGCATTTTCAAACTCAATCCCCTGTGCCGCCAGAGCGTCGCGTACCTGGGCGAACTCGGCCGGTTCGGTGATCACTTCGTAGTTCTCGCCCTCATCCTTGACATCTTCGGCGCCATTTTCCAGAGCGATTTCGAAGATGGTGTCAAAGTCGGCCTCGCTATTGATGGCGATCAGCCCTTTGCGGTCAAACAGAAACGCAACGGAGCCGTCAACGCCAAGGCTGCCGTTGTTCTTGGTGAAGCAGTGACGGACATCAGCAACGGTGCGGGTACGATTGTCGGTCATGATCTCGACCATAACCGCGACGCCGCCAGGACCGTATCCCTCCATGACCCCTTCTTCGTAGCTCACGCCGTCGAGTTCGCCGGTACCTTTTTTGATGGCGCGTTCAATGGTGTCTTTGGGCATGTTGCCCCCTTTGGCCTTATCTACCGCCGTGCGCAGTCGTGGATTCGCTTCAAGATCGCCACCGCCAATTTTTGCTGCAACGGTGATCTCCTTGATCAGCTTGGTAAAGATTTTTCCGCGCTTGGCGTCCTGAGCGCCTTTGCGGTGTTTGATGTTTGCCCACTTACTGTGACCTGCCATGCGTAAAGCCTCCTGAAACGTTAACTGGGTAGAATATGGATATATCTTGCCGCCGGAGCAGTGTCCGGACGAACGGAATCAACATCGGTTGTGAAACCTGCGGATCATAGCATGAAGGACGTTTGGGCGGCAAGGTGATTGTCTGGCTAGATTTGTAGATGGGGGGCGCAAAAAAAACGCCGCCCGGGGGAGAGAGATCCCGGTGCGGCGTATCCATTTGGGAGGTTTATTTCTGAAAGGGGGTAGAAATGTTGTAGCTCCCGTATCATTATGTATGGCTGCTGAAGATTGCAGCGAGTGTGCCATTTTTGTTATTTTTTAGCTAATATTTCTATGTTACTGAAATTACAGCAGAAATAGTTTGTGCTGAGAGGGCTCCTTGCGTCAGCCCGTCGCCACGGACAAAAAAGTGTGCCTCGGGTGGCACGCTTTTTTGCGAGGTGTGTCGTTTTTGGCTCAGTTTTTATGTGGCACGGAAATCCTCGCCGCGCAGATTGTGGCGATCGAGCAGGCGGTACATGCTGCGGCGTGGAAGTTGTGCCCGGCGCGCGGCTTCAGAAACGTTGCCCTGGGATTCCTGCAGGTAGCTCTTCAGCAGGCCTTTCTCTACCAGTAGAATCTGTCGGTCAAGACTGTCGCGGAACGAATTGCGCGGTTGATCCGGGTCGTCGTGATGCTTGGCGACCAGTTCCGTGAAAACGACCGGCAGGTTTTCCAGGTGAATGCAGTTGTCCTGAGTGAGAACAGCAGCGCGCTCAATGATATTCTGCAGTTCGCGGATGTTGCCGGGCCAGTGATACTGGCGCATGGCTTCAATGGCACGGCGGTCAATACTGTCGATGGTCTTATTGACCCGCTTACTGGTACTGCGTAAAAACTGCTCTACCAGTGCTTCAAGGGAATCCAGCCGACTGCGTAATGGTGGCATGGTGATGGAAAAGACATTGAGGCGGTAGAACAGGTCCTCGCGAAACCAGCCTTCCTGTACGCCGAGTTCGAGGTTTTTATTGGTGGCAGCAATCAGGCGCACATCCACTTCGCGGCTGGCGTTGCCGCCGACGGGGCGGATCTCGCCACTATCGAGAACACGCAGCAATTCAGCCTGGAGTTTCGGAGTGATGTCGCCGATTTCATCGAGGAAAATAGTTCCACCGTTGGCCGCTTCAAACAGGCCGCGTTTGTCGGCCATCGCCCCGGTGAAAGCCCCTTTTTTATGGCCGAATAACTCACTTTCGAGCAGGCTGTCGGTCAGGGTGGTGCAGTTCAGGGTCACCAGCGTTTTGTCCACGCGCTGGCTCATCTGATGGATGGCGCGTGCCGTCAACTCTTTGCCGGTGCCACTTTCGCCACGAATGAGAACGGTCGTCGGGGTCGGGCCGACCTGGCGGATGAGGTTGAGGACCTCGATGGTGTGCGGGTCCTTGCCGACAATTTCCACCTCACAAAACTCCTGTGATAACGCGTGCTTGGCCAGCTCATATTTCTGAGCGAGAATCACCCGGTCTTCTTCAAGTCGTTGCAGGGAAAAGGGCAGGCACATCTCGATATCGGCCAGGCCCTGGTAGACGGCAATGGCATGTTCACGGCAGGTGGGATAGCCGCAGGCACCACAGTCCAGTTCGTCCTGCTGACACACTTTGTTGGTCTGCTTGAGGATTTTGCGAATGCTGTCGCCGCCGGGCAGATCCAGGCGCTTGTGTTTGTTGCGAAAGGTCCTGGTCAGATCAATTTTTTCCAGAGGTTGACGGTAGACCGGATTGGTGTTGTAGGTGATCCCTTCGTTCTGGAAATATTTATGGATCAGGGTCCGTTTGGCAAAGGTGGTCAGGCGGTTGTTTTTGCCGGGGCCACCAATACAGCCACCGTTGCAGAAGCGGATATCCACCAGACTTGCCGTGATGCGTCCGGCCGCCAGATCGCGAATGATTTCCAGAGAGTTTTCTTCGCCCTCGGTGGAGATAAAGCGGGGATGGAAGAAATCGTCATTGACATTGAACACCTGAAACGGGCCGCCGGTAATGGGGAATAATCGCCCCTTCTGGGGCTCGAGACCGTCGAACGGGGTCGTGCCGAGGCGGTTGAGGTCCAGTTTCTGCTGGCGGAACATCTGGCTGAGCTCTTTATAGGTCAGGACGACATCGATGGCGCCCGCCACCTGTTCCGCGGCGATTTCAAATTTTCCGGCGATGCACGAACTGATGTAGATCACGCGCACCTCATCGCCGTGATGGGCTTTGATAAAGCGGCCGATTGCAATCATCGGCGACACTGTTGACATGAGATTCTTCAACATTTGCGGATAGTGTCGTTCAATCAGGTCGACAATCGTTGGGCAGTGGGTGCTGATCAGTGGTTGGTCTGACGAGTTGTTGACCTGCTCCATGTAGGAATCGGCAATTAATTCCACTCCAGACGCCCCTTCGTGGACTTCGGCAAAGCCCAGTCGTTTCAGGCCGGTAACCAGCTGGCCGGGGGTGGCATCTTGAAAAAAAGCTGGATAGGAGCAGCCGAGAATGGCAATGGTTTTCTTGGCCGTAGCCAGAAACTGGCGGGTTTCTTCACTGCTGTCGGCAATCACTTTGGCCTTTTGGGTGCAGACGGCAATGCATTTGCCGCAGCCGATACAGCGAGGATAGATGACCTCCGCATAGTTGGCCTTGACCTTGATCGCTTTAACCGGGCAATTTCTGACACAGGCATAGCATTTACGACAACGATCTTTAACCGTTTTAATTGGCCCCATCATCATGGTGTAATCCTTCTGAAAAATCTGCCGCTCAGATGTCGGGTCATGAAGGGCCAGCTATGGCGTCATGGCGAGGTGCAGGCAGGATATTGGTAGTGAAAAACAGGTGATGAAATTGAGTGTGCCACTTTTGGCACGATCACGTCAAGACAAGAGTCCGTGCAGGTTCAATTCGTTGCAACGGTGGCAGGCGGCATAGCGTCCATTGGCTTGAAGAGCCAATTCCGCAATCCGGGTGCGGCAGGTGTCTATAGCATAGGGGCAACGGGGATGGAACGGGCAGCCCGTGGGAGGATTAAGCGGGGAGGGGATTTCCCCCCGGGGCAGGGGGCGTTCGCGACGACTCGGATCGACAATCGGCAATGCCTGCAGTAACGCTTCACTGTATGGGTGGGCCGGCTGACGATAAAAAGGCTCGACACTACTTTGTTCAACGATCCGACCAAGGTACATGACGGCGATTTCATCGCACAGGTGTTCAACGACGGACAGGTCGTGAGAAATGAACAGGTAGGTCAGGCCAAACTGTTGCTGGAGATCTTTAAGCAGGTTGATGATCTGGGCTTGAATGGACAGATCCAGAGCCGATACCGGCTCGTCGGCAATAATGATTTCCGGTTGCAGGGCCAGGGCGCGAGCAATGCCGATGCGCTGACGCTGGCCGCCGGAAAACTCATGGGGATAGCGCTGGGCAAATGTGGCGGGTAAGCCGACGGTGTCGAGCAGACTGGCCACTTTGCTGCGACGTTCCGCGCCTGACAGCGTGGTGTGGATGGCGAAGGGTTCAGCGAGGATCTGCTCAACGGTCATGCGCGGATTCAGCGAGGCATACGGATCCTGAAAAATCATCTGGATCTTGCGCCGAAAGGGTTGCCATTGCCGGGGAGACAGGGCGGACAGACAGGTGTCCTGGTAATAAATCGAACCGCTGTCTGCTGCAATCAGCCCCATAATAAGTTTGCTGATGGTGGATTTTCCACAGCCTGATTCCCCGACCAGACCGAGCGTTTTGCCGGCAAACAATTGCAGCGAAACATCACACACGGCTGGCAGTCGCACCCGTTTGCCAAATTGGTGTTGTCCGGTGACGCTGAAGGTTTTGTTGAGTTGCAGCAGTTCCAGTAGTGGTTTGGTCATGGTTACTCCCACATCCGCACGGCGTGAGTTTCGTCAAGGGGGATCAATGGGGGGATTTCGCTGCCCTGTGGGGCGAAGTCTTGCGGGCAGTGTTTCCAGAATGAACCTTGCGGCATGTTGGACAGAGGCGCCTGGCGCTGGCCGATACGGGGGATGCAGTTAAGCAGCCCCTGAGTATAGGGGTGACGTGGCTGACAGAATAGCTGCTTTACCGGGGCTTGTTCAACGATCAGGCCATCGTACATGATGGCGACAGTGTCTGCGTTCTGGGCAACAACACCGAGGTCGTGGCTGATCAGCAGGTTGGCCATCTGTCGCTGTTGGCGTTGCTCTTCGAGTAACGCCATAATCTGGGCTTGAATGGTGACGTCAAGGGCCGTTGTCGGCTCGTCGGCAATCAAAACCTGCGGATTGCAGGCCAGGGCCATGGCAATCATAACTCTTTGACGCATTCCGCCGGAGAGCTGGTGGGGATAATCACGGCAGCGCTGTTTCGCCGCAGGAATGCCGACCTGATTCAGAAGCTCCGCCGCCTGTTCGCGAGCGGCCTTGCGATCAAGCCCCAGATGGAGAGAAAGAACTTCTTCAATCTGGTTGCCGATGGTCAGCACCGGATTGAGCGCGGTCATGGGGTCCTGAAAGATCATGGCAATCTGGTTGCCGCGTACCCGCTGCATCTCCGTTGCCGGAAGTTGCAACAGGTCGACACCACCAAAGCGCACCTGCCCGGCAACGATCCGCCCCGGTTGCGGGACGAGACGCAGAATAGACAATGCTGTCATCGATTTTCCACAGCCGGACTCCCCCACCAGTGCCAGGGTTTTACCGGCGGGGATGGTGAGTGTCACGTCACGAACCGCCTTGATCAACCCCGCTGCCGTAAAGAAAAACGTGCTCAGATTGTCGATGTGGAGAGTGTGGTGGTCGGCCGACATTAAAATACGCCATCCCGGATCGGAAGTTGAAAGGAGACGGTGGTGCCCTGACGGGGGATGCTGCTGACCTGAATGTCTCCGCCGTGAGCTTCAACCAGTTGTTTGACCAGAGTCAGGCCCAAGCCGAAACCCTGTGGGGCGCGTTCCGATACATCGGCGCGATAAAAGCGATCAAAAACCCGGCAGCATTCATCGTCGGTCATACCGATGCCTTCGTCGGTGATTTTGATCTCGTAGCTGGAGGCCGATTTTTTACCCGCCAGTGTGATCAGCCCACCTGACGGTGAGAATTTGATGGCGTTGTTGATCAGGTTCTCCAGAGCCAGTGAAATTTTGGACAGGTCGATGTACAGCAGGCTGTCGAGCTGTTCAAATTGATACTGGAATTCACAGTGGGTTTGTTGGCTGGCGCAGTAGTTTTGAATCTCTTCAAGAACCGTTGCGGCTTTGACATCCTCTTTTTCCAGGCGGATTTCCCGGCCGGATTCAACCCGGCTGATATCGAGCAGATTGTCGATTAGTTTGTTGAGTTGCCAGGCTTTATCGTGGATGTAGCCGAGAAACTCCTGTTGTTCCTGGGGGGAAAGTTGCTGCTGGCTCATCAACAATTCGGAATAGCCGGTAATGGCTGTGATGGGCGTTTTGAGGTTGTGGGTGGCGGTGGACAGAAACTCCGATTTCATCCGGTCGATACGCTGCTCTGCCGTGTTGTCGTGAAGCAGCAGCACCACTTCGCCATTGCAGAATTGGCCGTTATGCACCGCCGCAGTGCGCGCGTGAACAGTGCGCAGACTGCCATCTTGAGTAATCAGGCGGATATGGCTGCAGCTGCCGATCTTGCTGGGCAGAAAAAAGTCACTGTGGTCTTCGGTGCTGACCTGTTTGATAATTGCCGGTAGTGTTTGGCCAATCAGGGCCTCGGATGAGAGTCCGAGCAGCTCTTCTGCCGCCGGATTGACCAACTCGACACGACCATCGTTGCCCGTAACCAGCAGGCCGTCACCGATGGAGGTGATAATGTCATCGGTGCGTTTTTTTTCCTGCTGTAATGTGGCGGCAGACTGTTGTTGAATGATCAGCAGGTGGCGGTTGCGAATCAGATAGATGCCGATCATGGCACCACTGATCCCGCCGAAGATTAACGGTACCGTGAATCCGGCGGCTTTCATCGGATAGCCGGCCAATGCTTTCTGAATGGCTGAAAACAGACACAGTAGAACACTGCCGGTCAGTAGGCTGCAGGTGAATTCGAGATAGGAAACGCGGTGCAGGTCGTCCGGGCAACGACTGGTGAGCAGGACGGCACGACGGTAAAGGATAAACAGGGTTGCACCGATAACGCCACCAGCCAGCGCTGGAATGGCGTAACCCAGAATCAGGTGGGGATAGCCGGCCACCGTTTTCTGGGTGAACGACAAAAATGTCAAAATGATTGAACCTGCGAGAAATGACGCCAGAATTTTAATCACTTCAAGAGTTGCCTTCATAGAATATCCCGGTTATATGCAATTCGTGATTTTGATATCTATTATGCATAATGTGGCAATTTTTACAAAGGCGCTTTTGCTTTTTCCTGCCGAGGTAAACGGCTCTTGGAGTCCGTCGATGATCATGTTAGACTCGCGACCTTTTCAAGGTGTACCGCCTCTTGGCTAAAAATATCTGGATGGATGAGAATTCCCATGAGTAGTGATAAAACAATGCCGAAACAGGTGCTGGGCTGGTTGTGTGAAGAGACGGGGCTGGCCGCCTGGCAAGTGGAGAAATGCAGCTCTCTGCTGAGTGAAGGGGCGACCGTTCCTTTTGTTGCCCGCTACCGTAAAGAGCAGACCGGCGAACTTGACGAGGTGGCGATTCGCCAACTTCAGGAGCGCCAACATTATTATGGCGAACTGGAACAGCGTAAAAAAACAGTCCTGCAAACCATTGAGCAAGCTGGCAAGCTGACGGAAGCGTTGAACCAGCAGATCCTGCTGACGCGCGACAAGGCGGTGCTGGAGGATCTATACCTGCCGTTCAAGCCCCGTCGCCGTACGCGGGCCACCATGGCGAGGGAGCGAGGTCTTGAGCCGCTGGCGGATCGCCTGCTGTCGGCAGAGGGCTCTTGGGCCGACGTTAAGCAGTTGGCCCAACAACTGGCCGGACAGTGCGACGAACTGGCCGATGGTGTTGCCGTCCTGAAGGGGGCGGGGGACATTGTGGCCGAAAAAATAAATGAACAGGCCGATATTCGTGCGCGGGTGCGTCAATTGACCTGGCAGCAAGGGATGCTGGCCAGCCGGGCGGCTGCGGAATATGTTGGCAAAACCTCCAAGTTTGAAAGTTATTACGACGCCCGTGAAGCGTTGAGACAGATCCCTTCCCACCGCATGCTGGCTTTACGTCGTGGTGAAAGTGAGGAGGTCTTGCATCTGACTCTGGAAGCTCCACGCGAGCAGATTCTTGGTGAAATCCTGCGACTGTTTGCGGCGGCGAAAAATTCTCCCTGGCGGGAGTGGTTCGGACGAGTGGCAGAAGATGCCTACGACCGCCTGCTGGCGCCCTCCATTGAGGTGGAGTTGCGACTGGAGGCCAAAAAACAGGCTGACGGGGCTGCCATTGAAGTGTTTGCCGACAATTTGCGCCATGTATTGTTGGCCCCTGCCGCAGGTGAAGTTGTGGTGCTGGGGGTGGATCCCGGACTGCGTACCGGCTCGAAGCTGGCCGTGGTCGGCAGTACCGGGCGTTTCCTCGACCATGTGACCATCTATCCGCAGACCCGTAGCGGCCAGCAGGGAGAATTTTCCGCTCAGGTCAGTGCGATGATCACCCGTCATCAAGTGGAGATGGTCGCCGTGGGCAATGGCACCGGTGGGCGGGAAATGGAGCAGTTTATGCGCCAGGTGCTCCGCGAACATGGTCATAGCTGTCCGGTGGTGATGGTCAGTGAAGCGGGAGCCAGTGTCTATTCGGCGTCAGATGTCGCCAGAGAGGAGTTCCCCGATCTTGACCTGACCGTACGTGGGGCGATTTCGATTGCCCGTCGCCTGCAGGACCCTCTGGCCGAGTTGGTCAAAATTGACCCTAAAAGTATCGGCGTTGGCCAATACCAGCACGATGTCAATCAGCGTGATTTGAAAAAATCCCTCGATGGCGTGGTGGAGAGCTGTGTCAATTATGTTGGGGTCGATCTGAATACCGCCTCAGCGGCATTATTGGGGTATGTTTCCGGCGTCGGTCCCACACTTGCACAGGCCATTGTCCGTCATCGCGACACTAATGGCCCGTTTACCCGTCGGCAGCAATTATTGGCTGTCACACGGCTGGGGGCCAAGGTGTATGAGCAGGCTGCCGGTTTTTTGCGGGTGCAGGGAGAAAACCCTCTCGATAACAGTGCGGTTCATCCGGAAAACTATCCCCTTGTTGAGCGGATGGCGGCTGATCTCGGTGTTGGCCTTGATACGCTGGTGGGCTGTCGTGAGCAGGTGCAGCGGATTGATCTGAAGCGTTATGTGGATGACCAGCATGGTTTGCCGACGCTCAACGATATTCGCGATGAACTGCTCAAGCCGGGGCGCGACCCGCGACGTCAGTTTGAAACGGCCCGTTTTCGTGACGATGTCCAGGAACCGAAAGATCTCGAAAAAGGGATGGTTTTGCAGGGGTGTGTCACCAATGTGGCGGCCTTTGGAGCCTTTGTCGATATCGGCGTTCATCAGGACGGTCTGGTGCATATCAGTGAACTGGCAGACCGTTTTGTGAAAAATCCGGCGGAAATTGTCAAAGTGGGACAAGTTGTTCATGTTACAGTGTTGGATATTGACCTGGTCCGCAAACTCATTGCCCTGTCGATGAAACATACCCGACAGCCGGCTTAACTCTTGACTTCCGGATAATCTTTCCATGACTGAACTGATCGATCTGCATACCCACAGCTCCTGCTCAGATGGCGCTTTCAGCCCGGAAGACCTGGTTGAAAAAGCTGCCGCCAGTCGGATTGTCGCTTTGGCGTTGTGCGATCATGACAATATTGATGGCGTGGATTCGGCCCGCCAAGCCGGTCATCGCCTGGGGATTGAAGTGATCTCCGGTGTTGAGTTGTCCTGCGTGTGGGATAGTTATCAGGATATCCATTTACTGGGCTATGGCTTTGATATCGAACACCCCCGCCTTAACAGCGAGTTGCGCGAGTTCCAGCTGTTCCGTCGCCAGCGCAATGCTCTGATCGTCGAAAAGATTAACCGGCGCCTGACCCGTCAGCAGCGCCAGCCGATCAATTATGCACAAGTGACCGAGCGGGCCGGTGGTACGGTTGGCCGGCCCCATATTGCTATGGAATTGATGGCTGCCGGTCATGTCCAGACGGTGGAGGAAGCTTTTGTCAAATATCTGAGTCCATGCAATATTGCCAAGAAGTTTTTTCCCGTTGATCAGGCGATCGCTCTGATTCACGAGGCTGGCGGTGTGGCGGTGCTGGCACATCCGCCTTATATTACCCGTGATCCGCTGGCAATGGCTCAACTGTTGGACGAGTTGGTGGCCATGGGGTTGCAGGGCGTTGAAGTGTATAACAATGGTGCCAACTGCGACGAAATCGAGTGGTATCTCACTCAGGCACGATTACGCGGATTGATTGCCACCGGCGGCTCCGATTTTCATGGCATCGAAGATGGTGGCGCCGAGTTAGGAAAAATCCGGGCGATCGGTCCGATACCCTATGGCTGCTTCAGCGCTCTGAACGAATTATTTAGTGTCGGAACATAGCTGTTGAAGATGTTTCCGCAGGGGATGTTTTCAATCTTTTACAAACCCTTTAAAGACAGGAAGGAAGGCAACGATGAGTGTTGCACAACCCGGACAACGCGTCAAAGTTCATTACACCGGTACCTATGATGATGGTGAGCAGTTTGATTCCTCGGCAGGCAAAGAGCCGTTGGAGTTTACCCTCGGCGCGGCACAGGTGATCCCCGGCTTTGATCAGGCCGTTACCGGAATGGCTGTAGACGAGAAAAAGCAGATTCGCATTGAGGCTGCCGAGGCCTATGGCGATTATGAAGATGAGCAAGTTGCCAAGGTTGAACGTTCCATGTTGCCCGCAGATCTTGATCTGGAAATCGGGATGCAACTGCAGGCTCAGACCCAGGAAGGAATTCCTCTGGTTGTGACCATTGTCGCCATTGAAGAAGATCAGGTCACGTTGGATGGCAACCATCCTATGGCGGGTAAAGCGCTTAATTTTTCACTTCATCTTGTTGAGATCGCCGCAGCGGAATAACCGCTGTCAAAGGACCACGACCCATGGACACCACGCTCAATTTTTTTGCCACCGCCTCTAAAGGGCTGGAACCTCTACTTGCCCAGGAACTGGAAGACCTTTCTGCCAGTTCAGTTCAGCAGGCCCGTGGCGGTGTCCACTTCAGTGGTTCGTTGGAAACCGCTTACCGTGTCTGTTTGTGGTCGCGCCTTGCCGGACGGGTGTTTCTGCCGTTGGTGGAAACGCCCGTCAATGACACGGAAGAACTCTATCAGGCGGTTGTGTCTTTTCCGTGGGAAGAGCACTTCGACGTGTCCAATACCTTTGCGGTGGACTGCAATCTGGTCAGCTCGCAGATCACCCATTCCCGTTACGCGGCCTTGAAAGCGAAGGATGGCATTGTTGATCGTTTTCGTGACCTGTGTGGCGGCCGTCCCGATGTCGATGTCCGTCAGCCTGACTGGCGGTTAAATGTTTGGATTCTCAAGGATGTTTTAACCTTGAGTCTGGATTTGTCCGGAGACAGTCTGCACCGCCGTGGTTACCGAACCCAGGGTGGGCGGGCACCGTTGAAGGAGCATTTGGCGGCAGCATTGTTGATCCGGGCCGGTTGGCCGCAGCTGGCCGCAGAAAAGGCACCGTTGGTTGATCCCATGTGTGGTTCGGGAACCCTGGTGCTTGAAGCGGCTTTGATGGCTGGGGACTGTGCACCGGGCTTGATGCGTGATTACATGGGCTTTCTGCACTGGCATCAGCATGATGCCGATTTGTGGCTGCGTTTGAAAGATGAAGCAAGTCAGCGTCGCGAGGCGGGGCTGCAGAATTTGCCGCGTCTGGTTGGTTTTGACCGCGATGCCGCGGCGATTAAAAATGCCTGGGAAAACGCGACCAACGCCGGATTGCAGGACAAGGTTCACTTTGAACGCCGGGATCTGTCGGTCTTTGGTGACGAACCGGTGGCGGATAAGCCGGGGCTGATTATCACCAATCCTCCCTATGGAGAGCGGCTCGGTGAAGTTGAAGCCCTGCTGGACTTGTATGCGATGCTGGGGCAGCTGGTGCGAGATCATTTTCAACACTGGCAACTGAGCGTGTTTACCAGCGGAGATCAGTTCGGGCCGCAGCTGGGGATGCGTATCCGCAAAAAACATCAGTTCTTCAACGGCGCACTTAAATGTCAGCTGCTGCATTTCGACGTTGAACCGGAAAATTTTTATCGCGACCAGACGGCATTACCCCATGGAATGGCTCCGGTAGATACCTTAAGCGATGGGGCGCAGATGTTTGTCAATCGTTTACGAAAGAACCTTAAACGGTTACGGCGCTGGGCCAAGAAAAATCATGTGACCTGTTACCGTGTTTATGATGCCGATTTGCCGGACTATGCCGTTGCCATCGACCTGTATGAAGGAGCGGCACATGTTCAGGAATATCAGGCGCCGGCAACCGTTGACAGTCGCACGGCCAAACGGCGTCTGCGCGAAATCATTACCGTGTTGCCTCAGGAATTGGGAATTGCTCCGGAACAGGTTTATGTCAAAACCCGCCAGCGGCAACGTGGCCACCAGCAATATGAACGTCAAGGTGAGCAGGGAGCGTTCTTTGAGGTCAGTGAGGGAGGTAACTGGTTTCTGGTCAACCTGAACGATTATCTTGATACCGGGCTGTTTCTCGACCATCGTCTGACGCGTGATCTGGTGCGCTCGCTGGCGGGAGGGGAGCATTTCCTTAATCTGTTTGCTTACACCGGCAGTGTCAGTGTTTATGCCGCTGCGGGTGGCGCGTTATCGACTACGACCGTCGATATGTCGACGACCTATACCCAGTGGGCAGAGAAGAATATGGCGCTCAACGGGTTTACCGGACCGCAACATCGGATTATCCGGGCAGACTGTTTGCAATGGATCAAGCAGTGTCCCGACACGTTTGATATGATCTTCCTTGATCCGCCGACGTTTTCCAACTCAAAGAAAATGGCGTCCAGCTTTGATATCCAGCGTGATCATGTTGATCTGATTTATTCGGTTGCTCAGTTGTTATCCAAGGGGGGCGTTTTGATCTTCTCCAATAACTTGCGGAACTTCAAAATGGACCGCGAGCAACTGGCTGATCTGCAAATTGAGGATATCTCCCGGCAGACCATCCCCGAAGATTTTTCCCGACGGCGTAATATTCACAATTGCTGGAAGATAGAGTGGCGTTAAAAGGACGTCATATGAACTGAAGGGAGATATATTATGGAACAGGCTCTCAATCAGGTGCTTGAATCAATGGATCTGGCTTTTGTCGGTCAGGCTCGCCATAAAATTACCCCTGCCGAGTTGTTTGCAAGCGCGGATTCCTTGTTGCTCGATATCCGCACGCTCCCTGAGCAACAGACGCTGACGCTGGGGTTTGTCCATCACGGCGAGGTTTTGTCGCTGCCACTCGACCTGTTGCCACGGCAATTCTCGCAGATTCCGAAGAATCGCACTGTCGGGATTTTTTGTCCTCATGGCGTTCGCGCGGCAATGGCTTATACTTATCTGCGAGCTCACGGTTACACTCAGGTGTATGTTGTGGATGGAGGGTATGCCGCCCTGGCGGAAGAAGCCAGACCTGGTGCGGTGCTCAAGCGTTGTGCTGGCGGTTTGCCGGAAGCATAACCTGTAACCGTCCTTTGCGAAGAGACCATGAACCAGGTGCAGACCATATGGTCGCGGGAAAAAACTGTTTCCTCCTTGGCTAATTAGAAATTAGTCTTTTCTTTTTGGTTTGGTTTAGATATGTTGATGGCATTTAATTGCTCTATAGGAGAAAGACATGGCTGCTGAGAAAAAACGCCAAATTGCCCCTAATGTCAAAATGGCCAAGGTGCTGAGAGTTGCGCGAGAACTCTTTGTGGAAAAAGGCTATTACAATGTTTCTATTCCGGCCATTGTCAAGGCTTCCGGCGTCAGCACCGGGGCTATCTATAGCTATTTTGCCAACAAGGAAACCCTGGCCCGGCGAATTCACGAAGATACGCTGAGCGATTTTCAGGAAATGTTCAATCAGCGTCTGGTGGGGGCGGAAACTATCCAGCAAAAACTCCAGGCGTTTGCAGAATTGTGTTTCGATATTGCTGAATCTGATCCGGTTATGATGGAATACATGCTTTACATGAAGCATACCGAATTCATGACCGATACTTCACCCATCTGTTTTACCGAGCCCTTCAAACTGGTCCGCCAATACATCGAACAGGGTATGAACGAGGGTATCATCCGTCGTCAGGATCTGTTCGTTGCCGCCATCTGTTACACCGGGGTCGTTTTGCGCGCTGTCGAGCTGCGTCTGTTGTGCGTGGTTAACCGACCTCTGCATGAAATCTCCGAAGATCTGGTTGCAAACGCTTGGGCTGCCATCAAAGCCTGACCCTTTTTGTTGTCTATTAATAACTCTTATAGGGTGTCAACTATTTGTTATAGTTGCCCTTTCCCTGTGTTTTATGCAAAAAAAGAATGTTCCTTCGGTAGCGTTTTATGCTATCCTTCGGCGTAATTGTTAGATGCTACTTCATTAGCGAGTCAACATGCAGTTTTGCTGTGCTTTTTTGTTTTATTAAAGCCAGCCCTAGATCGAATGCTCGTTTTAATGTGGAGAAAGGAGGTTCCTTAGAAAGGGTTAGATCGCGTTAGGAAGTGTATTAATTTTCGTATTCTATGTGGAGGCAATATGATTCGAAAGGTGTTCAAGCACACGCACAGGCAACTAGCTATTATTGCACTGATTTTTTTGTCAACTTTGGTCCTTACCGCGTGCGGTGGCGGTGGCGGGGGTGGCTCTGACAGTTATGACGAGCCGAAAAGCGTTACCAGTGATCCGATCAAAGGTGCCGCAACAAGTGTTTTGATTGATGCAGCCACCCTGAAGAGTTGGTTAGACGCCGGTTTGGTTAATAATGACAACGGTTTCGACGAAAAAGTAGTGATCATTGAGTATGCGACAACTGGTGACCATATTGAAGGTGCGGTGCAGGTTGGCGTCAATGATCTGCGTGCGACACGTTTGGACGGTTTGGCGCCGCATGCATCTCTGGTGGCAACCGGGGCGCAAATTGATGCTGTCATTCAAGCGGCAGGTATTGATGAAAACACAACAATCGTATTTATGACCGGTGGTAGTGGCTATTTGGCCTCGCGGGCTTACTGGACATTCCGTTATTGGGGTTTCCCGATGGATCGTCTGAAAGTTCTCGACGGTGGTAAAGCTGCTTGGACCGCGGCAGGATATGAACTGGTTTCAACGACGACGGAAGTGGCTGCTTCAACCTATAGTGTTCAAGATCTTGGGGCGATTAATGATGATCTGCGCGTTTCTATCAGCGAGTTGATCAACGTTGTCAGTGATAGCAGCTTGGTCAATGGTACGGACTATTTGACCATTGATGCTCGTGGCGCAGCAGATCCCTCTGGTTACCTTGGAACTGGATCAACCTCCTCTCTCGATGCGGCAAGTACCTATGTTGTTTTTGAAGGCCATCCGGCCGATGGTATTGCCTATGGTCAAGCCGCGTTGTTCGATGCTAATGGCGGCTATCTTGAAGCCAGCCAAATCAGACAAAATTTTATTGATGCCGGTTGGGTCGAAGGAACACCCGTTATTACCTATTGTACCTCCGGTTATTCATGTACACCGATTTTCTTCGCATTCGAAGCAATGCTTGGTGCTGATATCCAGGTTTTCGATGGTTCATGGAGCCAAGCGGGCCAATATGCGGCGATTACTACCGACGGAGATGGTGATGGTATCGACGACATTACCGGCGCCGTTCTGCCTTCAGATTCACCATGGGATCTGACTGCATTTATCGATGATCTCGGTTATAACGTGGATAACGGTAAAGCTCTGAGCACTATCTATACAATGCCTTACAGTGCT